>JALOPD010000193.1 GCA_025454075.1 Desulfobacterales bacterium | reverse complement strand
AAAAGGTGTGAATGGTGCAGATTCCAAGCGGTGGCATCGGCGGGGCCAGGAAATGGCTCCGCCGGCTGATCGGTAAAACCGGCCTATTCACCAAGCGGCATGGCCGGATTCTTTACAATCGAGTCGGTACCGGCTCCATACCCTCGTGAAGGTATTTTCGGGCCAGATCGACGTAGAGCTGCTTGCCCCAACTCCAGAATTTCTCGTCCTCGGCGCTTACCTCCCGGACGATCCGCGCCGGATTGCCGGCAGCGACCGACTTGGGGAAAATGACCTGCTTCAGTTTCACCACGCTGCCTTCCGCGACGATCGCCCCTTCCCCGATTTCAGACCAGATGCTGAGTATGGCGCCCATGCCGATGACCGCCTGATCGCCGATAAAATGGCCGTGCACCACCGCACCATGGCCGATGGTGACGCTTTTCCCGATCCGGTTCGTCTCGCCGGGAGGGGCATGAACGATAACTCCTTCCTCAACCGCCGTGCCGTCCCCGATTTCGATTCTCCCATAGTCCGCCCTTAAAATGGCGCCGTGGCCGATATAGCAATTGCGGCCGATAAAGACATCGCCGATGACCCGCGCCAGGTCGCTGACATAGGTATCTTTACCCACTGTCGGCTGTTTGCCGTCGAACCGGTACAGCATGAAAAACCCCTCCTCATCGAGCTCAATAATTCAGGATTCAAAATAATGTCAAAAGTTAAACACCTTGGCTTCAGCCGCCAAATCGATCAGATGCGGGCCGCCATCCAGAGACATGTTTGAAAAGAAATTCTTCTCGTCAACCTGACGAGCTTTGGCACACGGAATTCAAACTCCAATTGGAATCTCGTTTTCAACCAGATGGGGAAGATAATCATTCGGGCAATCACCGGTCGGCGTTTTTACAGTGAGATCCCGCTTGGAATTGGCCCAGGTAACCCCGCTGTCGATAAAAAAGAGATTCGTTTTGTGCCCCTTGGAGTGGGCAATCTTGGCGAACTGGAAACACCGGGTAGCGGCTTCGTTGTCATCGCGACTCAGAACAAACAGGAAATTAGCCATTTCCCCCTCCTTGGTTATCGGGTGATGGATCGTGAGGTAAGCTTCTTGTTTTGATCTTCCTCCAAGGCCGAAATGGATAGGAAAACCGCCTCCGCCCCCGTCGGTCCGGGCGCTATAGCGTTTTGAACAACTGGTTGGCGGCCGTCAGCAGGGGGTCCCAAACCGGGCCGAAGGGGGGAGCGTAGGCCAGGTCGCACTGGATGAAGTCCGCCACCGTCATTCCTGTGTGCAGGGCCACGACGGCTGCGTTGATGCGGTGGGCTGCGCCCTCCCGGCCCACCATTTGGGCCCCCAGCAGTTTGCCGGTGCGGCGGTCCCCCACCATCTGGACTTGAAGGGTGCCGGCGCCGGGATGGGCATGCGCCCGGCTGCGGCTTTGAATCACCGTTTCCACGGGATCGAATCCCGCCTCCCGGGCTTCGGAAACATTCAAACCCGTGCGGGCCACCTGAAGGTCGAACATCTTGAAAACGGCCGTGCCCGCCACTCCAGGCAACTCCAGCGGCCGGCCCGTCACATTGTCGGCCACGGCCCAGCCGGCGCGGTTGGCCCGCAAGGCCAGGGGAATCCACACGTCCCGGCCGGTTACGACATGCACGGCATCGGCGCAGTCGCCGGCCGCGTATATGTCCCGGCAGGAGGTCATCAAGGTCTTGTCGACGTGGATCGATCTATGCGGCCCCAGCTGCAGGCCGGCTTTTTCGGCCAAACCACTGTTGGGCGCGACTCCGGTGGCGGCGAGGACAAGTTCGCACTCCAGCTCCGTGCCTTCGGAAACCACTTTCAGTCGGTTTGATTCCACTGGTTCGATACTTTGCAGCTTCCGACCCAGGTGAAGCCGAACCTGATTGGCTTCCAGCTCCTGCCGGACAACCGCCGCCAGGTCCGCGTGCAGCCAGGGAAGGAGCACGGGCCCGGGCTTGATCATGTCCACCGCCAGGCCCCGGGCTCGCAGCGCTTCGCACATCTCCAAGGCGATGTACCCCATGCCCAGAATGACCGCGCGCCGCACCGATTTTCCGGCCAAGAGCGCTTGAATCGCCCTTCCATCCTCCAGGCTTTTGAGCGCCATGACACCGCTCAGATCCGCGCCGGGAATCGGCGGGAGCCGCGGCGAGGCGCCGGTTGCGATCAAGAGCTTGTCGAAGCCGATCTCGAAGCGGCGGCCCTCCAATGTGGAGCCGACAACATGCTTGGCCTGCGGCACGACGGCCTCCACGCGGTGACCTGTGCGCAGATCGATCCCCTGCTTCTGCCGGAAGACCTCGGCCCGGCGCACCACCAGCTCGTCGAGCTGCCGGCGGCCGTCGCCGATGGCATACGGCATGCCGCAGGCGCTGTAGGAAACATCCCGGGTCTGCTCCAGCACCACGACCTCAAGGTCCGGTGCATTGCGTTTAGCGCGGCTGGCCGCGCTCATGCCGGCGGCATCGCCGCCGATCACCACGAATCGCATGGCGATTTCCTTTCTGAAAGCCTTTTCTCTTTCGGTTCAGCCGGTGACGACCGGATAGCCGCCGTTGATCCAGGCCTTCATGCCGCCGGCCAGGCTGTGCACATGCTCGAAGCCCTGCCGCTGCAGAAAACTGGCGGCGATGTTCCCGCGATAGCCCACCCCGCAGGCGGCGATGACTTCGCGGTCCTTCGGCAGCGGGACGCTGCCCTTGAGCAGTTCGGTCAGTGGATAATGGCGCGCGTTGCGGATATGGCCCATGTCCCACTCCGCTTGGGTGCGTACGTCGAGGAGGTACTCCGCGTTGCCCGCCAGTTTGCGGCTGAGTTTCTCGGCCGAGATTTGCCATAACTGGGCAATCGGGTAGCCCGCCTCTTGCCAGGCGGCGATGCCGCCATGCAGATAGCCGATGATGTTGTCGTAGCCGATGCGGTGCAGCTGGGTGCACATCAAATGGTAGGCCGCCTCATCGGAAACCACGAGCACCAGGTCGGCGGCCGGGTCGATCACCATGCCGATCCAGTTGGCGGTTTGCTTGGCAAGCCCGATGTTGATGCTGCCGGGGATGTGCACGCCGCCGAACGCCGCCGTGTCGCGGGTATCGAGAATCACCGCACCGCGCTCCGTGTGCGCCTTGAACTGAGCCGGTGAGAGGTCCTTCACCATCGGACAGCGCTCCAATAAGGGCGCCCCTTTCTTGTTCGTGGCGATGATATGGGTGAAGCTCTTGGGGCGCTCCGGGAAACTCTGAGTGAGCTGGCGCTTGAACATGTCCGGGGTGAGGTTCAGCACCGGGTTGCTGAGCCGTTCGAAGCCGACCGTAGAGCTGGACTTGGGGCTCATTCCCTTGCCGCACAGCGAACCTTCGCCGTGGGCCGGGAAGACCTCCACGCTGTCAGGCAGCCGACCGAGCTTGTTGTAGAGAGACTGGTACAGGTTCTCGACCTGTTCGCCGATCAGTTCGGCGCCGGCCAGGTCGGGCCGGCCGATGTCGCCTACGAAGAGGCAATCGCCGGTCAGCACCAGCCAAGGTTTTTCGCTGCGGGCGCGATCCGTTACGAGGATCGACAGGGAGTGAGGGGTGTGACCGGGGGTTTTGAGGATATCCAGCTTGGCGGCGCCGAACTCGAACACATCCCCCTCCTGGACGGAGACGAAATCAAATTCGACCGGCGACCCTTTAAGAAAATGAACAGCTGCCCCGGTGCGGGATTGCAATTCCATGTTGCCGCTCACGTGGTCGGCATGGACGTGGGTTTCGAAGATGTGGGTGATCTTCATGCCGTTGTTGCGGGCGATGTCGATGTAATCCTGAACATCGCGCTTGGGGTCCACCACACAGGCGACCCGGGCCTGGGGGCAGCCGATGACGTAAGACAGGCACCCCATGCCCTCAACAGTGATTTGTTTGAAATACATAGCGGTTCCTCCTGTAAATCGCCGGTAGTAGGATTTTCGGGAAGCTTCCTGCTCGAGCCCTTCGGCTCTGCAGCCACCATGACTGCCATATCGTTTCAAGTCGTTCTTGCAGGTTTGAGCGCGCACTTCTCCACGGTTGCCCCGCCCACCTGGCAAGGCGTCAGCGCCTGGGCCGTCAGGTAGGGCACGATGTCCCGCTCATCCTGAACTGCTGGGACCCCCTGGATAGCCACTTCAAGAATCGTTTCATAACCCCCGATCTTTCAGGCTTCTGCTGATCGGGAATCGCCCCGGTTGCTGAAGCGGCATCACGGGC
The DNA here is from genome assembly GCA_025454075.1 of Desulfobacterales bacterium. The sequence goes on along the minus strand of JALOPD010000193.1, from coordinate 7,323 downwards.
CGTTTCTTCGGCCCCATTCGTCGTCGTTCTCTCCGGTTCCATCCAAAAAGCTCCTCTATCTGACGGAGTTCCATTTCAAATACCCGGAAGCCGGGCCAGGCCACTCCGGGCCATCCGTATGATTCCTTCACACCATCAGGCCACGCTGGGAAACATCTCCAAGTTGGTGTGCGGCAGAAACAGTGCCGAGGTGAACTCGTCCATATAGCGGGGATTGCTCGAGAAGTCGACGTAGGTCATGGCGTGGCAAATGCCGCGGGCCTCGCGGCGGTGTGAATCCGAAAGGAGCGCCAGATAGGCGCCGGCGATCGAACTGTTGCCGAGATAACGGAACTTGGCGCGGTCGATGTCCGGCAGCAACCCGATGCGCACGGCCTTTTCGATGTCAAGGAACCGGCCGAAGCCGCCGGAAATCAGCACTCGCTCCACCGCCGAAAAATCCAGCCCCGCCTCCTTGAGCAGAGTCGTGAAGCCGGCATAGACCGCACCTTTGCTGTAGACGAGGTTTTTCAGATCGGACTCGGTGAAGACGATGTCCTCCCCGGCCGGCGTCTGGTCCGCCCGCACCAGGACGTAGGCCCGCTCGTCCCGGACCTTGCGGACGCGTGCATGGCTGAGGTCGGCGGCGAACCTTCCGCTGCGGTCGATGATGCCGACGGACAGGAGCTCCGCGATCAGGTCGATCATGCCTGAGCCGCAGATGCCCCGCGGCGGCTCATCCCCCACCGTGGTGAGCGCCGGTTCAAACGTTTTCGGTTGGATGACCACCTTCTCGATGGCGCCCTGTTCGGCGCGCATGCCCCACCGGATGCCGCCGCCTTCGAAGGCCGGGCCGGCGCTGCAGGCCGCCGTCATCAGCCACTCGCGGTTGCCGAGCACGATCTCGCCGTTGGTGCCGATATCAATAAAGAGTGTCAGAGGCGCTTCGCGCTGAAACCCGGCGTAAAGCATGCCGGCAACGATGTCCCCACCCACATAGCTGGCCGGTCCGGGCATGACGAACACGGCGGCGGCCGGATGGGCCTTGAGTCCGATGTCGCCGGCCTTGAGGATCGGGAATTCCGCGACCGTCGGAATGTAGGGCGCCCGGCGAATATAGCGCGGCTCGATCTTCAGCAACAAATGGGTCATGACGGTGTTGCCCGCGACCACCACATTTTTCAACTGATTCGCTTTGGCATTCGCACTTTCCAGTGCCTCGCCGATCAGGCTGTTGATGGTGGCCAACGCCATGCCGCTCAACTTTTGAACACCGTCCTTCTCGGCGCAGACAATTCGGTTGATCACATCGTCACCGCAGGCGGCTTGGCGGTTGTGACCGGAGGTGGCCGCCCGCACGCTGCCGTCAGCCATATCGACCAGGTAAACGACGATGGTCGTGGTGCCGATATCGATGGCGAGCCCTAAGGCCGGCTTGCGACCGTTGCCCGGTCGGACCTCGACCAGTTCGTTGAATCTCCGGCGCTGCACGACCGCTGCCGTCACTTTCCATGCCTCCCGGCGCATGACCTCGGACAGTTGCCGTATCACCGCCAGGCCCACGGTGAGCTTCTCGATCTCACAACCGGCTTTTTTGAGTCCCCGGCTCAGACGGTCCAGGTCGCTGACGGTGTCCTCCGTCGTGGGCGGTGAGAGTTCGAGCGGGATCTCCCGCAGCATGGGCTCGCTCACCGGGACCAGGTTCTTCAGCCGTTCGGTCGCCTCCCGTCCCATGCCGGCCACTTTCAGCTTGCGTTGGATCGCCTCCGGGGGGATGCGGACCACGGCATCGCCCCGCAGCCGGCTCTGGCAGGCCAGCACGTAGCGTTTTTGCTTTTCCGCATCGCTGAGAAGCGTCGTCGGCTCGCTTTCGATCTCGCCCGACTCCACCACCAGCTTGCACTTGCCGCACAGGCCCTTGCCGTTGCAGGAGGCATTCAGGTGGATATCGGCCGCCTGGGCCGCTTCCAGCAGGGTGCTTCCGGCCGGCACTTCGATCGCTCTGGCGCCCGGTTCAAACGTCACCCGGCAGCGCGGCAATGCCGCGGAGGCCTCCTGCTCCCGGTCCCAGCGCTTCTGCCGCTTTTCGATGAACCAGATCGGGCAAGCGGAGCGGTGCTTGCAATACAGCTCCGGGTCCCGGCATTTGAGGCACTCCTCGCAAAGCCAGACGTTGTGCTTCAGGCATTGGAAACGGGTCTCGCGATCCGGGTGATGAGTGCAGGTTCCCACGGTGCGATCGCAACTCCTTTGCGGGCCGATCCCGGTTTTGCCGGCACCAGGCGTTTTAGGATCCGGGCCGTTGCCTATCGCCGCGCATGAGGCGCAAGAGACAGCCGCGATCGCGCGGCTGCCCCTTGTCGCTTTCAATGCGATGGTTGGGCAGGCGCTATTTGTCTTTGGGGCACTTTTTCAGACACATGAACCAGTCCAGGTATGTGACGTCGGGATCCCGGAGGCGGAACAATGACATCGTCGCCCGGCTGCCAGTTCGCGGGGGTGGCAATGCCGTGTTGATCAGACGTCTGCATGGCGACCAGCAGGCGCATAACCTCATCCATGTTCCGCCCGTTTGACAGCGGGTAGTACAGGATCGCCCGGACGATACTCTTCGGGTCGATGATGAAGACGGCCCGCACGGCTTGAGTGCTGCTGGCCCCCGGCTGAAGCATGCCGAAGGCTCTGGAAACATCCATTTTCAGGTCTTCAATGACCGGGAATGTCACCTCGACATCTTTCATGCCCTTGTAGGCGATCTTTTCCTTGATCGTTCGCAGCCATGCGATATGCGCGTAAATGCTGTCGATAGAAAGCCCAAGCAGCTTGCAGTTCCGCTTGGCAAAATCCTTCTGCATCGAGGCGAACGTCATGAACTCCGTCGTACACACGGGTGTAAAATCGGCCGGATGCGAGAAAAACACAAGCCAACTTCCCTCAAAATCTTTGGGGAAGTTGATTTCGCCCTGCGTTGTCTTTGCCGTGAACTCCGGCGCCTTGTCTCCGATCAATGGCATTCTTACGTTTTCTTCACTCATGTCAACGTCTCCTTTTTTTGTTTATTAGGGAAATTCTCTCTCCTTCATTTCGGAAATTGCGTGCAAAATGCCCGAATTGTAGGGTCGATTCCTTGCAAAATGCTCAGTTCAACCTGTCCGGCGGCGGTTGCACTTCCACCAACCGCTGTCTCCCCAGCCGACCGCTGGAGTCTGGTCAATTCGCTCACGAAAAGCGCGAGGACGCGCTACTCGAACAGAGTCCTCTCCCACAGCATCCCTATTTTATCTTGCACAGGATGGCGGCAAATGCCTTAGCCGGCTTTTACGATAGCCATAATCAGGAACCAAAAACCATGCCAGGAAAAAAACCCGGCCCGGGGGTGCGACTCCACCCGGGCCGAGGCCTCCCGCAGGAAGGGGGAGAGAGAGGAATGGAGGTAGATAATGCCAAGTTCCTCTGGAGCGGATTTAAGCAATATCGATGCCAGATCTATTTCGGCGGCTCACCCCTGCCGCTCAACCCGAAGCGCTTCATCTGGTTCCAGACGCTGGTGCGCGAGATTTCCTGCCGCCGCGCCGCATCCGACTGGTTGTCGCCGATCCGCTCCACCACTTTTTCCTCCAGCACCCGCAGGAGCTTGACCTGGATGGACAGCGGCAGATCGCCGACTTCGCTACGCCATCGTCCCTTTTTCACTGCTGGACACTCGTCGGCGATTCAAGCGAATGCGGCCCGGCGGAGGAGAGGATTTTAAGAACGACTTCCCTGCCTGGCCTGCCGCGATGCCTTGCCACCGGGTCGGTTTTACAATATGTTCAACCCATTCGCAGGAATGCCGCCGCCTTTTTTGCTGCAGCGTAGTGCCCCGGGAGCCGATGAGCCGCGCCGGGTGGAAGGCGTCCGGCCGATCTCGTCAAACCGCATCGACAGGAGTTCGCCATGCTGCCCAAGGCCCTTGTCCGTGAATTCAAGGCCCAGGTCGGCGAGGATAATGTCTTCGCCGACCCGGCCGACTTGATCACCTACTCGTACGACGCCGCGCCGCTGGAGCCGGTAACACCGGCGCTGGTGGTGCGACCCGCCAACGGCGAGGCGCTGAGCCGCGCCGTGCGCCTGTGCAACCAGAACAGGCTGCCGCTCACGGTGCGGGGCGCCGGTACGAATTTGAGCGGCGGCACGGTGCCGCCGGCCGGGGGGGTCGTCGTCGTCACCAACGGGCTGAACCGCATCCTCGAGATCAACTCCGAGGACATGTACGCCGTGGTGGAACCCGGGGTGGTCACGGCCAAGTTCGCCGCCGCCGCCCAGGCCCGGGGCCTGTTCTACCCGCCGGACCCCGGCAGCCAGGCGGTGTCCACTCTCGGCGGCAACGTGGCGGAAAATGCCGGGGGGCTGCGGGGGTTGAAGTACGGCGTGACGCGGGACTACGTCATGGGCCTGCAGTTTTTCGATGTGAACGGTGAGACGATCAAGACCGGTTCGCGCACCGTTAAATGCGCCACCGGGTACAATCTGGCCGGGCTGCTGGTGGGCTCGGAAGGCACCCTGGGGGTGTTTCATCAGATCACGCTCAAGCTCATCCCCCTGCCGGCGGCCCAACGCGCGATGACCGCCGTCTTCGACCAGGCCGACCGCGCCTCGGAAACGGTTTCGGCCATCATCGCCGGCCATATCGTGCCGGCCACCCTGGAGTTCATGGACAATTTCACCATCCGGGCCGTGGAGGATTTCAGCCACGCCGGGCTCCCGGTCGACGCGGCGGCGCTCCTGCTGATCGAGGTGGACGGCCACCCGGAGCAGGTCCGGGAGGACGCCGAGCGCGTGGAAGCCCTCTGCCGGAAGCATGGGGCCGTCTCCATCCGGGTCGCCCGGGATGCGGCCGAGCGCACCAAGGTGTGGGAGGCCCGGCGCAGCGCGCTCTCGGCGCTTGCCAAGCTCAAGCCCACCCTGGTGCTGGAGGACGCCACCGTGCCGCGCAGCCAGATCCCGGCCATGGTCAAGGCCATCGGCGACATCAGCCGCGAATACCGCCTGTCCATCGGGACCTTCGGCCACGCCGGCGACGGGAACCTGCACCCCACCATTCTCACGGACAAGCGCGACAAGGCCGAGTGGGAGCGGGTAGAGCAGGCCATCGCCGCCATCTTCGACCGCGCCCTGGCGCTGGGCGGAACCCTATCCGGCGAGCACGGCACCGGAATCGCAAAGGCCTGCTTCCTGGAGAAGGAAACCAGCCGCGCCACGATCCTGTATTCCCAGCGCATCAAGAAGGCGTTGGACCCGAACAACATCCTCAACCCCGGCAAGATCATCGCGGCAAGCGCCTAAGGCCGGTTGGACGGAACGGGGGCGCACACCGGCACGGTGACGAGGGAAACATGGCGGATATCAGGGAACTCAGGCGGTTGATGCGGCAGCTGGAAGACCAGCTGGTGGTCTGCATGCGGTGCGGGATGTGCCAGGCCGTCTGCCCCGTGTTCGCCCAGACCGGCCGGGAAGCGGATGTGGCCCGCGGCAAGCTGGTCCTGCTGGACGGACTCATGCAGGAAATGCTGAACGACCCCGAAGCCGTCCGGGAACGGCTGCAGCGCTGCCTGCTGTGCGGCAGTTGCGCGGCCAACTGCCCGAGCGGGGTCAACGTACTCGACATCTTCATCAAGGCCCGCGCCATCCTGGCCGGCTACCTGGGCTTGCCGCCGGTCAAGAAGGCCGTCCTCCGCAGGCTGCTGGCCCACCCCCAAACGCTGGACCGGCTCGTTGAATTCGGCGCGTTGTTCCAGAAGCTGTTCACTCGCCCTGTCAACGAAATCGTCGGGACATCCTGTGCACGGTTCGCTTCACCCTTGCTGGCCGGCCGGCATTTCCGAACGCTGGCGGCGGTGCCGCTTCACCGCCGCCGCCCCTCCCTGGACATCCCGGCCGGTGCATCGGGACTCAAGGCCGGGTTCTTCGTCGGCTGCCTAATCGACAAGATCTTCCCGAGCGTGGCCGAAGCCGCGTTGCGTGTTCTGGAGCACCACGGGGTCGGTGTGTTTCTGCCCGAGGCTCAGGGTTGCTGCGGAATCCCGGCCGTTTCTTCCGGGGAGACGCGGACGTTCAACGAGTTGGTGCGCTACCACCTGGACCAATTCGATTCCGCCGAATTCGACGTCCTGGTGACCTGCTGCGCCACCTGCACCTCCACGATCAAGAAGATCTGGCCGTCGCTGTGCAGCGAGGATCTCACCGCCCGCGCCGCCGCCCTGGCCGCCAGGACCATGGACATCTCCCAGTTCCTGGTCAAGCGGATGGATGTCGCTGTGGCCGCGGCCCGGTCCGAAAACGGCCGGATCGTCACCTTTCACGATTCCTGCCACCTGAAGAAGTCTTTGGGAGTGTCCGCCGAGCCCCGGGACCTGATCCGCGCCAATCCCGGTTACGTTCTCAAGGAAATGGCGGGCGCCGACGACTGCTGCGGGATGGGCGGGAGCTTCAACCTCGAGCACTATGGGTTGTCGGCCCGGATCGGGCGATTGAAACGCGACAGCATCGCTTCCACGGGCTGCGCGGTGGTGGCCACGGGCTGCCCGGCCTGCATGCTGCAGATCTCCGACATGCTGTCGCAGGCCGGCGACCGCATTGCCGTCAAGCACCCGGTCGAGATCTACGCCGAATCTTTTTCGGCCTGCGGCCGAAAAAGATGAAGTTGGAGTTGTTTGTAGTGGTCTCGAAATTGCTTGGATGGTCGGTGAGGCTATCGGCTTTTGGAATAGATTTTTTTCCAGGGCTCCCGCTGCTTGCTGCGCACGTCGGCCAGGGCGCGGTAGAGGGCGCCCACGGCCAATTCGGCACAGTGATAGTGGGCTTTGGGGAGGGTCTCCAGGAAGTCGATGACCCGCTCCGGGGTCAGCTCCCAGGCATCCTCGATCGGTTTTCCCTCGATCAGCTCCGCGACCGCATTCGCGCTGGCAACGGTGTTCATGCAGCCCTGGACCTGGAAGGCCGCCTGCGCGATGGTCGTTCCTCGCAGCTTCAGGAACATCGCCACCGTGTCGCCGCACTCCCCGGTGTGGCGGCCTTCACCGTCCGGGTTTTCCAGCGGCTCCAGGCGGTCCGTTTTGAGCGCCATTTCCAGGTATTTGATCGAGTGGTCTTGCCAGAAGTCGAATTTCTTGTCGGTCATTTCTGCGCTGCCCTGCGATCCGCCTACTTTTCTTTCCAGACCGGTTTTCGTTTTTCGAAAAACGCCTGGACGCCCTCTTTGGCGTCATCGGCCGTGCACAGCCGGGCGAAGGCCTCGTTCATGTAGGCGAACTGCTTCGTGTAGTCCATGTCTTCGGCGTTGTAAAAAGCGCTTTTGGCGATCTG
>JALOPD010000192.1 GCA_025454075.1 Desulfobacterales bacterium | reverse complement strand
TAGTGCTTTCCGTCGAAGGGCTTAAAGTCTACTTCCGCAGCGAGGATGAAGTCGCGCGGGCGGTGGACGGCGTGGACTTCGTCGTCCGACGGCGCGAGACCGTCTGCCTCGTGGGGGAATCGGGCTGCGGCAAGACCGTTTCGGCCCTGGCCCTGCTGGGGCTCGTCCCCCGCCCGCCGGGGGAGATCGCCGGCGGGCGCGTGCGCTTCTGCGGCGAGGAGCTGCTCGGCCGGGACGAAGAAGCCTGGCAGGCCGTCCGCGGCCGCCGCATCGGGATGGTGTTCCAGGAACCGCAGACATCCTTGAATCCGGTCTTCACCATCGGCGAGCAGCTCGCCGAGCCTTTGCGGGTCCACTTGTCCCTGCCGGAGCCCGCGATCCGCGAACGCTCCCTGCAGCTGCTGAACGACGTGGGCATCGATTCGCCCGGACAGCGCCTGGCGGACTACCCGCACCAGCTAAGCGGCGGTCAGCGCCAACGCGTGATAATCGCCATGGCCCTGGCCTGCGGCCCCGAGCTGATCATCGCCGACGAACCGACCACGGCCCTGGATGTGACCGTCCAGGCCCAGATCCTGCGGCTGATCAACCGCCTGCAGCAGTCGCACGGCATGTCGGTGCTCTACATCACCCACGACCTGGGCGTGGTGTCGCAGATCGCCGACCGGGTCTATGTCATGTACGCCGGGGGGATCGTCGAAACCGCTGCCGCGGAGCAGATCTTTCGGGACGCGCGGCATCCCTACACCCGGGGGCTGCTCGAATCCCTGCCCAGCCGCAAAAAACGGGGCCGACGCCTCTACAGCATTCCGGGCGCCGTGCCGCACCCGGCTTACAAGCCGGCCGGCTGCCCGTTTCACCCCCGCTGCCCCCAGGCGGTCGGCGCCTGCCGCGTCCAGGTCCCGGGCATGTGCCGATTCGAAGATACTCACGTAGCCCGCTGCCCGGTGGCGGCCGGCCGCGATGCCGAAGATTGGTGCACATTTTGAACCGCCTGGAAAGACGGCGGTTCAAAATGTTATGGGCCTTTAAGCCAACGGAAAACCTTGTTTGCATTGTCGTTTAGCGGCTTTCATTTGACTGCTTCTCAACAGGAATTGAAACGATTAACGTTGGAAAACGGACTCCATTCAACCCAACGCAATGGATATCCTTCGAATTGAAAAGTTGAAAAAGCACTTCCCGATCCGGCGCGGGTTTTTTCAGCGCACCGTCGGCTGGGTGCGCGCGGTCGAAAACGTCTCCCTGGCCGTCGCGGGCGGCCGGACCCTCGGCCTGGTGGGGGAGAGCGGATGCGGCAAGACCACGCTGGCGCGCATGATCCTGCGCCTTCTCCCGGCCGACGGCGGCCGGATTCTGTACAAGGGAACCGACATCTGCGGCTTTTCCGACCGGGAGATGAAACCCTTGCGCAGGGAGATCCAGATCGTTTTTCAGGACCCCTACGGGTCGCTCAACCCGCGCATGACCGTCGGCCAGACCATCGCCGAGGGCCTGCGCATGAAGGGCATCCGGGAGCGTCGCCGGGTGCGCGAGCAGGTCGAACGCCTCCTGGAGCTGGTCGGCATGGCGCCGGCCGCCGTCGACCGCTACCCCCACGAGTTCAGCGGCGGCCAGCGCCAGCGCATCGGCATCGCGCGGGCGCTGAGCGTGGAGCCGTCGCTCGTCATCTGCGACGAGCCGGTCTCGGCGCTCGACGTCTCCATCCAGGCGCAGATCATCAACCTGCTCAAGGACCTGCAGGACCGCCTGGGGCTGAGCTACCTCTTCATCTCCCACGACCTGAACGTGGTGGGCTATCTCTGCCACCACGTGGCCGTGATGTACAAGGGCCAGATCATGGAATACGCCCCGGCCGAGGAGATGTTCGAAAACCCGCTGCACCCCTACACCCACGAACTGCTCGCGGCCGTGCCCGACCCGGGGACCGGGAAAAAACCGGCAGCGGCCGCCGTCGACCGTGAACCCGCAGAGGCCGCAGCCGAACTTCCCGAAGGGTGCCGGTTCCAGTCGAAGTGCCTGGAGAGGGACGACCGCTGCCGGTGCCTCGGCGAGGACTTGACCCGGGCCGGGGAGGAGCATTATGTGAGGTGCTGGCGGGCGTGAAGGGAGGCTGCTGCATGTACGATCGGACACTGAACACCCCGGAATCGGAAATCGAAAATCGCATCGCAGGGTTGCAGCGCATTCTGGTGGAAAAGGGGCTGGATGCCGCCCTGATCCTGCAGCGGGTGGACCTTTTTTACTTCACCGGGACCCTCCAGCAGGCCAGCCTCTACGTGCCGGCCGCCGGCGAGCCGCTGCTGATGGTGAACAAAACTCTGGCACGCGCCAGGGCCGAGTCTTCCATCGGCCGCATCCGGCCGCTCGGCAGCGCCAAACGAATCCCGGACGAATTGAAGCAGGCCGGGATCCCGCTGCCGACGCGCATCGGGTTCGAGCTGGATGTGCTGCCCACCCATCTCTATTTCAGCTACCGCGAGCTCTTCGCGGGCGCGGAGATCGTCGACCTGTCGACCGACATCCGCCTGCTGCGTTCGGTGAAGTCACCCTATGAGATCGAGCTGATCCGCGAGGCCGCCCGCTATTCCGATCGCGTGGCCGCCTGGGTTCCCGATTTTTTGAGGGAAGGCGTGACCGAAATCGAACTCGCCGGCCGCATCGAGGCCGAAGCCCGCCGCATGGGGCACCAGGGCATCGTGCGCATGCGGCTGTGGGGCAGCGAACTTTTCTACGGCCACCTGCTCTCCGGGCCCTCCGGCGCCGTGCCGAGCTTTCTGGCATCCCCGACCGGGGGCAACGGCGTCAGCCCGGCAGTCGCCCAGAGCGCGGGCTTTCGCCCGATCCGGCGCCACGAACCCGTGCTGGTGGATTACGTCTTCGTCTACCGGGGGTACATCTCCGACCACGCCCGCATCTTTGCGATCGGCCGGCTGCCGGATGAACTGGTGCAGGCCCACCGCGCCATGCTGGACCTTCAGGACCGCATCAAGATCGCGGCCAAGCCCGGCGTGGTTTCGGGCTCCATGTACGACCTCGGCCTGGACTTTGCCAAAACGCTCGGGTACAGCGACCATTTCATGGGCGTGGGCGCCGAGCGCATCCGCTTTGTCGGCCACGGGGTCGGCCTCGAACTGGACGAGTTTCCCTTTCTCAACGCCGGTCAGAGGCTCGAACTGCAGGAGGGCATGGTCATCGCCCTCGAGCCCAAGGTCATCTTTCCGGGCAAGGGCGTCGTCGGCATCGAGAACACCCATGTCGTCACCAAGGACGGACTGGAGCAGCTCGGGAAGTATCCGGATGAAATCACCATCGTCTGAACCTATCACACGGCTCTCAGCAGGCATCAGGAGGAAAACGCCATGTCCGCCGAATTATCCCCACGCGAACTGAGGGATCTCATCCGCAAACGCCGATGGACCCGACCCACCAGCGGCGCGTCCAAGGGCTACATCCAGGCCAACCTCGTGATGATGCCCCAGGAGCAGGCCTTCCACTTCCTGCTCTTCTGCGTGCGCAACCCCAAGCCCTGCCCGCTCCTCGACGTGCTGGAGCCGGGAGGCTTCGAGCCGGCCATCGCTGCCGGGGCCGACCTGCGCACCGATCTGCCGCGCTACCGTATCTATGAGAACGGCACCTTCAAGACCGAGGTGGAGGATGTGAGCGACGTCGCCCACCGCAGCATGGTGAGTTTCCTGCTGGGCTGCAGCTTTTCCTTCGAGAACGCCATGCTGGCCGCCGGGCTTCCGATCCGCAACATCGAAGAAAACAAAAACGTCTCCATGTACGTCACCGGCCGCGACTGCCGGCCGGCCGGACCGTTCACATCCAAGCTGGTGGTGACCATGCGGCCGATGACCCCGCAGCAGGCCATCCGCGCCGTGCAGATCACCACGCGCTTTCACCTGACCCACGGCGCACCGGTGCACATCGGCGATCCTCGCGAAATCGGGATCAAGGATTTCTCGCGGCCGGAGTTCGGCGACCCTGTCACCGTCCGCCCCGGCGAGATCCCCGTGTTCTGGGCCTGCGGGGTCACCTCGCAGCTCGCGGCCACCTCGGTGCCGCTGCCGCTGGTGATCACCCACTCCCCCGGGCACATGTTCGTGTCCGACCTGAAAGACGAAGATTTGACGATTTTGTAATTCGGCGCTCGTCTTAAAACAGTATCGCGCCAAATTTCTTGACAGGCCGAAACGAGTGCTGTAACCGTATTCAACTTGTCGGAATGGCGGCCCACGCCGCTCTCCGGGTTTAGCACCATCAGCCCCCACCCCCGTTCACTTTTAACTCGATCATCGAAGGAGGACCGCCATGAAAATTTCATCGAAATGTGCACGGTTGCTTGCCGGCATCTTCTTGTTAACCGCGCTGGTTCTTCCCGGCGCGGTTACGGCCGAAGAGATCAAGATCGGCGTGCTGTTCCCCCTGACCGGCGGCGCTGCGTCGGCCGGCCGCGAACTGCGGTCGGGCGCCGAACTGGCGCTCGACATCGCCAACAACGCCATGCCCGACATCAACATGACCATGGCCAAGAACGCCGGCATCAAGAGCATGGGGGGGGCCAAGATCACCCTCATCTTCAAGGACCACGAGGGCAACCCCACCCTGGGGGCCGACTTGGCCAAGAAGCTCATCCTGGACGACAAGGTCCACGGCCTCATGGGCGCCTATCACAGCGCGGTGACGAAGGCGGTCAGCGTGGTGGCCGAGCAGTACGGGGTCCCCCTGATCAACGACTCGTCCACTTCCCCCGAATTGACCAAGCAGGGCTACAAGTGGTTCTGGCGCACCACCCCGCATGACGTCTACTTCACCAAGGACCTTTTCGAGTTCCTGAAGGGCTTGACCGAAGGCAAGGTCAAGGGGGTCCCGGCCGTGCCGAAAAAAGAGATCATGAACCTGGCCTCGGCCTGTGAGAAGACCGAGTGGGGGGCGGCCGTCTCCGAGCTGATCGAAAAATTCGGCAAGGACTACGGGTTCGAGGTCAAGAAGTCGATCCTCTACGCCGCCAAAGCCACCGACCTTTCCAGCGAAGTCCGTTCCCTGACCGCCGTCAAACCGGACGCCATGCTGTTTGCCTCCTACACCTCCGACGCGATCCTGATGATGAAAACCCTCAAGGACCAGAAGGCCGCCCCCAAGCTCCTCTGGGGCCAGAACGCCGGGTTCGAGGTCCCGGAATTCGTGACCACCCTCGGCGATACCACGGTCGGGTCCCTCACCCGGACCGTGTTCATCCCCAAAATCGCCCAGGTGAAGCCGGTCGCGGCCAAGGTCAACGCCATGTACAAGGCCAAGACCGGCAACGACCTGAGCGGGGCCTCGGCCCGGTCCTTCACCGGCCTGCAGGCATGGGTCCATGTCCTGGAAAAAGCCGGCTCGCTGAAACCGGCCGACATCCAGAAGGCCGCCAACGCCATCGAGATCCCCGGCGACGAACTGGTGGTGCCCTGGCAGGGCATCAAATTCGCCACCACCGGAGACGACATCGGCCAGAACACCCTGGGCATGGGGTTGATCGGCCAGTACCAGAAAGGGGCCGACGGCAAGATCGACCTCGAAATCGTCTACCCCTTCAACGTCGCCACGGCCAACATGATCTACCCCTTCCCGAAGTTCTAGCGGGTTGACTCCGGATCACCCAGGTCCCCTCCCCCCGAGCTTTCTCCGGGGGGAGGGGACGCGGGCTGCCTGTCGCCAGGAAAGGCATATCATGGACATCCTTTTCGGGGCCGTCGCTTCCGGCATATTGCTGGGCATGGTTCTGGCCCTGGTCGCGTTGGGCCTCACGATCATTTTCGGGCTGATGGACATCGTCAACTTCGCCCACGGCGAGTTTCTGATGGTCGGGATGTACACCGGCCTCCTGACCGCCCAGGCCACCGGCATGGACCCGCTGTTCACCCTGCCGCTGGCAGGCGCCATCGGCTTTCTGCTCGGGGTGGCCTGCTACGGCGGGTTCGTGAAGTATCTCCTGCGCGGCCCGATGATCGCCCAGCTCCTCGGCACCTTCGGCCTGATGCTGCTGCTGAGAAACCTCGCGCTGCTTTTTTTCGGGTCCGAGGACCGGGCGCTGCACCACGGGCTGCTGGTCGGCAAGAGCTTCGACATCGGCATGGGCATCATCCTATCGGCCACCAAACTGGCCGTGGCCGCCCTGTCCGTGCTGGCCTTCTGCGCGGTCTGGCTGCTGATGAACCGCACCAAAACCGGCAAGGCGCTCACGGCCACCGCCTTGAACCGCCAGGGGGCGCGCTACATGGGCATCCCGACCGAACGCATGAACGCCCTGGCCTGGGGGATCGGCGGCTCCACCGTGACCGTCGCCGGGGCGCTCCTCGTGAACTTCTGGTCGGTCAACCCCTACGTGGGGCTGATTTTCACCATGATCGCCTTCACGGTGGTGGCCCTGGGCGGGTTCGGCAGCGTACCGGGCGCTTTCTTTGCGGGCCTCGTAGTGGGCTTCATCATGGAGATCCCGGGTTTCTGGGATTTCTTCGCCATCACGTTCGACATCGGCTGGATGGCGGACGTGCCCATGACGTCGTTCAAGTACACCTGGATCTACGTCGCCTATTTCGTGATCATGCTGATCAGCCCGAGGGGATTGTTCGGATGGAAGCAATAAAAAACGCCCTTGATTTTTCCGACTTCCCCAAAATCGACCGCATGCTCGCGCTGGCGGTCTTTGCGTTCCTGCTCGCGTTCCCGCTGTTTCCCCTCTCCGCCTTCGCCATGGCGACCATGATCCAATTCCTGATGTTCTCCCTCTACGGCATGGGCTGGAACACCATCGGCGGCTACGGCGG
>JALOPD010000191.1 GCA_025454075.1 Desulfobacterales bacterium | reverse complement strand
TCACGTTGGCTTCATAGCTGCGGGTGGCGGAGATCATGTTGACCATCTCCTCCATCACGTTCACCTGCGGCAGCGCGACGTAGCCGTTCTCGTCGGCGTCCGGGTGGTGCGGGGCGAACTTCACGACGGGCGGGCGGTTGTCCTCGATGATCTTCGAGGCCTTGACCTCGCAGGGTGCCTGCCCCTGGCGCGCTTTCAAGACCTCCCGGAACGAGGCGGCCCTGGGCGCGGCGGTGAACACCACCTCCTTGCGCCGATAGGGGCCGCCTTCCGCCGTGCGCGTCGTGTTGACGTTGGCCAGGTTGGCGGAGATGAGGTTCATGCGCAGCCGCTGGGCCGAAAGGCCCGATGCGCTCGTGTGCATCGCATCATACAGGTCCATGCTCATCTACCTCCTTGGATGACGTTGCGCAGGCTCTTCAGCTTGGCGGAGAGCAGCTGGGCGGACGTCTTGTACTTGAGGCTGTTTTCCGCCAGGTCGCTCATGGCCCGGTCGAGGTCAACCGTGTTGCCGTCCGCCCGCAGGCTGAACACGGGGGCCGCGGCGGCCTGCAGTTTCACGCGCTCCGCCCCCCCCGAGCCGCTCAGCGGCAGGTGATGGGCCTGGGTCCGGACGAATTCGATGCGGCCCGGGTCCGGCCGCTGCTTGCGCAGCTCCTCCTCCACGGCGACCTCGAACGCCCGGTAGTTGGGCGTGTCCGCGTTGGCGATGTTGGAGGACATGGCCTGGTGCTGGGCGGACCGCAGATTCAGCGTGCGCTGCAGAAGCGATACGGTCCCGTCGAAAAGGCCGAGGGGTTGCGGCATGTCGGACATCTCCTCTTCATTGGCCGAACGTGTTCGGCGGCGGCGCTGCCCCAAGGGAAACAGCAATTTCCATACCATCGGCTCAGCCCGTGCGGGCCTGCGCCGGGGCTTCGAGCCCCATCCGGTACTCCCGCAGCTTGTTGCGCAGGGTGCGGATGCTGATGCCCAGAAGCTCCGCGGCGCGGGTCCGGTTCTGGTCGACCTCCGATAGGGTCCCCATGATCAGCTGCCGCTCCATCTCCCAGACCGTGGTGCCGGTGCGAACGGCCATGGCGGGCGGCGCGCCGGGGCGCACCTCGAGCCGGGGCGCCAGGCCGAGGTGGCGGGGCAGAATGACGTCGCCCTCCGCCAGGAGCACCGCCCGTTCCACCCGGTTTTCGAGCTCGCGCACGTTGCCTTTCCATTCGTGCCGGGAGAGCAGCTCGGCGGCCTCCTCGGAGAATCGCCGGACGGCCTTCCCGGTCCGGGCGTTGAAGCGCGCCAGGAAGTGGTCGGCCAGCAGGGGGATGTCGCCCGGCCGCTCCCGCAGGGGCGGGATCACCAGCGGCACGACATTGACCCGGAAGTACAGGTCCTCCCGGAAGGAGCCGGCGCCGACGGCCTGGGCCAGGTCGCGGTTGGTGATGGCCACCACGCGGGCCTCGACCGGCACCGGCAGGCCGCCGCCCACGCGGTCGATCTCCCGCTCCTGCAAAGCCCGCAGCAGCTTGGCCTGCAGCGGCAGCGGCATCTCGCCGATCTCGTCCAGGACCAGCGTGCCCTTTTTCGCCAGCTCGAACTTCCCCGCCTTGCGCGTCACCGCGCCCGTGAAGGCGCCTTTTTCGTGGCCGAAAAGCTCGCTTTCCGCCAGGTGCTCCGGCAGGGCGGCGCAGTTGACCGCCACGTAGGGCGCCTCCGGGTGCAGGCTGTGGCGGTGGATGAACGCGGCCAGGAGCTCCTTGCCCGTCCCGCTCTCGCCCTGGATCAGGACGGTCGCCATGCTGCGCGCGACCTGGCGGCCCATCTGGAGGACTTCCAGCAGACGCGGGTCGTGCGTGATGAACGTCTTCTGAAGGCTGCGCGCTTCGCTTCCGCGAACCGCGGCCGGCGGCGGCCCGCAGGCCGACAGCGCACTGCGCACGGCGGCTTCCAGCGCTTCCGGCGAGAAGGGCTTGACCAGGTAGTCGCGGGCGCCCTCCCGCATGGCGGCGACGGCCGCGGCGACGGATGCGCAGGCGCTGGTCAGGATGACCGGTATCGCCGGCGCCCGGCGTCCGGCCGCCTGAAGCAGGTTCGCCCCCGGGAGGTCCGCGGCCTCGGCCGAGGCGACGACCAGCCGGCATTCGCCCTGCGAGATGCGGCCCACCGCCTCCTGCGCGCCGGCCGCGCACGCGACGTCGCAGCCGCTGCGCTGCAGCACGCGCATCATGGTCGACCGCAGGTCATCGTCCGGCTCGACGATCAATACCGTATTGGGCTCAACCCCCAAGCTCTCCACCTTGTGCTACCCGCAATTCCTGTGCAAAGTTTACGGCCAAGCTTTATTGAGCAAATACTGTGCCACCCGTCCTTCATTTCCCGGCCGCCGAACGGGTTTGGACCAACTCCTTCGCTTTCCATGCAGAGCGAAAATCTTCCAATTGCGATAGGCCATTCAAAAACAGACGATTTGAACGATGCCATCAGCAGGCAGGCGGCACATTTCAAGATTTCGGCACCCTTGTTTTAGCGGAGGGAGATGGAAACGAACGGGGGGGATGTGCACATGTCGGTTTCAAACGATTGGTTTTGAAAACTAAACTATTATGAAGCGGCCGCACCCGTCGGGTGCGGCCGCTTCATTCGTCTTCGCTCTCCACCGTGCCGCTGGGCCGGAGCTGGTGGCGTTTGATCTTTTCGACGAGCGTGGTGCGGTTGAGATGCAGGAGCTTGGCCGCCTTGTTTTTCACCCATTTGGTTTTTTCAAGCGACTGCAGGATCAGGGCTTTCTCGAACTCGGTCACGGCGCTGTTGAGGCAGATGCCCTCTTCCGAGATCTCGATCAGCACCGGCGCCTCGACCGCCCGCGCCCCGCCGCGCAGCTCCGCCGGCAGATCGCGCCGGGTGATGGTGCCGGCGCCCTTGAGCACGATCATGCGCTCGACGAGGTTCTTCAGCTCGCGCACGTTGCCCGGCCAGGAGTGGCTTTCCATGACCTGCAGCGCGTCCTCGCCGACCCCCTTCACCTCCCGGCGGTTCTTGCAGTTCGCCTGCTCCAGGAAGTATTGGACCAGGTGGGGGATATCCTCCGGCCGCTCCCTCAGGGGCGGCAGGATCATGGGAATGACATACAGCCGGTAAAACAGGTCTTCGCGGAAGTTGCCCTTCTGGACCTCTTCGGACAGGTCGCGGTGGGTGGCGGCAATGATTCTCACGTCCACCTTGATGGTCTTGGCGCCGCCGACCGCCTCGAACTCCCCTTCCTCCAGGACCTTGAGCACCTTGACCTGCAGGTCGGGGCTCATGTCGCCGATCTCGTCCAAAAACACGGTCCCGCCGTCGGCCAGTTCGAATTTCCCGGGCTTGGTGTTGGTCGCGCCGGTGAAGGCCCCCTTCACGTGACCGAACAGCTCGCTTTCAAGGAGGTGCTCGGGGATGGCCCCGCAGTTGATGGAGATGAAGGGCTTGCTGCGCCGGCCCGATTTCCGGTGGATAGCGCGCGCCACCAGCCCTTTTCCGGTCCCGGTTTCGCCGTTGATGAGAATCGTGCTGTCGCAGTCGGCCACCCGGTTGATCAGGTCGAATATTTCGAGCATGCGGGAGCTGCGCCCGATCATGTCGTCGAATCGGCACGCGCCTCGCTCTTTTTTATCCGGCGCTGCGGGCGCCGAAAAAAGGTCCAACTGTTCCGAGGCGGTCTTGCGGGCGGCGGAATTCTGCACGGCGGCTCCTCCTTTGCGCGCCGCCCCCTAACAGCGAGCGGGGCGGGGTCGGCGGCACCTTGTCGAGATTCAGAACCAAGTATTGCCGGAAATCTGAACGCACAGGGGGTTCAGCAATATCCATGCCGCGAGCGTCAAAATTTGGTCGCCGGGCCTGGTTTGAAATGAATGCTGTTTGACGCACGGCGCAGATGCGTCAACAGATGGTGGGAGGGGGAGATTTGACGCTACCACATTTGGGGTCGAGGCGCCTGCAGCCGGGGGAGCCTGCTGAAAACCGGTTGGGGGCTGAGGCCGCCGGCAGGCCAATTCTTTTCAAAAACAAACCCTCATATTTTTCGCAGAATGCGAAAAATAAACAGCTCCGCCAAAGCCTTCCGGAGGCCGATTCGAGATGTGCCATTGCAAATTGTTGGATGCCCTTTGTGCGCCGCCTTTCAGCAAAAAAACCGCTTAACATCCAACTATAGCGAATTTAATATAATTTTTGCCTATTGAGCTCAAAAGACAGCCAAGGCCCTTGGGGCTCTCCGTCTCCCGGGCCTCAAGGCAACGCGCATTCCGGCTGCCTATGCAATTTGCAAAAAACATCGAACCATTTTG
This sequence comes from Desulfobacterales bacterium, assembly GCA_025454075.1. The sequence goes on along the minus strand of JALOPD010000191.1, from coordinate 2,509 downwards.
CAATTTCGACCCAAGCAGCCCGGCAGCAGGCCGCTAAAGCGAACCCCTGGCCGCATCGATCGAGTCGGCCACGGCAATCTGGCTAGTTTCCTGGAAACCTTTCAGTTCTTCGCCCTGCTTGGGGCTCGCCACCAGCTTGACGGCGACGTTGGCCTTCTGGCATTGCTGAAAGGCCGCGATGATCAGCTTGATGAGCGAGACGTTCGTCTCGGACACCCCGCCCATGTCCAGGATCATTTTATTTAACTGGGCCGCCGCCATCTCCTTGATTTTGGCCTGGAGGTTGCCTTCCACCTCCACCGTCACCGGCCGGGTGACCTTGGCCGGCAGCGTCAAGACGACGATGTCCTCGACCTGGGTGAAGTATTTGGCGGCCTTGTCCTCGAGGGGCTCTTCTTCGGTTTTGGGCTCGAGGGTCATGAATTTCCGGACGCGCTCGAGCAGGTCCTCCCCCTTGAAAGGCTTCACCATGTAGTCCTTGATGCCTTTCTTGACGATGTTGACCACGTTGTCCTTGCCGGATTCGGCCGTCAGCATGATGACGGGGATCTCTTTGAGGGTGGCGTCGCCTTTCAGCCGGTCGAGCATCTCGATGCCGGTCATCACCGGCATGGTGATGTCGAGGATGATGAGGCCGGGTTTTTCCTTGGTGGCGGCGGCCAGGCCTTCGACACCGTTCTCCGCCTCGAACACCAAGCAGTTGTAGGGCTGAAACGTCTTCTTGACGATCATGCGGATCGTTTTGCTGTCGTCCACCGTTAAGACTTTCAATGCCATAGCGAGCCTCCCGAAATTTCAATTTGGAGTCTTGACATAAACTTCCAGAAGGGCGGAATGGCGGCTGCTGCGGAAACCGATCAGCTCATGCCGGTCCCATCCTTTTGATTCGACTCGAAAGCTGTCGCCGAAGGTGATGCTGGGAATAGAGAGAGAACAGGTAAAGCCCGCATCGCACAGCCGGGACTTGAGATCCCCCCCCACCATGTTGCACACCTCGCCGATGAGATCGTTGACCTCCTCGTCGCTTCGGGCCTCCTCCACCGGCACGCCCAGCATCGCGGCGGTCATTTCCCGGGCAAACTCGCGGCTGACAAAAATGTTCACGTTGCCCATGACCGCGCCACCAAACCCCACCGTGCCGACGATGTGCTTGCCGGTGGTGACACTTTGACGGTTGGGCGGGTCTTCGGGCGCAAGCTGCATGGAGAGCATGGTTTTGAACACGTTTTTAAAAGAGTGGGTCACAAAGCTTTTTAGGTCCACCGCGTGGATACCGCTCATCGCATCGATCCTGGTCTGGGGGGAGTCAGCACGGCAGGCCGCGACCCGCCGTCAATGCCCTTATCGGCCGATCGGCGCAGGGACTGAAGATTTTTTTATTGGGGACGATAAAATCAAGAAGGCTTGGAACTCGAGAAGCAGCTGCCCGGTTGGAGAGGGGGAACTGGAAACCGGCCTGAGTGAAAGCGCGATGAACGACGGCACGCGCAACGCTCAACGCAAAAAAGAGCTGATGTCGTCGAATTCGGCGAGCATGGCGGCCATGATGTCGTCGAGGGACGCCGGCTTGAGCTTGAGAAGGTCCCAGGCGGCGTGGTCGACCGGCGGCACCGTGGGGTCGCCCCCGGAGCCCAGCTGGAGGGCCCGAGCGAGGATGTCGGCCAGGTGCACGATGCTCGACTCGACGGCAAAGGCGCCGGCGGCGGTGGGGGTGTGGTGCCCGGCGATGGTGTTGACCAGCTTCGGCGGCAGGTTCCACCGCTCGGCGAGCAGCCGGCCGATGTCGGCGTGGGTGCACCCGAGCACCTCCATTTCGGCGGCGCAGATCGGCACCCGGCCCTCGCGCGCGCGTTCGACCACGCGCGCGAAGTCATCCGGCCGCAGGGTCATCTCGACGATCTTGCCGATGTCGTGCAGCAGCCCGGCGACAAAAAGCTCCTCCAGCTTCTCGCGGCGCACCGCCCCGCCGATCACCTTGGCACCCACGGCGCACGCCAGGGAGTGGTCCCACAGCATCTCCTGGTCGCGGCGCGCGCGCGCGCTGCGGGAGGGGAAAAGGTCGAACACCGAGGTGGTCAAAAGCAGGCTGCGGATGGCATCGAAGCCGACCATCAGGACGGCGTCGGTGACCGTTGAGATGCGCTGCTGGAAACCGTAAAACGAGGAGTTGACGAGCTTCAGCAGCCGCGCCGTCAGCACCTGGTCGTCGGTGATGAGGCGCGTCAGGTCCTTGGCCGAGGCCCGGGGGTCGTTGATGAACTCGGTGATCTGCAGCACCGTGCGCGGCAGGGTGGGCAGATCCTCGATCTTCGCGATGAAGCGTTTCAGATCAGCGTCGGCCATTGCCCGCTTTCTTCCCGGGTGGGCGGCCCGCCAGCTGGCGGCCGGCGGCCTGCATGATGCTGACCATCAGCGGGTCGTGCAGGACGCCTGCAAAACGCTCCTTGAGGCTCTCATCCAAGGCGGCCGGTGCGGCGGCAGCCGCCCCTCCCCGGGCGCCGTCCTCGCC
>JALOPD010000190.1 GCA_025454075.1 Desulfobacterales bacterium | reverse complement strand
GAAGAGGTCCACGGTGCGGGCTTCCTCCACTACCTGGCCGGCGTACATGACGACCACCCGGGACGCCATCTGCGCCACCACTCCGAGGTTGTGCGTGATCAGCAGCAGGGCCATGCCCATCTCGTTCTTGAGCTCCAGCATGAGCGCCAGGATCTGGGCCTGGATGCTGACGTCCAGGGCCGTCGTGGGCTCGTCGGCGATGAGCAGCTTCGGCCGGCAGACCATGGCCATGGCGATCATGACCCGCTGGCGCATGCCGCCCGAGAGCTGGTGCGGGTAATCGGCGAGCCGGCGGCGGGCGGCCGGGATCCTGACGCGTTCCAGCCATTCGGCGGCCTGATCGAGGGCCGCCTCGCGGCCCAGTCCGCGGTGAACCATCAGCGGTTCGGCCACCTGGCGGCCGATCGCAAGCACGGGGTTGAGCGAGGTCATCGGCTCTTGGAAAATCATGGCGATGTCCCGGCCGCGCAGGCCGCGCAGGGCCTCGGGGTCGAGCTCCAGCAGGTTGCGGCCTTCAAACCGGATGCGGCCGGAATCGATCGCGCCCGGCGGCGAGGGGATCAGGCCCAGAATGCTGAGCGAGGTGACGCTTTTGCCGCAGCCCGACTCGCCCACGAGGCCTATGGTTTCGCCCTTGTTCAGGTCGAAGCTCACGCGGTCCACGGCCCGGGCGGTCCCTTCCGGGGTGTGGAAGGCCACCGAGAGGTCTTCGATGCTGAGCAGGCGATCGGTCATGCGTCCGGCCCGGCCCCCAGGTAGTGCAGCGCGATCAGGGCGTAGATCCGGGCAGTAGCGACCAGCTGGTCGAGATCGACCCACTCGTCCCTCTGGTGGGGCACCTCGCGGTCGCCGGCGCCCATAGTGACGATGGGGATGTGCTTGAGCGCCCACAGGAAGGTGCCGTCGGTCGCTCCCGGGACCCCGCCGTAAACGGGCTCCCGGCCGGTGACGCTGCGGGTGGCCCAGTCGGCGGCCTGCACCACCGGGTCGTCGGCCGCGGTCCGGGTGCAGGGGCGGTCCGTCAGGATGTCCAGCTCGACCGTGAGGCTGCAGGGGCGCTCGATCCCGAGCAGGCGGTCGTAGTCGTCGTAGTGGGCGCGCGCCCGCGCCTGTACGTCGGCGGCGAGGCGGCGCAGGGCCGCGATGATGTCGACGTGCGCCTGGACCGGGATCGTGCGGATGTCGACCAGCACGCGCGCCTCGCCGGGCATGACGTTGAGCTGGGCCGCCCCGCCGGCGGGCGCCTGGACCACGGTCGGTGTGAAGCTCGGCCAGCCGAGGTGGGGGTCGCGGCCGAAGGCCTTTACGGCATCGATTTCAAGCGCGTGCAGCCCCCGGAGGAGTTCCGCCACGGCCGGGGAGGTATTCAGTCCGGCCAGAGGCATGGCGCCGTGGCTCATTTTCCCGGCGATATGGAAGCGCGCGCGCAGGGCCCCCTTCTGGGACGTGCAGATCATCCCGTCCTGAGGCTCGCAGATCACCGCCGCGGTGACGCGGTCGGCGTGTCCGCGGCGGATGAAGTCCTGCACCCCGATCATCTGGTCCTCTTCGTCGCACAGAACGCCGCCGACGATAGCGCCGGAAAGCCCAACGCCCGCTCTCTTGATGGCCGCCATGGCAACCAACATGGCGGCGAGATTGCCCTTGGTGTCGTTGGTGCCCCGGCCATACATGCGACGGCCCGCGATCTGGGCTCCGAACGGATCGTAGGTCCACTGCAAAACGTCGCCCGGGGTAACCACATCGGTGTGCCCTTCGAACATGAGCATGCGCCTGCCAGGGCCCGCCGCATACGTCACGACGACATTGGGTCGTCCCGGCGCCGCTTCGTTCACCTCCACGCCGAAGCCCTGTGCCTGAGCCCAGCGGGCAACGAACTCCGCTGCTTCGCTCTCGCTGGTGCCCGCGAGCGGGTCCCAGACGGAGTTGATTCGCACCAAGGAAGCCGTAAGATCGATGACTTCCTGCGGATCAACGGCGTTATTCACTTTACTGACGATTTCCAGTGAGGTCATTGTGGATCCATACTTACGGGTTCAGTTTTAAGCTATATAATTTAAGTAAATGATATCAATATTTTTACTATTTAAACTTAACACTTAACACTTAAAACGTAACACGGTCTTTATCTTATTCTGACCATCTTCGGGTCCAGCGTATCCCGCAGCCCGTCGCCGAGCAAATTGAAGCCGAGCACGGACCAGGCGATCGCCAGGCCGGGGAATATGGCCATCCAGGGATTCGTGTCCATGAAGGTCTGGGCTTCGTTCAACATGCGGCCCCAAGAGGCGTCGGGCGGCTGGGTGCCGAGGCCGAGATAGCTCAGCCCGGCCTCGGCTAGGATCGCCACCGCGAACTGGATGGTGCCCTGGATGAGCAGCGGGGAGAGGATGTTCGGCAGCACATGCCTCCAGGTGATCCCCAACTCGCCGATCCCGCTGGCGCGGGCTGCGGCGATGAACTCCTTTTCCCACACCACCATGGCCACCGCGCGCGTCAGCCGCGCGAAGACCGGGATGTAGAAGATGCCGATGGCGAGCATGGCGTTGACCATCGAAGGCCCCAGAATGGAGGTGATCAGAATCGCCGTCAGCACGGCCGGGAACCCGAAGAGAAGGTCCGAAAAACGCATGATGGCTTCATCCGTCAGGCGGCCGAAGTAGGCCGAGATCAGGCCCAGGCCGACTCCGACGGTCAGACCGATGGCGACCGTAACGAGGCCCACGATGATGGAATTCACCGAGCCCGTCATGACCCGGCTGAGCGTGTCCCGGCCGTACTGGTCGGTGCCCAGCGGATGCCGCCCGGAAGGGCCCTGAAGCCGGTCGGGCGCGTTCATCCGGTTGGCGTCGTAGGGGGTCCATATAAGACTCATGGCCGCAGTAAGGACGACGATCGCCGAAAGAATGAACCCGGCGGTGAAGTTTTTATTTCGGAAAAAACGTTTCATAAAAACCGTTTTGAGTTTTAGGTTTTAAGTGTTAAGCGAACGATGGATGTCCTTTAAAGTAATGATCATAAGCAGTTGCCTAACACTTAACACTTAAAACATAACACCTAACACTATCTTAGTTTTATCCTCGGATCCACGTAGGCATATACGAGATCCACGAGAAAGTTGACCAAGACGACCGCCGCCGCCATGAGCAGCACGATGTCACGGACTACGGGCAGGTCGCGCATGCCGATGGAGGTGAACACCAGCCTTCCCAAACCGGGAAGAAAAAAAACGTTTTCGATGATGATGGCGCCGGCCAGGAGCTGACCGAGCTGCAGCCCCATGATGGTGAGCACGGGGATCAGGGCGTTGCGCAGGGCATGCACGTAGATGACGGTTCGTTCCCGCAGTCCCTTGGCCCGGGCCGTGCGAACGTAATCTTCGCGCAGCACCTCCAGCATGGAGGAGCGGGTGATCCGGGTCAGGATGGAGGCGCGGATGACGCCCAGCGCGAAGGCCGGCAGCAGCAGAGCCTTCAGGGAGCCCCAGATGTCGGAGGTCCACCCCGGGAATCCGCCGGCGGCGAACCAGTTGAGTTCGACCGAAAACAGCAGCACCAGCAGGATGCCCAGCCAGAACTCCGGGGTTGCAAGCCCGAGCTGGGTGAAGGCCATGACCGCCACATCGCCTTTGTGGTTCTGGTGGCGGGCGGCATAGATTCCGAAAGGGATCGAGATCACGACCGCGAACAGCATGGCCATGAGCGCGAGCGGACCGGTCACCGCCAGGCGGCTCGCGATCAGCTCGAATACCGGCATCTTATAATGAATGGACTGGTGGCTACGGCCGGAGAGCAGCTTGACGATCCAGTCGCCGTATTGGCCCAGGAAGGACTTGTCCAGCCCCAGATCCGCGCGCAGGCCGGCCAGGGACTCCGGCGTGGCGTTGATCCCCAGGATGATCTGGGCCGGGTCGCCGGGCAGGATGAACAGGGCCGAGAACACCGTGATGGACACCAGGAACAGCAGCAGGGTGAGTGTGATCAGCTTTTTAATCAGGTAACGCAGCATGCCGGAGCAATTCGGGAAGTCCTGAGCATCAGGGCTGCCCTCCTTCTAAAATATAGCGTGGTTTTTGAACTTGAGCGTCGATCGCAAAATCCCCCCACCCCCTTTGGCAAAGGGGGCGAAGGGGGATTTCTTCCGACCCGGGTGGCGCCATGCGCCAAAGGTCGGTTACCTATAAAGGCGTTCTATCGGTTCCACCACACGTCCGTGCAGTCGAGCGCGATGGTGGGGTAGTTCTTCCACCAGTTCATGACCTCGGTCTTCATGGCCGACAGCGAGGGGCTGGCGAAGAGATACCCGTTCACGGCATCCTGGGCGATTATTTCCTGGCAGCGGCCGAACCATTTGGCCTGCTCCGCCTCGGTGGTGGCCTTGAGCGCATTGTCGTAGGCCGCGCGGAATTCCGCCGAGTCATACTGGAAGTAGTAGTTCGGGTTGGCGTAGATGCCGATGTCCCAGGCCTCGGCATGCCCGATCATGCTGAGCTCGAACTCCTTCTGTTTGAAGATGCGGTCGAGCCAGAAGCCCCATTCCACGATCTCGATCTTCAGCCGGATGCCGACCTGGCCGAGCATGTCGGCGATCACCTCGCCGGCTTTGCTGGCGTAGGCATAGATCGCGGGCAGCTTGATGGTGGCGTCGAACCCCTTGGGGTAGCCGGCCTTGGCCAGAAGCTCCTTCGCCTTCTTCGGATCGTAAGGAAACTTCTTGGTCAGGTCCACGTAAAAGGGGGTGATGGGCGACCAGTGCGAACCGATAGGCGTGCCGTAGCCGAGCATGATCAGTTCGTTGACGGCCTTGCGGTCGATGGCATGCGCCATGGCCTGGCGGACGAGAACGTTGTCAAAGGGCTTGACCTTGTTGTTGGTGGACATGATCACTTCCGAGGTGGAGGAACCCGAGAGCACCTTGAATTTCTTGTCCCGCGAGATGCCCATGGCGATTTCGGGCGCCAGGATCCAGCCCAGGACATCGACGTCTCCGGCTTTCAGGGCCGCCACCTGGGCGCTGGGGTCCTTGATGAAGCGGTAGGTCACCTTGTCCAGGAAGGGCAGCTGCGGGTTCCAGTATTTTTCGTTGCGCACCATTTCGACGCTGTCGCCGCGGTTCCAGGCGCTGAACTTGAAGGGACCCGTGCCGATCGGCTGGGCCGCCGTGTTCTCGAAGCCCTTCATCGGCAGCATGACCGCATCGCCCTCCGCCATTTGAACCAGGAACAGGGAGTTGACGTTTTTCAGCGTCAGCTTCAGCGTGGAATCGTCCGGGATCTCGATCTTCTCGATCACGCGGAAGAACTCCGGGTGGGCGTTCTTGGTGCCTTCGGCGGCGCCGCGCTCCAGGTTCCACCTGGCCACCGCGGCGTTGAAGGCCTCGCCGTTGTGGAACAGCACGCCCTTGCGCAGGTGAAAGGTGTAGACCTTGCCGTCGCTGGAGACATCCCATTTGGAGGCCAGGCCGGGCACCATTTTGCCGTTGCGGTCGACCTTCACGAGGCCTTCGAAAATGTTGGCGTAAACCACCCGGTCGATGGCGGCGGAGGCGCTGGCCGTGGGGTCCAGCCCCGGAGGTTCATCGCCGACACAGACGATGAGGCCTCCGCCCTTTTTCGGGGTTTCGGCGCAGACGGATCCCAGGGGTGCGATGAGCAGGACCAAGAGAGCGATGAGCCATACGCGTTTCATGTTTCCTCCTTTTGCGGGCGACGGTTGCCGGCCGTGGGCCGAGCGTTGCAGCCCGGGGTTCGAAAGTCGATTTTATACTCCACCCGCCTTTGGGTGTCCACAGAATTTGAAAGTCCGTTGGCTGGAGGAGGGCGGTTGAGGATCAACGCTCCGGCAGGTCGCCGAACGCCGGAATCCCGGCCAGCGTTCGGGCCTTCAGGACGGCGTGGATGATGGCCCGCGCGGTGCAGTCGGCCGCGGCGTGGCCGACCGCGTTGAGGATCAGGGCGTGGGCGCCCTCGAAGAAGCCGTCGGCTTCGGCGAGCGGCCGGCGGCCGGTGGCCAGGCAGAAGACGGTGTCGCCGTCGAACATGGTGTGCGCCGGCCGGACGGCGCGGGCCAGCCCGTCGTGGGCCATCTGCGCCACCTTGAGCGCCTGCGCCTTGGAGAACGCGGCATCGGTGGCGATCACGCCGATCGTGGTGTTGCGCGCCGGGCCCCCGGCCGGCGCATCCGGCAGTCGGACGCTGCGGCGGCCCAGTTCACCGAATTCCCCGGCCGCTTCCAGCCGGATCTCCCAGGGCCGGCCGGTCGCCGGCTCGATCACCGATCCGTTGGGGTTGACGGCCATCAGTGCGGCGACCGTGATCCCGGAATCCAGTACGAGGCTGGCGCTGCCGAGGCCTCCTTTCAGGCTGCCGGCCATGGCGCCCGTCCCGGCGCCGACGCAGCCCATGGCGACCGGCCCATCGGCGACGGCGGCGGCGCAGGCCCGCAGGCCCCAGTCGGCCCCGATCGGCGGCACGAACTGCGGCCCGCGCCCCAGATCGTAGAGCACCGCTGCGGGCACGATCGGCGCGACGTGCCCGTCGCCCAACGGAAAGCCCCAGCTTTTCGCGGAGAGCCAGCGCACCGCGCCGTCGGCCGCGGCGAGTCCGTACACCGAGCCTCCGCAAAGGAGCACGGCCTGGACGCGCTCGATCAGGTTGACCGGCGCGAGCAGGTCCGTTTCGCGCGTACCCGGCGCGCCGCCGCGTACGTCCACCGCTGCCACGGCGCCCCCGGGGCAGACCACCGCGGTGACCCCGCTCACGGCATCCGTGTCCGTATAATTGCCGACCGTGATGCCGGCGACATCGGTCAGGCTGTTGAACTTGCCGGGGACTGTCA
>JALOPD010000189.1 GCA_025454075.1 Desulfobacterales bacterium | reverse complement strand
AGTTGTTTTGGGGAAACTAGTGTGAATATGGCTCCGCGCCCTCAAAAGTTGTTTTGGGGAAACTAGTGTGAATATGGCTCCGCCCGGTCGATTCCATCGGCAGATCCGTCTTAGATTATTGTAATAACTTGAAAAATGTATTGAGCGAGATGCAACCCGATGGATTTTCTGCAAATTGTGTGCCGTGAGGGAAAAGAGAGGAAAGCGCGGAGCGAAAGGTCAAATCAGGCCGCCAGAACGTAAGAGCGATCATCATAACATATTTAAAAAATTGATTATAAAATATCGATAACGAAATTATCAGGCCACTTCTTCGTTCAGTCCCGGCATAGCGGAACCGCCAGTTATTTGACGAGATTTCAAACCGAAGGAGCCGGATTTGAGGCTCTTCTTTTTGAGACGAACTCCCCTCGCCTGCCCCTGTAGCCCTCGACGCCCCATTTTTCCAATTAACAATCCAAAATCATATTAAAAAAACCACCATTTTTTTCTTGACTCTTCAATAGTCTTGGTATTTAATGGAGCAAAGTGGTTTAAAGTGGAATTCATGTGACCAGCATGTTTCGCGGAAGCTCATACCACACGATCGACGACAAGGGCCGGATCGTCATCCCGTCCCGGTTCCGGGTGCTCGCACGCTCGGAGGACGGCGACGGCATCATGGTCTCGCGCATGGACCAGTGCCTGGTCGCCTTCCCGATGCCGGCGTGGCAGCAGCTTGAAGAAAAGATTCTGCAGCTGGCCGAGAAGAGCGACATCATGCGCCGCTTCCGCCGGGTCTTCATCGGCGGCGCCCACGAGTGCACCTGCGACAAGCAGGACCGCATCCTCATTCCCCCTGCGCTCAGGCAATACGCCGCCCTGAACAAGGATATCGTCCTGGTGGGCGTCCTCGATCACTTCGAAATCTGGTCCCGGGAAAACTTCGAGAACGAAGAGCTGGTGCTGTTGAACGACCTCAAGAACCCGGAGGCCAGGAATGAGATCGCCAAGCTCGGCATCTGAGCCCACGGCCTATCGCCACCTCCCGGTCATGCGCGCGGAGGTGCTGGAGTACCTCAACTGCCGGCCGGGCGGCGTTTACGTGGACGGCACCCTGGGCGGCGCGGGCCACGCCCGGGACATCCTGGAGCAAAGCGCGCCGGACGGCCGCCTCATCGGCCTCGACCAGGACGCGGATGCCATCGCCAACGCCCGGATCGTTCTGGCGCCGTATGCCGACCGGGTGCGGCTCGTTCATGAAAATTTCGATCGACTGGCGGAGGTTCTTTCGCAACCGGGGTTCACGGGCGTGGACGGGATCCTCCTGGACTTGGGGATCTCCCTGCACCACCTCGAGGGCAGCGGCCGAGGGTTCAGCTTCATGCGCGACGAGCCGCTCGACATGCGCATGGACACCCGGCCCGAGCAGACGGCGGCGGACCTCGTCAACCGCCTGCGGGAGGACGACCTGAAACGGATCTTCCAGGAGTTCGGCGAGGAGCGCTTCGCGGGACGGATCGCCCGGGCCATCGCCGCCGCCCGGCGCCGGCAGCCCATTCGCACCAGCGGGGAGCTGGCCCGCATCGTCTGCGAGGCGACGCCACGGGCCGGCCGCAACCGCATCCACCCGGCCACGCGGGTGTTCATGGCGCTGCGCATCGCGGTCAACCGCGAGCTCGAACGCATCGAGGCGTTCATGGGCCGGCTGCCGGACCTGCTCGCCGCCGGCGGCCGCGTCTGCATTTTGTCCTTTCACTCGCTGGAGGACCGCATCGTCAAGCAGCGGCTGAAGGCCATGGAGAAAGACCGCCGCGGCGGGGCCTGGCCCGGGGCGCCGGTTTCGGAGGCCGAAGGCGTCCTGAGGATCCTGACCCGCAAGGTGGTGCGCCCCCGGCCCGAGGAGATCGCCGCCAACCCGATGGCGCGCAGCACCAAGCTGCGGGCCGCGGAACGAATCTGAACGCCCGGCAGGATCGCTTCTGCCGGCCAGCGCCCCTGCCCGGGGCGGGATCGGACGCCGCAACCGAATGACCGACGCCGCCAAGCCCAGACGCCGCAACCCCAGAATGATCGCGCTGTGGATCGCGCTGCTGGGCGTCTTCATCACCGAGCTGCTGGGCTACACCTGGGCGCGCACGCAGTGCGTTCAGGTCGGCTACGAAATTTCCGCGCTGAGCAAGGAGCAGCAGCGCCTGAACGAACTTCAGGCCAACCTCCGGGTGGAGCTGGCGCGCCTGAAGGCCCCCCAGCGCATCACCCGGATCGCGCAGGAAAAGCTGGGGTTAACCCTACCCACCCCCAGACAGACGCTGGTAATGCCCTGACGGCCATGCGAACCAACCAATACATCCGCTTGCGAATTCTGGCGCTCGGCCTGATGTTCACGCTGGGATTCGCGGTCATCGGCGGTAAGGCCCTCCTGCTGCAGGTCTACGATGGGCTCTGGCTGTCCCGCAAGGCCACGGGCCAGGTCGAGGACTCCCTCCGGGCGGTGGGCAAACGCGGCGCGATTTTCGACCGCCGCGGCCACGAGATGGCCGTCAGCATCGACGTCGCCTCCATCGCCGTCCGCCCGCGCCAGGTCAAGGACGCCGAGGCAACGGCCAGGGAGCTCGCCCGGGTCCTGAAGAAAAAGCCCGCGGAGGTCAAGGAGCGCGTGGCCGCCGGCAAGCCGTTCGTGTGGATCAAGCGCCAGGCCACCCCCCGCGAGGCCGACGCCGTCAGAGAGCTGCGCCTGCCCGGGGTCGAGTTCGTGGCCGATTCGAACCGCTTCTACCCCAACCGGACCCTCGCGGCCCATGCGCTCGGGTTCACCGGCATGGACGGCAAGGGCCTGGAGGGCATCGAATTTTTCTATGACCGCGAATTGAGAGGCACCGCGACCAGCGTCAAGGTCTTGAAGGATGCCCGCGGCAATGATTTCCAGACGGAGCACGCTTCCGAGAACGAGAGCGCCGGCAAGAACGTCGTGCTGACCCTCGACCACGGCATTCAGTTCATCACGGAGACCGCCCTCAACGACGCCGTCGCCTCCAGCCGGGCCCGCTCCGGCATGGCCGTGGTGATGGAGCCCCGCACCGGCGCCGTCCTCGCCCTGGCCCTCGCCCCGGCCTTCAACCCGAACGCCTACGAGGAGGCCAAAAAGCAGCTCTGGCGCAACCGGGCCGTCACCGACCCCTTCGAGCCCGGGTCCATTATGAAGATTTTCGTTGCGGCCGCCGCCCTCGAGTTCACGAACCTCTCGCCCCAAACGACCTTCCACTGCGAAAACGGCGCCTACCGCATCGGCAAGTACACCGTGCACGACGTTCACCATTACGGCGTGCTGACCCTGCGGGACATCATCAAGTTCTCCAGCAACATCGGGGCCGCCAAGATCGGCGAGAAGGTCGGGCCGGAGAAACTCTACCAGTCCCTCCGGCTGTTCGGGTTCGGCCAGAAAACGGGGATCGACGCCCCGGCTGAGACCACCGGGCTGCTGATGCCTTTCACGAAATGGGCCGGCATCGACACGGCCGCCATCTCCTTCGGCCACGGCGTCTCCGTTTCGGCCGTCCAGCTCATCGCCGCCGTCTCCGCCATCGCCAACGACGGCGTCCTGATGAAACCCCGCATGGTGCAGGCCGTCACCGACCCCCAGGGGCAGATCCTGCAGCGGTTCGAGCCGGAGGAAGTCCGGCGGGTGGTCTCCGTCGAGACGGCCCGCACCGTCAAGGAGATCATGCAGACCGTCGTACTGCCGGGCGGCACCGGCGTCCAGGCCGCCCTCGAGGGCTACACGGCCGGAGGCAAGACCGGCACCGCCCGCAAGGTGGACGACAACGGCCAGTACTCGAACGAGCGCCACGTGGCTTCCTTCATCGGTTTTGCGCCGGCGGAAAACCCCCGGGTCGCGGTGCTGGTGGTGATCGACGAACCCAGGGGCCAGATCTACGGCGGCGCCGTCGCGGCCCCCGTGTTCAAGAAAATCGCCCAAACCACGCTCAATTTAATGAACGTGCCGCCGCTCAACACCGCCGAAAAACTGAGAGTCTCCATGGACCGCGGGGGCCGGGGATGAGACTGGCGCGCCTCATCGCCGAACTGAAAACGGCCGCCGTGAGCGGGCTTTCGGGCGAGGGCCCGGAGGTGGGCTCGCTGCACTACCGCTCCCAGGAGGTCCGGCCGGGCGGGGTCTTCGTGGCGATGAAGGGGCTTGCCGCCGACGGCCACGACTTCATCGACGACGCGCTCGACCGCGGGGCGGTCGCCGTGGTCGCGCAGAAACCCGTCGCCCGCCGCACGGCCGTCGTCGCCGTCCCCGACACCCGCCGTGCGCTGGCCGAGCTGGCGGCCGCCTTTTACGGCCGCCCGTCGGCGCAGATGACCGTGGTCGCCGTCACCGGCACCAACGGCAAGACCACGACGACCTACCTGATCGAAAGCATCCTCGGCCGGGCCGGCCTCCGCACCGGCGTCATCGGGACCATCAACACCCGCTACGGCGGGACATCGTTCCCGAACCCGGTGACGACCCCCGAGTCCCTGGACCTGCAGCGCATCCTGGCGGACATGCGGGCGGCCGGCGTGACCCATGCGGTGCTCGAGGCCTCGTCGCATGCCATCGATCTCGCCCGGATCCACTGCTGCTGGATGGACGCGGCCGTCTTCACCAACCTGAGCCAGGACCACCTCGACTACCACGGCGACATGCCGGCCTATTGGGCCGCCAAGAAGCGGCTCTTCACGGAGTACCTGCCGGCGGGCCCGAAGGCCGGGCGGGCGGTCGCCGTCATCAACGCCGACAGCCCCCACGGCCGCGAGCTGGCGGCGCAGCTGGCCGGCCGGGTCGTCCGTGTCGGGACCGGGGACGGCTGCGGGGTTCGCGGCGCAAAAACGACCTGCCGCCTCGACGGCATCCGAGGGGCCATCGACGTCGGCGGCCGTGGCTTCGAGTTCCGCTCGCCCCTGGTCGGGCGCCACAACGTCGAAAACATCCTGTGCGCCGCGGGGGCCGCAACCGCGCTGGGGGTGGCTCCGGAGGCGATCGCCGCCGGCATCGCCTCCCTCGAGTGCGTGCCGGGGCGACTCGAGCGCGTCGCCAACCGGAGCGGCCGGTTCGTGTACGTGGACTACTCCCACACGCCGGATGCCCTCGAAAACGCCCTGGCCGCCCTGCGGGCGCTCTCCCCCGGCCGCATCGTCTGCGTCTTCGGCTGCGGCGGGGACCGCGACCGCAGCAAGCGGCCCATCATGGGGGCGATCGCCGCCCGCTGGAGCGACCTGGCGGTGGTCACCTCCGACAACCCGCGCAGCGAGGAGCCCGAGGTCATCATCGGGGAGATCCTTCCGGGCGTCCGCGCACAGGGCCTCGCCGAGGTCGCCCCCGAAAAGCTCGCAGCGGTCGCAACCGGCAAGGCCTTCGCCGCCGAGCCGGACCGGCGCCGGGCGATCGAAGCCGGGATCCGGGCGGCGCGACCGGGGGACATGGTGCTGATCGCCGGCAAAGGCCATGAAACCTACCAGGTCCTCGGCCCGCGCACCATCCATTTCGACGACCGCGAGGAGGCGGCCAGGGTGCTGGAGCGACTGGAAGGCGGAAGCGGACGGTTTCACCCAACTCGTTGATCATCGGTTGTTTTTTTCTCGTTACTCGTTGCTCGTTACTCTTTTTGTCACTCGTTACTGAAAATGCCCTGGACGTTGGAAGACATACTCACGGCGACCCACGGCGACCGGGTGGCGGGCGATCGCGGCCGGAGCTTCGGCTCCATTTCCATCGACTCGCGCCGCATCGCCGCCGCGGACGTGTTTGTCGCCATCCGGGGGGCGGTGCACGACGGCCACCGTTTCATCCGCGAGGTGGTGGAGGCCGGGGTGCGGGGCCTGGTCGTCGACCGCCGCCGCGTCGGCGATCTGCCGGCGGAGCTGCTGCGGGCCGGGCAGCTCGCCTGCGTGGCGGTGGCCGACACGACCCGCGCGTTGGGCGACCTGGCAGCCTATCACCGCCGGCGCTCGCCGGCCGCGGTGATCGCCGTCACCGGCTCCAACGGCAAGACCAGCACGCGCCGGATGACCGCCGCCGTCCTGTCGAGGCGCTTCGCGGTGCTGGAGCCGGCGAAAAACCTGAACAACCAGATCGGCGTCCCCCTCACGCTTTTCAACCTCGAGCCGCGGCACGCGTGGGCGATCCTCGAGCTCGGCACCAACCTGCCGGGAGAGATCGCGCGGCTCGCCGAAATCTGCACCCCGGACGTGGGGCTCATTACCAACATCGGCCCGGCCCACCTGGAAGGGCTCGGCTCCCTGGAGGGGGTGCTGCGCGAAAAGAGCGCGCTGCTGAAAGGGCTCGCCCCCGGCGGCCGCGCGGTGCTGAACGCCGATGACCCGCGGCTGCGGCGCCTGGCCGGGGAGTGCGGCACCGAGCCGCTCCTGTTCGGCCTTTCCGCCGACGCGGCCGTGCGGGCGGAGAAAATCGAGGAGGCCGAGCGCGGGATCGATTTCGAGCTGGCGCTGCCGGGGCAGCGGGCGGCCGTCCACCTGAGGACCCACGGCCGCTTCATGGTGCACAACGCCCTGGCGGCGGCGGCGGCGGGCCACCTGCTCGGCGTCGGCATGGAAGAGATTCAGGCCGGATTGGAGGGGTTCCGCCCCGTTCCGGGCCGCATGAGCGTGAGCACGCTCGCGGGCGGGGTCCGGCTGATCGACGACACCTACAACGCCAACCCCGCTTCGATGGAGGCTGCCATCGCCGCGCTGCACCATCTGCGGGGGATCGGCCGCGGCCTGCTCGTGGTGGGCGACATGCTCGAGCTCGGCCCCGCCTCCGCCGCGCTGCACCGGGACATGGGCCGCCTGGCGGCCCGCACGGGCGT
>JALOPD010000188.1 GCA_025454075.1 Desulfobacterales bacterium | reverse complement strand
TCCGACGCCCTACGAGACCCAGATCGCCGGTGAAGTCAAAGGATTCAAGGCCGAAGACTGGATGAGCAAGAAAGAGGCCAAGCGCTTCGAGCTTTTCATCTCCTATGCCATTGCCGCCGCGCGCATGGCGGTGGATGACGCCGGGATCGCCATCACCCCCGAAAACGGCGACCGGGTGGGGGTGATCACGGGCTGCGGGCTCGGAGGATTGCGGTTCATGGAGGACACGGTCCTGACCATCCACCAGAACGGGCCCAAGCGCGTGAGTCCGTTTTTCATCCCCATGATGATCGGCAACATGGCGCCGGGGATGATATCGATCCTCTTCGGGGCCAGGGGCCCCAACCTGTCGCTGGCGACCGCTTGCGCGGCGGGCGCCCACGCGGTGGGGGATTCGTTCAAGGTCATCCAGGAGGGACGCGCCGACGCCATGATCACCGGCGGGACCGAAGCCGTCATCTCCCCCTCCTGCGTGGCGGGGTTCAATGCCATGAAGGCCCTGTCCACGCGCAACGCCGAGCCGGAGAGGGCCTCGCGGCCGTTCGACCGCGACCGCGACGGGTTCGTGCCGGGGGAAGGGGCGGGCATCCTCATCCTGGAGGAGCTCGAGCACGCCCGCCGGCGCCATGCCCGGATCTACGCCGAAATGGTCGGCTACGGGCTCACCGGAGACGGCTACCACATGACCTCGCCGCCGCCGGACGGCAACGGCGCCTCCCGCTGCATGCAGATGGCGCTCGACGACGCCGGCATCCGCTGCGACCAGGTGGACTACATCAACGCCCACGGAACGTCCACCGAGTTGAACGACCTTTACGAGACGCGCGCCATCAAAGCGGTGTTCAAGGAGCACGCCCACAAGGTGGCCGTCAGCTCTTCCAAATCCATGACGGGCCATCTGTTGGGGGGCTCGGGCGGCATCGAAGCCGTGTTCTCCGCCATGGCCGTCCACGACGACATCATGCCGCCCACCATCAACTACGAGCACCCGGCCGAGGAACTGGACCTGGACTACGTGCCGAACACGGCCCGCAAAGCCACGGTGAACTTTGCCATGTCCAACTCCTTCGGGTTCGGCGGGACCAACGCGACGCTGCTGTTCGGCAAGTACAAGGGATAGCCGGCCGGTTCAAGCCTGTCGGGCCGCCGGTTGCGGCGCGTTGCGCCAACGCCGCTTGAGAACGAACGGTGGTCCCTGTGGAAGCGGCTTTCTGCCGCGACCATCGTCGCGGCAACATACCGCTTCCGGAGAAAATAGATAATTCATCGGAAGCGCTGGAGAGCACGGCGTCGAGGGCTGGCAAAGCCGCCCTGCGAGCCGTGCTCTTTTTGTCTGCGACCGGAGAGATCTTCGGCAACTTTTCTCTTGCGGTTGCACGCCCATCACTATACTATAGGTAGCTGTATTTTCAAATTGTTAGGCGTTTGTCGCCCTGAGTGTCCACAAATAAATGGATCCTGATTCTCGATTCCAATGATCACGACTCAACGCCCCAGTTGGGAAACCTATTTCATGGACATCACCATCCTGGTCGCCAAGCGCACGACGTGCACCCGGCGGGCGGTCGGGGCGGTGATCGTCAAGGACAAGCGCATCCTGTCCACCGGCTACAACGGCGCGCCTTCCGGCATTCGCCACTGCGCCGAAGTGGGCTGCCTGCGCGAGAAGCTCAACGTGCAGTCCGGCATGCGCCACGAATTGTGCCGCGGCATTCACGCCGAGCAGAACGCCATCATCCAGGCGGCCTACCACGGGGTTTCGGTGAAAGGCGCCAGCCTTTACTGCACGACCCAGCCCTGCTCCATATGCGCGAAGATGCTGATCAACGCCGGCATCACGATGATCTACTATCGGTCCGACTATGCGGATGAACTGGCGCGGGACATGCTTGCCGAGGCGGGGATCGGGATGATTCAGATCAGCGGCACGGAAGCGCCGAGCACTCAGGGCTGAGCGCTCCATGCAAGCGGTCAACCGTTATATTGTTCAGGCAATCCAGTATGTCGAGTCCCAACATCATCGATGAAACGCTGGGCGAACAGGCCGGTGAGTCCATGAGGGCGACGGGATTACGAATGGGGAGGGCGTGAGGGATGAAGTGTCCGTTCTGCAGCGAGATTGAAAACAAGGTGATCGACTCCAGGTTGAGCAAAGATGCCAGCGTCATCCGCCGGCGCCGGGAATGCCTGACCTGCAACCGGCGTTTCACCACCTACGAGCACATCGAAGAGATCCCGATCATGATCATCAAGAAGGACGGCGGGCGCGAGCTCTTCAGCCGGGACAAAGTCCGGTCGGGGATGCTCAAGGCCTGTGAAAAGCGCAACATCAGCATGAACACCATCGAGGAGTTCATCGACGAGATGGAGCGCGACCTGCGGGAGTCCGAAGAAAAGGAGATCCCGTCGACCGCCATCGGCGAGAAGATCATGGCGAAGCTCCATGAGCTGGACGACGTGGCCTACGTTCGGTTCGCCTCGGTCTACCGCGAATTCAAGGACGTGAACGATTTCGTGGCGGAGCTGAAAAAGCTTCTGAGCGCCCAGAAGGCCGAAAAGGCGGACAAGGCGGCGGAGCCGGCCTGAACCGGAAAGGTTTTCGAAAAACCATTGAACGACGAGCGTTTCATGCGGGCGGCGCTGGAGCTGGCCGCTCAAGGACGGGGCACCACATCCCCCAACCCGATGGTGGGGGCCCTCGTGGTCCGGGATGGGGAGGTGGTCGGCCGCGGCTTTCACGAGTTCGCGGGCGGGCCCCACGCCGAAGTGGTTGCCATCGATGCGGCGGGTGCACAGTCGCGCGGCGCGACGCTTTACGTGACCCTCGAGCCCTGCAACCACACCGGGCGGACCCCGCCCTGCACGCTCAAGATCATCGAGGCCGGCATCCGGCGCGTCGTTATCGGCATGCAGGACCCCAACCCGCGGGTGGTGGGCGGCGGCGCGGAATTCCTGAAAGCCAGAGGGATCGACACCACGCTCGGGGTGTGCGCGGAGGAGGCCCGGCAGCTCAACGAGGCCTTCGTCAAACACGCCTGCACCGGCCGGCCCTTTGTGATCGCCAAGTGCGCCGCCACCCTGGACGGCCGGATCGCCACCCGGACCGGGGATTCCAAATGGATCACCGGCGAGTCCGCCCGGGCGTTCGTGCACGAGCTGCGCTGCGCCGTGGATGCCGTCCTGGTGGGCGCCGGGACCGTCGCCGCCGACGACCCTCTCCTGACGGCACGAATCGTCCGCCGCCGGCCCAAGGACCCGATCCGCGTCATTCTGGACACGCAGCTGCGGATCGCCCCGACCGCCCGGGTGTTGAACCACGCCTCCCCGGCCGACACGCTGGTGGTTGCCGGGCGCGGCGCGCCCGATGACGCCAAACGCCGCATCGCCCGCAAGGGGGTGCAGGTGATCGAGGTGGAGACCCGGGAGGGACGGGTCGACATGGCGGCGTTGGCCGCCCGGCTGGGCTCGATGGGTGTCGCCAGCATCCTGGTCGAGGGCGGCAGCCGGGTGCTGGCCTCGGCTTTCAAGGCCGGCATCGTCGACAAAGTGTGCTTTTTCTACGCACCGTTGATTCTGGGCGGAGACGACGGCGTCCCTGTTTGCCGGGGCGGCGGTGCGGAGCGGATCAAGGACGCCATCCGGCTGGAGCGGATCCGGACGCTGCGTTTCGGGGACGACGTGATGATCGAGGGGTATGTCGTCGGGATCCAAGGTTGAAAGGTCGAAGTTCAAAGAGAGAGGGTCTCCACGCCCGGACCAGAGATTGAACAATCGCAAACCGTTCTTAAAATGGGCAAGGGCGTTGCGGCGCTGCGGCGGGCACTCCGATCCGTCTGATAACGGCTGCAGTTGTACCTATTTAGACCGGTTTGATATCCTGCGAGTTTTGAGCGATCCGCCATGTTCACCGGAATCATTGAAGGCCTGGGGGTAATCGCCGGGATCCGGCCCTCCGGGGCGGGCAAGCGGCTGATCGTCGAGTCCGATTTCGACCTGGCCGGCACCAAGGTCGGCGACAGCATTGCCGTGAGCGGGGCCTGCCTCACGGCGGTCCGGTTGGCCGGCCGGCGCTTCGAGGTCGACGTCTCGCCGGAA
The DNA here is from genome assembly GCA_025454075.1 of Desulfobacterales bacterium. The sequence goes on along the minus strand of JALOPD010000188.1, from coordinate 8,182 downwards.
ACCCTCGCGAAAACCACGCTCGGGGCCGCCCGCGTGGGCCAGCGCATGAACCTCGAACGGGCCCTGCGCCTTTCGGACCGCATCGACGGCCACCTGGTGTCCGGTCACATCGACGGAACGGGTGCGATCGACGGGCGCGAAACGGCCGGCAACGCCGTCGTCATCGCCGTGGCCGTGCCCGCGGCGCTCACGCGCTACATGATCGTCAAAGGATCGGTCGCCGTGGACGGCATCAGCCTGACCATCAACACTCTGGAGCCGGGTCGCTTCACGGTGAGCATCATCCCCCACACGGCCGGCATGACCGCCATCGGGCTCAAGCGCACGGGGGAACCCGTCAACATCGAAACCGACATGATCGGCAAGTACGTGGAAAAATTCCTGTCGGCGAAACAGGAGCATCCCGGGCCCCCGTCGCAGGGGGTGAGCATGGAGCTCCTCGCCAAGGCGGGGTACATCAAATAGAGTTTTAAGTTTTACGTGTTAAGTTTTAAGAGAAAGTTTGTGGCCGTCACCCGCTCGAGCCGGTTTGGTTTCCGGCTTAAAACTTAACACTTAAATCTTAAAACGGTTTTGGAGTTTTCTATGCCCCACATTTCCATCGAAAAAGCCATCGGCGACATCCGCGCCGGCAGAATGGTCATCCTCGCCGACGGCAGCGAGCCGGAGAGCGAAGCCGATTTCTGCATGGCGGCCGAGAAAGTAACGGCTGATGCCGTCAACTTCATGGCCAAACACGGGCGCGGGCTCATCTGCCTGTCCCTATCCCGGGAAAAAGCCCTTCAGCTCGATCTGCCGCCGATGGTGGACAACAACACCTCGCGCTACGGAACCGGTTTCACGGTGTCGGTCGACGCTCGCATCGGGGTGGCGAGCGGCGTCTCCGCGGCCGACCGGTCGACGACCATCCTGACGGCCGTGGCCGCGGGCGCCCGCCCGAACGACCTCGTGCGGCCGGGGCATGTTTTCCCCCTGATGGCACGGGAGGGCGGGGTGATCGTGCGCACGGGCCAGACCGAGGGTTCCGTCGACCTGGCGCGGCTGGCGGGCCTCACACCGGCGGGCGTCATCTGCGGCATCCTGGACGAGGACGGCTCCATGGCCCGGCGGCCTGCGCTCGAAAAGACCAGCGAGCGGCACGGCATCGGCATCTGCACCATCCCGGACCTGATCGAGTACCGGATGCGCACGGAGTCCTTCGTCCACCGGGCGGCCGAGGCCGACATCCCCACCGTGATCGCGGGCGACTTCAAAGCGATCGTCTACGAAAACGATATCGACGACCTGCTGCACTTCGCCATGGTGAAGGGGACGATCGACTCCGAAAAGCCGGTGCTCGTGCGGGTGCACTCCGAGTGCCTGACCGGCGACATTTTCGGGTCGATGCGCTGCGATTGCGGGCCGCAGCTTCACCGGGCCATGTCCATGATGGAAGAGGAAGGCTGCGGGGTGCTGCTGTACATCCGCCAAGAGGGACGGGGGATCGGGCTGGTGAACAAGATCAAAGCCTACGCGCTGCAGCAGAAGGGGCTGGACACCGTGGAGGCGAACGTGCAGCTGGGCTTCCAGCCCGACATGCGCAACTACGGCATCGGCGCCCAGATCCTGGCGGACCTCGGGGTGCGCCGGATGCGCCTGATGACCAACAACCCCAAGAAAATGGTGGGATTGGAAGGCTACGGCCTGAGCTTGATCGAGCAGGTGCCGATTGAAATCGAGGCGAACGAGTTCAACAAGTGCTACCTCGAGTGCAAGAAGCTCAAGATGGGGCACCTGCTGTCGCTGGAGAAAACGCCTTAGGCGATACAGTTAAACAGGCAAACAGGGAAAAAGTACAACGGCAGAACAGTTAAGCCGTCAATACGTTATTACTCCGGCAATAAAACAGGTACAACTTCAGCCGATGTCAGGCGGAGCGGGGGGCCCGCCGCGGCGAGCCGCAACCACCCGTTCAACGAACCAACGCACGGCAGCCAGCTCGCTCCATACCGACCCGGACAGCCCCGGAGGATTGATTCTCACGGAGCATCCGGCCGTCGCTGCCTGCCATCGGTTCCATGAGACGGCTGGGGGGCGTGGCAGCGTCGCCTGAAGAATGGGTTGCGGCTCGCCGCGGCGGGCCCCCCGCTCCGCCTCTGCGTGAGATGATGGTATTGGATATATTTACTTGCCGGAGTAATAAACAGGCGGGGTGGCCGTATTGCCGGCCGGTTTCCGGTTCAACCGTTTCCTTTTTACGGTTTTCATTTGAACTTTTTCTCTGTTCAACTTTTTTCTGTTCAACCAAACCCGGAAGGAGCGAGGATGCCGAAGATCATCGAAGGGAAACTCAACGCGGAGGGAAAGAAGTTCGCCATCGTGGCGAGCCGCTACAACGATTTCATCACCGAGAAGCTGGTCGGCGGGGCCTTGGACGCGCTGAACCGCTGCGGCGCCAAGGACAAGGACATCGAGGTGTTCAAGGTACCGGGGGCGTTCGAGATCCCGCTGGTGGCCAAACGCGTGGCCCGCACCAAGCGCTTTGACGCGCTCATCTGCCTGGGGGCCGCGTGATCACGGTGGACACCATCGAGCAGGCCATCGAACGGGCCGGCGCCAAACTCGACAACAAGGGCTTCAGCGCCGCCATGGCCGCCGTCGAGATGGTCAACCTGTTCGACGCCGTGTAAGGGATGGGCACCCGTCGCAAGGCGCGCGAGCTGGCCATGCAGGCCCTTTTCTACATGGACACCCGCAGGGATTTTTCGGAGGAGACCTTCGGCAGGTTTTGCGCCAACTTTGCACCCAAGCCTGACGTCCGGCCGTTTTTTTTGAGGCTGGTCCGCGGCGTGCTGCGGTCCCAGACCGAACTGGACCCCCTGATCGAGCGCTTTTCGGAGAACTGGAGCCTGGGGCGCATGTCCGGGGTCGACCGCAACGTGATGCGCATCGCGGTCTACGAGATGGTGTGCTGCCGGGACATCCCTGCCAAGGTCAGCATCAACGAGGCGGTCGACATCGGCAAGAAGTTCGGGACCGAGGAGTCGGGCGCCTTCATCAACGGCATCGTGGACAGCATCCGCGCCGCGGTCGAGGCCGGCGAACTGCAGCTGCCGTGCGGCGACCCCGAGGCGCCGCCGGAGGCGTTCGAAGGGGAAGATGGGCCAGACCCGGCTAAGGTGGCCGCGAGCGCGCCGGAAGACCGTATGAAGGAGCAACCGGCGCCCGCGCCGGGAAGACCGAGGGCAAGAAAGACGGCAGCCAAAAGCTTGAAGCTGGTGGTTAAAAGGAAAAAGAAGGAAAAGCCCCCATCGGAGGAATGAGATGATCATCAAGACGCTTGCGGTAGGCCCCATCATGGCCAACTGCTTCATCGTCGGCTGCGAGCAGACGCGCCAGGCGGCCGTCATCGACCCGGGCGACGAGGCGGACCGGATCCTGCGCACCCTGGCCGGGGACAAGCTCACCGTAACTCAAATCATCAACACCCACGGGCACTTCGACCACGTCGGCGCCAACAAGCGCATGAAGACGGTCACCGGTGCGCCGATCCTGATCCACGCGCTGGATGCGCCGATGCTGCGCATGCTCTCGCGCAGCGCCGCCGCCTGGGGCATGTCGGCCGAGGATTCCCCCGCCCCGGACCGCACCATCGACGAGGGCGATACCGTCGCGGTCGGCACGATCACCTTCAAGGTCATCCACACCCCCGGCCACACCCCGGGCGGGGTCTCGCTGCTCGCCGACGGCCGCCTCTTCGTGGGCGACACCCTTTTCGCCGGCTCCGTGGGGCGTACGGACTTCCCGGGGGGCGACTTCGAAGCGCTCAAGTCCAGCATCCAGAAGAAGCTCTTCGCGCTGGCAGACGACGTTCAGGTGTTCACCGGGCACGGCCCGGCGACGACCATCGGCGAGGAGAGACGCCACAACCCGTTCGTTGGGATGGGGGCAGGGGGCTGAAAAGAATAGGTCCTATAGGACCTATTCCTGAAATTATTCAATGCACAAAGACCTCGCGGGCCCCAAGGGCGGCTTTGGCCACGGCGGCGTCCAGCTCCTGGCGCTTGAGAATATCCCAGTAGACCAGGATGTGCTTGACGTACGCCACGGTGATGTCCCCCCGGCAGAAGCCCTGCTCGGCGTTCCGGTAATAGGTTCGGTAGCGCAGCAGGGGCAGGGTTTTCGCCACCGCCTCCCAGCGGTTGGGGTCAAGCCCCTTTTTGGCTGCCAGCCGCCGGGCGTCCTGCACATGCCCGGGCCCGGCATTGTAGGCCGCCAGGGCGAGCAGCGTCCGGTCGTCCTCCTCGACCCCGTCGAACAGCTCGTAGAGCCATTTCAGGTATTGAACGCCGCCGTTGATGCTGGCGACCGGATCGAAGGCGTCGGCGATTTTGAGGCTGCGGGCGGTGGCCGGCAGGATCTGCATCAGCCCCTGGGCATCGAAGGCCCCGCGTGCGAGCGGGTCCAAGTGGGATTCGCGGTAGGCCTGGGCGGCGATCAGGCACCAGTCGAAGCCGTTTTTGCGGGCCGCTTCCTTGATGAAGGGCCGGTAGCGGGGCAGGCGGGTGCGCATGCGCTCGTGAAAGGCCTTCAGGTCGATGTAGTCAAAGTCGCCGATATTCCAGTGATATTTTTCATAGATGTCGTCGAGGCGCCCGTTCTCGCCGACGGTCTTGAAAAACGAGTTGACCGTTTCCAGCAGCTGCCGGGCATCGGGCCGCACGGCCCAGCCGAGGGGGACGGTCTCTTGGCTGAGGGGCTGGACGGACGCCGAAGGGTAATACCGCCGGATCATGAGCGCGATGTTGCTGTTGGCGACGGTGAAATCGATCTCGCCCCGGGCCGCTTTTTGAATCAGGAGGTCGTCCGACAGGTTGTCGTGGAGGCGGATGATCACGTCGATGCCCTCGCGCCGCAGCTCCTCCAGCCGTTCGTGGTGCGCCGACCCGCGGGCGACATCCACCGTTTTCCCGGCGAGGTCCCGGAGGGCGGCGACCGGCGGTCGGCTGCGATGCGAAACGAGGTGCTGCCGCACCTCCCGGTAGCCGTCGGAGAAAGCCGCCTGCCGGGTGCGCGCCGCGGTGATTTCCAGGCCCGCGGCGATCAGGTCGCCGCGCCCGCTGTAAAGGGCGGCCCGCATCTCCTCCCATGTGTCGCAGGACACAGTCTTCAGCCGGACCCCCAAATGGTCGGCAAACTCCCTGGCCAGTTCGTAATCGAATCCCCTGGACCGGTTTCGATACACATAGTGGCTGTGGAGCGAGCTGCCGGTAATGACCTTCAGCTCGCCGGCGGCGAGAATCCGATCCAGGCTGAGATCCTGAAAGCCGTCCGCCGGGGGGGCGCCGCCCTGAAGCATGGCAACGGCGCCGGCGGCCATCAGCATGGTCGGCACCCCGACCCGTAAGAACCTATGTCTGCGAATCAGTTTTTTCATGTTGGCATCCCTTGTGTTTTGAAAAACGGCGGATTAGGCCGCTTCTCAAAATGCGCCGAGCTGGCAGGGCTTGACCTTCACCCCCAGCGCCTCGCAGGCGGCGCTCACGTTCATTTTGGGCACCCGGAACCGCTCTGCGAGCCCCCAGGCCGTGCGGCAGCTCAGCCGACCGTCCTGAAGCGCCGCGCGGATGGCCTCTTCCAGGGCGGGATCGACCGCCGATGCCGGCCGGACGATCTTTTTTTCGGGTGCATACCCGAAAAGCCCCAACTGGCACTTGACGAGCCGGATGCCGAGCAGGTCGGCCGCCTTGCCGATCTCGGCCGGCGGTTTTTCAAGGTCGGCCGACAGCTTGAAGGCGGCCGTGCACGAGAGCGTGCCCGCCGGCGCCGCCTGTTCAAGCCCCGCCCGGACCGCTGCGACGATGCCGGCCTTTGCCTCCTGGCCGTGTTTGGCGGCAAAAGAACCCCTATCTTTTTGGGTCATGGCGAACTCCCTGCTTGATGTAGGCCAATGTGTCTGTTATTACTCCGGCATGCGACGGTGCGGGCACCCTCTGCGAACGGGGTCGAGTCCGTCTCCCAATTTCCCGTTGGTGCGCGTAGAGTCGCCGAAGCAATCAACAGGGTTCAAGCACCTGTGTTCCGTCGCCTCCCTGCCGCACCAAATAAAGTATTGACCGAGAAGGGGGGCGACGAAATGAGCACTCTGGACAGCGCTGGACAGCCGGAAGGATGTTTTGAGGCGACCCTACCACAGGCGGGGGGATATGGCAACCTTTACCACAGCGGGATGTTGAGATGATCGCATGGACCGGATGACCCAGCGCAGGAAAACGCGGCAGATCATGGTGGGAGCGGTGCCCGTGGGCGGCGCGGCGGCCATCTCGGTCCAGTCCATGACGAACACACCCACCCAGGACGTAGCGGCCACCGCGGCGCAGATCCGTCGGATGGAGGAGGCCGGCTGCGACATCGTGCGGGTGGCGGTGCCGGATGCCGAGGCGGCCGCGGCGCTGGCCCGCATCAAGGAGCAGGTGCGGATCCCGGTGATTGCCGACATCCACTTCGACCACCGCCTGGCCGTCGCCGCCGCCCGTTCCGGTGCCGACGGTCTGCGGATCAACCCGGGCAACATCGGCGGCGCCAAGAAGGTCAAGGCCGTGGTGGACTGCGCCCGTGACTGCGGGATCCCGATCCGCATCGGCGTCAACGCGGGGTCCCTTGAAAAGGACATTCTAAAAAAATATAATGGGGCCGCCCCCGAGGGCATGGTGGAGAGCGCGCTGCGCCACATCGAACTGCTGCGCTCGCTGGATTTCCACGCGATCAAGGTCTCCCTCAAGGCCTCGGACGTCGGGCGCACGGTGGCCGCCTACCGGCAGTTGTCCGGCCGCACCGACCTGCCGCTGCACCTCGGGGTGACCGAAGCGGGTACGCTTTTTTCCGGGCTGGTCAAGTCCGCCCTGGGCATCGGCATGCTGCTGGCCGAGGGCATCGGCGACACGCTGCGGGTGTCTCTGACCCGGGACCCGGTCGAAGAGGTGCGGGCCGGGTTCGAAATCCTGCGGGCCCTCGACCTTCGCCGGCGCGGCCCGGAGATTATTGCCTGCCCGACCTGCGGCCGCACCCGGATCGACCTGTTCGGCATCGTCGAGCGGGTGGAGCGGGCGCTTGCGGGCGCGACCGCGCCGATCAAGATCGCCATCATGGGCTGCGTCGTGAACGGGCCGGGAGAGGCCCGGGAGGCGGACATCGGGGTTGCCGGCGGCGAGGGGGTCGGGATCCTCTTCCGCAAAGGGCGCGTGGTCAAGAAGTTCCCCGAAGAGCGCCTGGTGGAGGTGCTGCTCGAGGAGGTGGCGAGGTTCGATAAAAAAGTCAAACAGTTAAACCGGGAACCCGCTAAACAGTAGAAGCGACAGGCGGGACCTGTTTTCTATTTAATTTTTTTCGGTTTAACCAAACAAGGAGAGGACGGGCACAGCCGATGGGCAAACAGCCGAAATCCGCGATTTCACCGACACGCAGCGACGACTACCCGGAGTGGTACCAGCAGGTGATCAAAGCCGCCGACATGGCGGAACGCTCGCCGGTGCGCGGCTGCATGGTGATCAAACCCTGGGGCTACGCCCTCTGGGAGAACATCATGCAGGCCATGGACGCCATGTTCAAGGAGACGGGCGTCAAGAACGCCTATTTCCCGCTTTTCATCCCCTTGAGCTTCATGCAGAAGGAGGCCGAGCACGTCGAGGGTTTTGCCAAGGAGTGCGCGGTCGTGACCCATCACCGGCTGGAGAAAAACAGCCAGGGCGAGCTCGTGCCGGCGGGGCGGTTGACCGAGCCGCTGGTGGTTCGGCCCACCTCGGAGACCATCATCGCGGATGCCTTCGCGAAATGGATCGGCAGCTATCGCGACCTGCCCATCGTGCTCAACCAGTGGGGCAACGTCGTGCGCTGGGAGATGCGCACCCGGATTTTCCTGCGTACGAGCGAGTTCCTGTGGCAGGAGGGGCACACGGCCCACGCCAACCGGGAGGAGGCCTGGGAGCGGACCCTCCTGATGCTCGACATTTACGCGCGGCTGGCGGAGGAATACCTGGCGATGCCGGTCATCAAGGGCCACAAGACGGCCGCCGAGCGCTTCCCGGGGGCCGTGGACACGATCTGCATCGAGGCCATGATGCAGGACCGCAAGGCCCTGCAAGCGGGGACCTCCCATTTCCTGGGCCAGAATTTCGCCCGGGCGTCCCAGATCAAGTTCCAGTCG
>JALOPD010000187.1 GCA_025454075.1 Desulfobacterales bacterium | reverse complement strand
GCGCACCGCCGAAATCATCAAGACCACCATCGGCAACGCCTATCCGGACCCCCAGAACCTGGAGACCATCGAGGTCAAGGGCCGCGATCTCGCATCCGGCATCCCCAAGATCCTCTCCATCGACTCGGAGGAGATCCGCGTGGCCATTTCCGAGCAGATCGACGCCATCGTGGAGACGGTGAAGATCGCGCTGGAGCAGACGCCGCCCGAGCTGTCCGCGGACATCGTCGACCGCGGGATCATCCTCACGGGCGGCGGCGCCCTCCTCAAAAACCTGGACAAGCTCTTGCGGGAAGAGACCAACCTGCCGATCACCGTGGCCGAGCACCCGCTGGAAACCGTGGCGCTCGGATCCGGGAAGGCGCTGGACAACCTCGACCTTCTCAAGGAAATCGTCGTCCATTAGCGTCTATGTTCTCCAAGAAGACGGTTCTGATCCTTGTCGGAATCCTCCTCGTAACGGTCAACGTCATCCTTCTGGCGATCACGACGCGGCGGCCGCCCGCCGCCGGGGTCGGCCGCGTGATGATGGCCTTTGCCGCCCCGTTCCAGGGGCTTGCCACGCGGACGGCAAATGCGGTCGAGGGGGTGTGGCGGGACTATTTTTTCCTGGTGTCCGTCTCCCGGCAGAACCAGCAGCTCAAACAGCAGCTGGGGCAGGCGGTGCAGGGCAACGTCCAGCAGCGCGAACTCGAGCTCGAAAACAACCGGTTGAGGGAGCTTCTGGGGTTCAAGCGGTCGCTGCCCGGGCCGGCGATCGCCGCCCAGATCATCGGCAAGGACCCGTCCGCCTGGTTCAAAACCGTCATCATCGACAAAGGCCAGGCGGACGGCGTGCAGCGGGGCCTGCCGGCCGTGACCTTCCACGGCGTGGTCGGGCAGATCGTGGAGGCCTCCAGCCACCAGTCGCGGCTGCTGCTGATCATCGACCGCAACAGCGCCGCCGATGCGCTGGTTCAACGCACGCGGGCCCGGGGCATCGTCAAGGGCACCTCGCGCGACGAGTGCTACCTGGACTATGTCATGCACGAGGACGACGTGCGGGTCGGGGACCTGGTGGTCTCCTCCGGTTTCGACGGGGTCTTTCCCAAGGGACTCCTGATGGGCACCGTCACCACCGTCAATTTCCAGGGCTCCGATTTTTTCAAGGAGGTCCGGATCACCCCCGCCGTGGATTTCGAGAGGCTTGAGGAAGTGCTGATCATTTTGAAGCCGCTGCCGCCGACGCCGCGGGTTTCAACGGACCGCCGATGAGTTATTTCATCTACATCGTCAGCAGCCTGGGTCTGGTCACTCTGCAGACGGCGCTCATTCCGCGGCTGGGCTTCGTGGGGCATTTCTTCGATCTGCTGCTTCCGTGGGTGGTATACCTGGCCGCGTTTCGGCCGGTCCACGAGGCCCTGCCGTTCGTGGTGTTCATGGGCGTCCTGATGGACAATCTCTCCGGCGGGCCTTTCGGGCTTTACCTGACATCCTATGTGTGGATCTACATTGCCGTGCGACTGGCCGCCGCCGTCGTGCGGGCCGAAAACACGATGGTGCTGGTTCTGATCATCATCGCCGCCGTGGCGTTCCAGAACGGCCTTTTTTACATGGTGCTCGGCTTGTCCGGTGCGGGGGGGCACACCACCGGCGAGATGATCCGGGTCGTCAGCGAACAGGTCGGCTGGGTGCTGCTGACCGGGCCGCTCATTGCCCTGGCCATGCGCCAGGCCAAACGGCTTACGAGCCGGCGCGCGAGGAAGGTCGTCGATAGCCCGGCGGCGACCCCGGTCGAAGGATGATGGAGCGATTCGTCAAATCGGTGGACCACGACTGGTACAAACAGCGCATCGTCGGGATGATGCTCGGTGTGCTGGCGGTTTTTGTCGTCCTGCTGATGCGGCTGATGTACCTGCAGGTGGTCGCGGGAGACGACTATTACCGGCTGTCCATGAACAACAGCATCCGCCTCCAGACGGTGGACCCGCCCCGGGGTTTGGTCCTGGACCGCCACGGAACGAAGCTGGCGGAGAACCGGCCTTCCTTCGACGTCAGCTTCACCCCCAAGGACGCCGGCGATGTCGGCCGGGTGCTCAGCGAGCTGGCGGCCTACCTGAACGTGCCGGTCGATGAGCTGCAGGGGAAAGTGAAACACAGCCGGGGCCTGGCCGCTTTCCGGCCGGTTGTGCTGAAACAGGACATCGGCCGGGACGTGCTGGCGGCGGTCGAGGCGCACAAGGTGGACATGCCCGGCGTGTCCATCCAGGTGCGGCTGCGCCGCAACTACCTCTATGAGCTGAACGCCTCTCACCTGATCGGCTATCTCGGCGAGATCAACCTCGACGAGCTGAAAAGCGGCGACTACCCCAACCTGCGCGGCGGCGATTACATCGGCAAGTTCGGAGTGGAGCGCACGCAGGAAAGCGTCCTGCGGGGCGAGCCGGGCGGCCGGCAAGTGGAGGTCAACGCCAACGGCCAGATCATGCGGGTCCTGCAGACGGTCTCGCCCAAGCCCGGGCGCAACGTGCACCTGACCCTGGACCGCGAACTCCAGCAGCGCGCCGAGGAGCTCCTGGAAGGCGTCGCCGGCGCCGCCGTCGCCGTCGAGCCGGCGAGCGGAGAGATCCTGGCGATGGCGAGCTCGCCCTCGTTCAACCAAAACGCCTTCGTCAGCGGCATCGGCACGGGAGTCTGGGAGGCGCTGATCTCGCACCCCTTCCGCCCCTTGGAAAACAAGGCGATCCAGGGCGAATACCCGCCCGGTTCCACGTTCAAAATCGTCACTGCGCTGGCCGGCCTGGAAGAGAAAGCCATCGACGAGACCACGACCTTCGACTGCGCCGGGTTTCTGCCGTTTGCCGGCCGGGACTACCGTTGCTGGAAAAAGGAAGGCCACGGCCGGGTCGATGTCCGGCGGGCGCTATCGGAATCCTGCGACGTCTTTTTTTACCGCACCGGCCTGCGCCTGGGCATCGACCGGCTGGCCTGGTACGCCAAGGCCTTCGGTCTGGGGGTGCGCTCCGGGGTGACGCTGGACCAGGAGGCCCGCGGGCTGATTCCATCCTCCGCCTGGAAGAAAAAGCGTTTCGGCGTTGCCTGGCAGGAAGGCGAGACCCTCTCGGTGTCCATCGGCCAGGGCTACGTCCTGGCGACGCCGCTGCAGATGGCGATGCTGACGGCGGCCGTCGGAAACGGCGGGATCCGGTATCGTCCGGCCGTACTGAGCCGGGTGGAAACGATGGAGGGGGACGTCGTCTTCCAGACCGCGCCCCAGGAGATCGGCCGGCTGCCGATCAGCCCCCGCAACCTCAAGATCGTGCAGCAGGGCATCTGGGGGGCGGTGAACGGCGAACGCGGGACGGCCCGCCGGGTGCATCTGAACGACACCGAGATCGCCGGGAAGACGGGCACCTCCCAGGTCGTGGGGCGCAAGGACAGCGGCGACGACTACACGCCGCCGCATCATCGACCGCATGCCTGGTTCGTCTGCTACGCGCCGTTCGACGCACCGAAGATCGCGATCGCCGTCGTGGTGGAAAACGGCGAGCACGGCTCGAGCGCCGCCGGCCCGATCGCCCGGGAGATGGTGAAAACCTACCTGCGCCAATTGCCGAACGGACAGAAGCTGGCCGACGACGGGACGAAGGGCGTGGTGAAAGGAAACGGGTAAGCGAAAAAGGGAGTGCCTAAAATGCCTAAAGTGAGCTAAAGTGCCTAAAGTTAAACGATGCGCGGGGTCCTTTGGTTCTTATTCATTGCAGGCACTTTAGCGCATTTTAGAGCACTTTAGGCACTTTCATTTTCCCTTTTTGGTTTCATATCCATGTTCGACCGACGATTGATTCACAACTTCGACTGGGGGCTGCTCCTGGTGGTCCTGATGCTCGGCGGCATCGGGCTGACCACCGTCTACAGCGCGGTGACGGCCGATCCGCCCCCGGCGCCTCACAAGCTGCTCTTCTACAAGCAGGTCATCTGGTTTTCGCTGGGGCTCGTCGTCATGACGGCCGCATTCTCCTTCAACTATCGGCTGCTCGACCGTTGGGCCCACCCGATCTACATCGCCTGCGTCCTCCTGCTGCTGGGGGTCGTGGTTTTCGGCAAGCTGGCGGGGGGCTCCCGCCGCTGGCTGGTTTTAGGCCCGGTCCACCTTCAGCCCTCGGAGTTGATCAAGGTCGCCGTCGTCTTGGTCCTGGCGAAGTACTACTCCAAGGACGCCAGCTTCCGCGGATTCACTCTGCGGGAGCTGCTGCGGCCGATCCTGCTGACCAGCCTGCCTTTCGGCCTGATCGTCATCCAGCCGGACCTCGGCACCGCCGGCCTCGTGGCACTGATTGCGGTGACGATCACCCTGTTCGTCAAGGTGGAGCTGCGCGCGCTGGTGCTCTTGGTGGCCCCGGCGGCGGCCATGGTTCCGGTGGTCTGGTCGTTGCTCAAGGACTACCAGAAACAGCGCATCATGACCTTCCTGAACCCGGACCAGGACCCGCTGGGGACGGGATACCACATCATCCAGTCGAAAATTGCGATCGGATCCGGCATGCTCACCGGAAAAGGGTATCTGCAGGGGACCCAGAATGCGCTCTCCTTTCTTCCCGAGGAACACACCGATTTCATCTTTTCGGTTCTGGCGGAGGAGTGGGGGGCCATCGGTTCGATCAGCCTGATTCTGCTTTTCCTGGTGCTGATCCTCTGGGGGCTCAACATCGCCCACCGCTGCCGGGACCCCTTCGGGATCCTCCTCGCCGTGGGCATCACCAGCCTGCTCGCCTGGCAGGTGGTCATCAACATCGGGATGACCATGGGAATCATGCCCGTGGTGGGCGTGCCGCTGCCGCTGATCAGCTACGGCGGGTCGTCGACGCTCACGGTGGCGATCTGCATCGGGTTGCTGATGAACGTCAGCATGCGCCGGTTTATGGTGGATTAAAAAACCCGATTAAAAAAAACTTTGACAACCTGCAGATGCGATGCTATAGACCCCGCATTTCCTGTTTGACCCCAGCAGCAGAAAATCAGACCACACAGTCTCCTTTACCTTGTGGAACGGAGGTTGATTTTATGGGCCCAACTGGTTTGCGCTGGAGTGCGTCTTGCGCAGCGGCGATTTTTGCAGGGATCTCGATCCTCTTGCCTGCGTTCCCCGCGCTCGCCTCCGGTGAAGGCGGCGGAGTGACGGTCGTTCCCGACTGGTCGTTCACCCTCCAAATCGCCAACTTTCTTTTTCTTATCTTCGCATTAAACATTCTGCTCTATCGCCCCATCCGTCGAATTCTCAAAGAACGCCGGGACAAGTTCAAAGGCATGGAGTCCGCCATCCAACATGCCGCCCAGACCGTTCAGGAAAAAGAAGCGGCCTTTGCCAAGGCCATCAAGGATGCGCGTGCGCGGGGCTTGAAGGAGAAGGAGGGGCTCGTGCAGCAGGCCGAGGCGGAAGAAAGCCGGCTGATCGAATCCATCAATGCCAGAGCCCAGGCCGACCTGACGGAGATCCGCGAGAAAATCAAAGGCGAGGCGGATCGCGCCCGGCTGTCCCTGCAGCAGGATGTCGGCCGCTTTGCCGGCGAGATAGCTCGAAAAATATTGGGGAGGGCGGTGTGATGAGGCTTCAGCGGAAATGCCCGCGGCTGGGGGGCCGGGCGACCCTGGTGGCCGGCCTGGTGGTTCTGGCCGGAGGCGCCGGCCTGGCGTGGGCCGCTTCGGGGGGCGAGCCCTCTCACGGCGGCTTTACTTCCACGGACTGGTTCCGGCTGATGAATTTCGCAGTGCTGGCCGGCGGTTTGTTTTTCCTGCTGCGCAAACCCATTCCCCGGGCGCTGAACGGCCGCATCCGGGGGATCGAGGATCAGCTCAAGGATCTCGAGGCGAAAAAAAGCGAGGCTGAAAAACGGCTGGCCGAATACAATCAAAAGCTCGGCACCATGGAAAAGGAGGCCGAGCGGATCATGGCCGATTACACCCGCCAGGGGCAGGAGGCCAAGGCCCGCATCCTCAAGGAGGCCGAAGCGGCCGCCGAAAAGCTGCAGGTCCAGGCCCGGCGCAACATCGAGCACGAGTTCGAGCAGACCAAGGCCACGCTGCAGCGCGAGATCTTCGAGAAGGCCCTGACGAAAGCCGAGGAGTTGCTCAAGCAGAACGTTACGTCCCAGGATCAGACCCAACTGGTGGAGGAGTACCTTCAGAAGGTGGTGGCGTCATGAAGAATTTGGCGGTTGCGCGGCGCTATGCCAAAGCCCTGCTGCTGATCGGCCAGCAGGACGGCCAGACCGAGCGGTACCGAAGCGAGCTTCAGTCGATTGCCGGCCTGGTGGCGGGGGACCGCCGCCTGGACCAGGCCATCAACAACCCTCTCTACGAAAGTGCGGCACGCAAGCGCGTTCTGCAGTCCCTCATCGCCAAGCTAACCTTTTCCAGGGCCATGGAGTCGTTCCTGGTGCTGCTTTTCGAAAAAGGCCGATTCGGCTTTCTGGGGCACATCAACGACTTCTACCAGAAGCTGGCGGACGATCTGAAGGGAGTGGCCCGGGCGACGCTGACCTCGGCGAGCGTGCTTTCAGCGGACGCCGTCGAACGCATCCGGGAGGGGTTGTCCAAGCGGACCGGCAAAGAGATCATCCTGGAAGTGAAGCAGGATCCGGGCCTGATCGGCGGGGTGGTCACGCAGATCGGCGATCTTGTGTTGGACGGCAGCATCAGGACGCAATTACTCAACATGAGAGAATCTATGAAAAGGGGTGAGGGTGCCTAATGGAACTTAGAGCCGAAGAAATAAGCCAGATCATCAAAGAGCAGATCACGGACTACGAAAAAAAGGTGGAGTTGAGCGAAACCGGTGTCGTCCTGTCCGTGGGCGACGGGATC
>JALOPD010000186.1 GCA_025454075.1 Desulfobacterales bacterium | reverse complement strand
CGGTGGTCATGGGGCACGGCGCACGCGGCCGTCTGGCCGGTCCTGATCTCACGGCCGCCGATGATCAACGGAATTTCGATTTCCCGGCTTCTGAGATCGTTCAGCGCGGAGGATATCCGGCGCCGTTCCGGGCTTCCCGGGGCGTAGGACAGCGTGGTCTCGTTTTGGGGCGGTTCGATGGTTATGGCAGCGTTCAACATGACAACTTTCAAGCTCCTTTCGGACGGCTTCGTCGGCAGCCGGATACGGCGCGCAGCGCAGACGAAGCGTGTTGGTTGGCTGGTGGGAGCGGCTTTCCAGCCGCGATTTGCCGGCTGTCGATGTTCCGCGGCCGAAACGCCGCTCCCATGAGACAATAAAGTGGTTCCGGCCTGCGGGAATTTCAACCCGCGTTCAACTTCTCGATGCGCACGGCGCAGGCCTTGTATTCCGCTGTAAGCGTCGCGGGGTCGAAGGCCGGGTTCGTGAGCCAGTTGGCGTTCGTATCCCGGAAATGAAAGGACATCCACACCAGGCCGCGCGGAACGCGTGCGGTCACCTTGGCCTTGATTTCGACTTGCCCGCGCCGGGAGCGGACGCGAACCCGCTCGCCGTCCCGGACATTCAACTCCATCGCGTCCTGGGGTGAAATGTCGGCGGTCTCTTCGCCCAGGATGTCGTTCAGGCCTTCGCAGCGGCCGGTCTGGGTGCGGGTGTGATAGTGGGCCAGGCGCCGGCCGGTGCTCAGCACCAGCGGATAGTCCGCGCAGGCCTCCTCGGCCGGCGGGGTCCATTCCACCGGCGTGAAAACCCCGAGGCCGCAGGTGAACTGCCCGTCCTTGTGCAGGAAGCAGGTCCCCTCGTGGCTTTCGTCGGGGCAGGGCCACTGCAGCCCGTCGCCTTCCAGGCGGTGATACCTGATCCCGCACAGCTGCGGCGCCAGCTCCGAGATCTCGTCGTCCCAGAGCGCGCGCGCACTGTCGGCTGCCCAGGCATGCCCCATGCGTCGGGCCAGTTCGCGGAAGATCCACCAGTTGGGTTTGGCCAGCCCGGGCGGCGGGCTCGCCGTCCGCACGCGGTTCACGCGGCGTTCGCTGTTGGTGAAGGTGCCGTCGTTCTCGCTCCAGGCCGCCGCGGGCAGCACGACATGGGCAAAGCGCGTGGTCTCGTTGGGGAAGATGTCCTGGACCACCAGGAACTCGGCCGCGGCGAGCTCGTGCTCCACCTTGCGGATGTCGGGCTCGGTGTTGGCCAGGTTTTCCCCGAATACATAGAAGGCCTTGATTTTTCCGGTGGTGAGACCCTCCATCATCCGAGGAATCATGAGCCCCGGTTGGCCGGGGAGGCTGGCAACCCCCCAAGCTTGAGCGAACTTTGCCTGGTTGGCGGGGTCTGTCACCGGCTGATACCCGGGAAACACATTGGGAAGCGCCCCCATGTCGCAGGCGCCCTGGACGTTGTTCTGCCCGCGCAGGGGATTCACGCCGCCGCACTCCATGCCGATGTTCCCGAGCAGCATCTGCAGGTTGGCGATGGCCTGCACGTTGTTCTTGCCGCAGGTGTGCTCGGTGATGCCCAGGGTGTAGCAGAGCATCATGGGCTTGACCGCAGCGATGCGGCGGGCGACGTCCCGGATCATCTCGGGGTCGATCCCGCAAATGTCGCCGGCGCGCCCGGGAGGATACGCGGCGACAACTTCCGCCAGTCGTTCGAAATCGATGGTGCAGGACCCCACGAAGCTGCGGTCGTAGAGGTCCTCCGCAATCAGCACCTGCATCAGCGAGTTGAGAAAGGCGATGTCCGAACCCACGCGGATGGGTACGTGCAGGTCCGCCAGGTCCGCCAGCGCGTGCCGGCGGGGGTCCACCACGATGAGCTGCGCGCCCTTGAGAACGGCGTTCTTCACGAAGGTGGCGGCCACGGGATGGGCTTCGACCATGTTGGAGCCGATCACCATGAACATCCTGGCCCTGGCGAACTCGCCGAAGGAGTTGGTCATCGCGCCCGAACCGAAGGCGGCCGCCAGACCGGCGACCGTCGGGGCGTGTCAGGTGCGCGCGCAGTGATCGATGTTGTTGGTGCCGATCACCGCGCGAAAGAGCTTCTGCATCTGGTAGGAGTCTTCGTTGATGCTGCGGGCGCAGCTGACGCCCGCGATCGCATTCGGCCCATGCTCGGTCTTGATGGCCGTCAGCCGGGCGGCCACCAGGTCCAGGGCCTCGTCCCAGCCGACTTCCCTAAATTGGCCGTTTTCGCGGATCAACGGGGTTTTTAGGCGCTCCTCGGAATAGATGAAGTCATACCCGTAGCGACCCTTCACGCACAATCGGCCCTGGTTGGGCTGCGCATCCTCGACGCCCGTCACCCGCATGATCCTGCCGTCCTTGACGTGCAGCAGCTGCTGACATCCAACCCCGCAATAAGGGCAGGTGGTTCTGATACGTTCCACCTCCCATGGCCGCAATCGGTATCGGGATTTTTTATCGACCAGGGCGCCCACGGGGCAGGCCTGGACGCATTCCCCGCAGAAAACGCAGTCGGAATCGCACAGCGGCTGGTCGCCGGCGGCCACGATCTTGGCCCGCGTCCCCCGGTAGCCGTAGGAAATGGCCCGGTTGACCTGGACCTCGTTGCACGCCTGGACGCAGCGGCCGCAGAGAATGCAGCGCGAGAAATCCCTGACCACCATGGGGTTGACGGTTTCAAGCTCAGGATATTTGGCCAATCCTTCAAACCGCCCTCCGGTGACCTGGTAGCGAAAGGCCAGTTCCTGGAGCCGGCAATCGCCCCATGCCGGGCAGAGATCTGCCGTGCCTTCGGTCCGCTGGGCGTTCAGCTGAAATTCTGCCCAGCGAGTCTGGTCTTTAGGCGAATGGGCGGAACAGTTGTGATTTCCGGAAGCCAGCAGCAGCTCAAGAATCATCCTGCGGGCGGCAACCACCCGGGGCGACTCGGTCAGCACGTCTTGGCCGGCCGCGACCGGGGTCGCGCAGGCCGTCACCAGAGAGCGCGCACCCTTCACCTCGACCACGCATATCCGGCAGGCACCGTTGGGAGTGGCTTCCTTCAAGTGGCACAGGGTCGGAATTTGAACCCCGGCCGCCTCGGCCGCCTCCAGAATGGTCTGGCCTGGCAGGAAGGGCGTCTCTCGATGGTTCAACACAAAGAAATGCTGCTCCATTTTTTTCTCCTCGCGCCTCGGTTGATGGGGTTTGGGTTCCGGCAGGCGCTTGCAGGTCGACACCCGGGCCCCATCGTCAAGGGCTATGCCATAATTGGCATATCCATATTCCCAAAAATCCCCGGGCACCGGCCGGCACCCGGGGCGGTCGGGTTGTTCTTCCTCCTTGAAGACCCTATTTGATTTTAGAGACGGTGACGAAGTGCTCCTGCATGGCAATGCCGCCGCCTGCCGGGTCCCATAGATCGAGCCCGCCCAGCATGAAGCGGTTGTCGGCCAGTCCCCTGCCGAACGCCCGGCTTTCCACCGGCAGCCGATGGCCGAAGCCGTGTACCACGAACACGGCCTCGGGATGGATGAGAGGCGTCACCTTGGCGGCGATGGTTTCGGAATAGCCGTTGCGGCTGACCGTGACGCGCTCACCGTCGATGATTTTGAGCGCGGCCGCAGCCTTGTCGTTGATCCAGAGCACGTTTTCCGGCATCTGCTCGAAGAGCATGGGGTTGTTGACGGTGTGTCCCTGGGTGTGCAGCGCGCAGCGGCCAAAGGTCAGACGGAACTCGCCGTCGGCCGGTCGTTTCGGGGGCTGGTAGGGTTTGAGGGACGCGAGGCCCTGGTTTTCAAGCTTCTCGGAGATGATCTCGATCTTGCCGCTGGGGGTCGGGATCTTGAGTTGATCCGGCTTGGCGTACCGGGGGGCATCCGCCAAGTTGACGAAACCGGTGGCGTTGAAATCCTCCGGCAGGACGCCGGTGTCCTTGAGCTGGTACTCCCATATGGCTGCGATGGAATCGAAGGCCAGCTCCTTGATCCCCAGGCGCCTGGCCAGGCCGCAGAGAATCTCCCAGTCCGCACGGGTGTCGAATCGCGGCGAAACGGCGCGCTGCCGGGCGAAAAAGTGAGGCTTCAAGCCGTTCTTGCAGGCGAGGATGCTTTCGCGTTCTAGATAAGGAGACAGCGGCAGCACAACGTCCGAATACCAGGCCGTGTCCGACCATGTGAAGCTGACGGATACCAGGAGGTCCAGGTTGTCGAACCGCCGGGTCAGTCGATCTGGATCGGGAAATCCCATGAGCGGGTCGTGGCGATAGGCGATGTATGCCTTGACGGGGTAGGGCTCGCCGGATTCCATGGCGCTGTAGACCAGGTGCGCCAGGCCGGGGCCGCCGTCGAAATGCTTGTAGCGATAGCCGACGCCGTCGACCCGTTTTTCGGCGGGCTTGGGAACCAGGTCGACGAGCTTTTTCAAGCCCTTGCGGCCGACATCTCCGGGTTTGTTCGCAAACGGCAGGCCGCCCTTGGCGCCAATCGCGCCGAGCAGGGCGTTGATGATATAGATCGATCGGCAGACATAAAATGAGTCCATGTACCGAGCGGTCATCCACCCAGGATGCCAGATGACGGCCGGTTTGGCGCTAGACAAATCGCGTACGAAACGGCGAATCTCGCCGGCGGCAACACCGGTTTCCGCTTCGGCCCACTCTGGGGTGTAGCCGCGCACGAATTCCTCCAGTCGGCCGATGTCCTTGATCCAGCGTCCTGCGAAATCAGCATCATAAAGTCTCTGCATGAGAAGTTCATGGATCACCGCCAGATTCAGGGCGTAGTCGCTGCCGGGGCGCAGCAGCATGAACCGGTCGGCCTTGGCCGCGGAAATCGTGACGCGGATGTCGATGACCGTGAGCTTGCAGCCGTTGGCCAGGGCCTCGGTGAGATTGTTTACTTCCTGGACGCTGATGGCCTCGAAGATGTTGCGTGTCTGGAGGACGACGTGGCGGGCGTTCTTCAGGTCATAAACCAGATCCTTGCGGCCTACTCCCGCGACGGACATGCAGGCGTGCTGGACGTTGCGGGCGCAGGAGCTGTCGTGGTTGGTGTAGTTGGGGGAGCCGATGCCACGGACGAACGCCTGGTGCAGGTCACGGAACGGCCCGCCGCGATCGGAAAAGGCGACGCTCCGGGCCCCATGCTGCTGAATTACGGCCTTCAGGCGTTGCGCCACCTCCTCCAAAGCTTCATCCCATCCGACGCGGCGCCACTTGCCTTCGCCGCGCTTGCCTTCCCGGATCATAGGGGCCTGGATGCGTTCGTGGTCCCGGATCAGGGCCTTGCCGGCGGCTCCCCGCGGGCAGATCGACCCCTTCATCGCGGGAACATGGGGATTGCCCTGCAGGAACTGGACTTCGCCGCTCTTCACCTCGACCATGATGGGGCAGCGCACCGTGCACATGCCGCAGATGCTGTAAACCGACTGAGTCGTCATCCGATTTTCTCCTTTGAAAAATAAGCTGTTTCGGCCCGGCACCCCCGGCAGAGGGGACCGTGGCCGGTGGGATACGCCTCCCCGCATTCCGGACAAATGGCGCGCGTATCCGACAGCTCTTTCGACAACAGCGCCGGCTTCACAAAAACGTTTTGCACGCCGTAAATCGATTCCTGGGCCTGACGGATTTCCTCGATGAGAAGATCGGTCCTGTCCTTGCGTTTGGGCCTGATGCCGAAGAACCAGTAGCGGGTCTCAGGGTAGCAATCCAGCCGCGCCGGATCCACATGCACCCGGACGCCCTCGCCGCGATGCTTGTCGAACAGCGTGACAGCGTAACGGCCCAGCGGGATCACGCGCAGCCAGCCGTTGCCGCACGTGCAGGGCGTCAGCAATTGCACCGCATCGGGCAAGCACTTGGCCGTTTCGCAGACGGTGTCATAGAGCACTCCGGGCGCCATGCGCGTCATGGCGATGTCGACCATCTTGGCGCCCATCGCCACACCGGGAGCGGCGTAGCCGTGAAATGTCTGGGTCAGTTCGAGGAACGCATCGAAAGAATAGGTCCGGCCGCGATGATCCCGGCACCATGGCGTTGAATCAGGGCTCATTTTATCCGAGAAATGTTATGGTTTCGGCATGTATCAGCATGAATCGCAGCAGCGAAGTGGCACGGTGAATATCAGAAGACAGCGGATGTGTCAATTATGATATAGCAGCGACAGCTGAACGATTGGCAGGATGGTTGGCAGGCGACCTTGATCAGCGGAGCGGCTAGCGGCTCAGCCGTCTAAGTATGCTGACATGAGGTCCTTGAAGACGGCATCGGATTCAGTTTCCACGATCTTCAGCAGGCGCTGGAACTGCTTGAGCAGCGTTTCGCCCAGCGGTGTCAGGCGGGAGCCCTGCGGCTCGCGGATCAGCAACGGCTTGCCCAGCCGTTCCTCGGTAGCGCTCACGCGCGCCCAGATCGCGCGATAGCTCATCTTGAGCTCCAGAGCTGCGGCCTGCAGCGATCCGAGGCGCCGGACGGCCTCCAGAATCCGGTAACGACCCAGACCGAACACCACCTTGCCGTTGGCGTCTTCAACCCAGATCTTGGATTTAATATGAAACGGCGATTCTATCCCGGCCATCGGCTTCTCCTCCCATCTTAAGTTGAATGCGCTCCGGATTGGCTTCGCAGCCTGGAATTCTGGAAGGCTTGTACCAGCTTAAAGTCAGGTTAACAAGACGGGTTGCTCGAAGGTGTTCCAAGGGGTTCGGACCATCGGGGTGAAGCCTTTCTCCTGCGCCAGCAGGTCCAGATGGGCCAGCCCGACCGCTAAGGGTTCGCGTCAAAATAAAATAACAATATGACGCTAAATGCCTACATAAATAACCATCTATATTTTTCTCTCTCAATCCAGGGGTTGTCATTAT
>JALOPD010000036.1 GCA_025454075.1 Desulfobacterales bacterium | reverse complement strand
GTGTCGCTGGTGCTGTTCAACGGCGTCATGGCGGCCACCTACGGCGAATACACGGCATTCAACACGGGGCTTGACGACGAAGGCGTCACCATCGGCCACATTCACATCACCCACACCCAGATGGTAATGGTTGCGGCCACGGCCCTGCTCATGGCGATCCTGCACCTTTTCATCAGCCGGACCATTTACGGCAAGGCCATGCGCGCCATCTCCATCGACATGGACGCCTGCCGCCTGATGGGCATCGACGTCAACAAGATCATCGCCCTGACCTTCTTCGTCGGCTCGGCCCTGGCGGCCGCGGCCGGCGTCATGGCGGGGGTTTACTACGGCTCCATCCATTTCTTCATGGGCTTTGTGATCGGTCTCAAGGCCTTCACCGCCGCCGTCATCGGCGGCATCGGCTCCATCCCCGGCGCCATGCTGGGCGGCCTGGTGCTCGGCCTGCTGGAGGCCTTCGGGACGCAGATTCCCTGGATCGGTTCGGAGTGGAAGGACGTCTTCGCCTTCGGACTGCTGATCCTGCTGCTCATTTTCAAACCCACCGGAATATTAGGCCGAACCGAAATCGAAAGGATGTAGGCCATGGCGGACGATGCTTCCCAAACGGTTACCGCGGTCAAGAAGCCGGACCTGGAAGAGCGCCTGATCTCCCTGCTGGACGACCGGCGGAGGCGCTATTCCGTCTATGCCCTCCTGATCGTGGGCACCCTGCTGGTACCGTTTATCGGCGACAATTACGTCCTGGAGATCCTGTCCAATTCCTTCTTCTACATCGTCCTGTGCCTCGGGTTGAATATCGTGGTCGGCTTTGCCGGGCTCCTGGACCTGGGCTACGCCGCCTTCTTTGCGGTGGGCGCCTACACCACCGGCATCCTGACCTCCCACTACGGCTGGAACTTCTGGTTGACCATCCCGGCCGCAGTGGTCTTCTCCATCATCGCCGGGGTGATCATCGGCGGCCCCACCCTGCGGCTGCGCAGCGATTACCTGGCCATCGTGACCCTGGGGTTCGGCGAGATCACCCGGATCGCGGCCCGCAATCTGAAAGACATCTCCGGGGGCCCCAGCGGCCTGATCGGCATCAGCCGGCCCTCTTTCTTCGGCCTGGAGCTCAACCAGATTCAGCACTACTACTACGCTTTTTTTGTCATGGTCCTCCTGGCGATTTTTGTCAGCTACCGGCTCCAGCACTCCCGGCTGGGCCGGGCCTGGCAGTACGTTCGCGAGGATGAGGACGCCGCCGAAGCCATGGGCATCGACCGCGTGGCCATCAAGCTCTACGCCTACGTCATCGGCGCCGTGTTCGCCGGCGTGGCGGGCTGTTTTTTCGCCGCCAAGATGACCGCCATTTCGCCCGACTCGTTCCAGTTCATGCAGTCGGCCACGATCCTCATGGCCGTTGTTCTGGGCGGCATGGGCAAAATCCCGGGCATGGTGGTCGGCGCCATGGCCCTCGTGCTCTTCCCGGAGGTCTTCCGCGAAATCGGGGCCATGCGCATGCTGGTATTCGGCCTGCTGCTGATCGCCATGATGATCTTCAGGCCCCAGGGGATGTGGCCTGAGCGCAGAAACTGACGGAGGCAGCTTCCATGGCCATCTTGCAAGTCCAGGATTTGACGCTGCGGTTTGGGGGGCTGGATGTCATCGACCGGCTCAGTTTCGATGTCGAGGAGGGCGCGATCGTCAGTCTGATCGGTCCCAACGGCGCCGGGAAAACCTCCGTCTTCAACTGCCTGACGGGTTTTTACAAGGCCAATTCCGGCGACATCCGCTTCCAGGAGAAATCCGTGCTTCAGTTCAAGCCCCACAAGATCACCCAGAGCGGCATGGCCCGGACCTTTCAGAACCTGAGGCTCTTCAAGAACATGACGGTGTTGGAAAACGTCATGTCCGGGATGCATTGCCGGACGAAAGCCGGCGCCGTGGGGGCCATTTTCCACACCCCGGCCCAGCACGCGGAAGAAGCCGAGATCCGGCGGACCGCCGAAGAGTGTCTGGATTTCGTGGGCATCCTCGGCCACAAGGACCGCCTGGCCAAAAACCTGCCCTACGGCGACCAGCGCCGAGTGGAGTGGGCCCGGGCGCTGGCCACCCAACCCAAGCTGCTGCTGTTCGATGAGCCCGCCGCCGGTCTGAACGCCCACGAAAAAGAACGCCTCATGGCCCTCATCCGACGCATCCGCGAGAAATTGGCGGTCACCATTTTCTTGATCGAACACGACATGAGCCTGGTGATGAAAATCTCGGAAAAGGTCATCGTCATCGACTACGGGAAAAAGATTGCCGAGGGAAATTGCGCAGACGTGCAGGGCGACCCCAAGGTCATCGAAGCCTATCTCGGCCGGGAAGAGGACGAGTGAGATGAGCGAGACGGTCCTGAAAATCGACGGCCTGGAGACCTATTACGGCAAGATCCACGCTCTACGGGGAATCAGCCTCACCGTCCAAAAGGGCCAGATCGTGACGCTGCTCGGCGCCAACGGCGCCGGCAAAAGCACCACGCTGAGGACCATCTCCGGCCTCATCCGCGCGGCGGCGGGCAGGATCTCTTTCATGGGCCAGGACATCACGGCGACCCCCCCGCACCGCATCGTGCACATGGGGCTGATCCACGCCCCCGAAGGGCGCCGCATTTTCAAAGGCATGACCGTTCAGGAAAACCTCGACCTCGGCGGGTTCACCACCCATCAGGACAAGGTCGCAAGGGAAAAGCGCCTGAGCTACATCTTCAAGCTCTTCCCGATTCTATCGAAGCGCCGCAATCAGGATTCGGCCTTGCTCTCCGGCGGAGAGCAGCAGATGCTCGCCATCGGCCGGGCCCTCATGACCGACCCCGAGCTGCTGCTTCTGGACGAGCCGTCCATGGGCCTGGCGCCCTTCCTGGTCCAGGCCATCATGAAGATCATTCGCAAGCTCAACGAACAGGGCACCACCATCCTGTTGGTGGAGCAGAATGCCAAGGTGGCCTTGAAGCTGGCGGACTACGGCTACGTGCTGGAAACCGGCAAGATCGTCATCGAGGGCGACGGCGCCACCCTGCGCCAGGACGAGAGCATCGTCAAAGCCTACCTCGGCGGCGGCCACTGCGAAGCGCCTTCCCCGTAGCCCCGGCCGGCCGCATGCCGTTCGTGAGTGAGACCCGACCCGTCCGCCGTCGCAGAGCCGACGGGCCCCCGGGACCCGATTACCCCCCGACGTGAACCTCGAGGCCCCGCCGCTCAAGGACCCGACGCACCTGAGCCGCCCGTTCGGCCGGCAGCGAGGGCAGCCCGCCCAAGGGGTATTCCCGTTCCAGGCGCTGATACTTGGGCGCGCCCAGCCGGTGGTACGGCAGGATGTCGATGCGCCTGACTCCCGGCAGCGACAGCGCAAAATCGGCCGTGGCCTCCAGGTTCGCGCGACCGTCGTTGATGCCGGCGATGAGCGGCAGGCGGATCACCAGCGCCCGGCCCGCCTGCGCCAGCCGCCGGGCGTTTTCCAGGATGAGCCGGTTGTCCCGTCCGGTCAGCCGCAGGTGCTCCGCGGGGTCCATGTGCTTGACGTCGTAGAGGAACAGGTCGACGTCGGCGGCGAGCCCCTCGAAAACCGGCCACTCGACGAACCCGCAAGTTTCCACCGCCGTGTTCTCCCCCTTTTCCTCGTGTTTGTAGCGCCACAGCAGCGCGGCGGCAAAGTCGGGCTGCGCCAGGGGCTCCCCGCCGGAGAGCGTCAGGCCGCCGCCCGAACTCTCGAAGTAAAGTGCGTCGCGGGTCACCTCGGCCAGGACTTCGTCCACCGTCACTAACCGGCCGATGAGGTTCAGGGCCTCCCCCGGGCAGCGCTCGGCGCACCGGCCGCAGCGGTCGCAGCGTTCAGGGTCGATGGCTCTGGCGCCGTCGGCGGTCGTCTGCAGGGCATCGGCCGGGCAAACCGCCAGGCAGAGATCGCAGCCCAGGCAGCGCTCGCGCACCCAGACCAGCTCCGGCCGGCTCACCTGGGACTCGGGATTGCAGCACCACAGGCAGTTGAGCGGGCACCCCTTGAAAAACACCGTGGTGCGCACGCCCGGCCCGTCGTGGAGGGTGTATTTGCGGATGTCGAAAATCAAACCCTGCGGGTTGGATTTGTTGGGAGAGGAGCAACAGGAGGTGGAGCGGAGGTGCTGTTGCTTGTCAGTTGTCGCCATGTGATCCAGATAGTTAAGGAAGCGGTTTCAGAACCCCGCATCGGGCCCGCGGGCAAGGCGTCCCGTGGGTTGAAAGCGGAGCGTACGTCAGTACGTGAGCATTTCACGCCGCGGGACAACGCCGCCCCCGGGTCTTAGGCGGGGTTTTCAAACCGCTTCAGACGCCGTGTTCGGCTCGGGAGAGGATCTCGCGCTGGATCTCCTTGCTCAGCAGGGTGAAGTAATCCGAGTAGCCCGCCACCCGGATGAGCAGGTTGCGGTGCCGGTCCGGCCGGTCCATGGCTTCGAGCAGGAGGTCGCGGTCGACGATGTTGAACTGCATGTGGTGCCCCCCCTGGCTGAAATAGCCCCGGATCAGGGCCGCCAGCTTGTGCAGGTCGCGGTCGCTCTTCACGGTCTGGGGGTTGATCTTGACGTTGAGCAGCGTGCCGTTGGTGCGGGCGTGGTCGAGCTTGGCCACCGAGCGTGTGGCGGCGGTCGGGCCCTTCCGGTCGTGGCCCTGCACCGGGCTGACGCCCTCGGACAGCCAGCTGCCGGCCTTGCGGCCGTCCGGGGTGGCGCCCGTCACCTCGCCCAGGGCGATGTGGCTGGTCGTCGGCAGGAGGTCCACCCAGTACCGGGCGCCCTGGATGTCGGTGTGGCGCTCCACGGCCGTGCAGAAGATCTCCTGCACCCGCACCGCCAGCTCGTCGGCGCGGTCGTCGTCGTTGCCGTAGTGCGGCGTCTTGTTGGCCAGGGTCTGGCGCATGACCTCATCGCCTTCCCAATTCTTGTCCAGGGCCTCGATCAACCGGGCCATCCCGAAGGTCCGCTGCTCGAAGACGTGCGTGCGGATGCCGGAAAGCGCATCGGCCACCGTGCCGACCGCGACCCCGCTCATGGTGGCGATCTTGTAGCGCGAGCCGCCCGCGTGCCAGTCGGTAGCGGTCGCGATGCAGTCGTCGATCACGGCCGAGGTGAAGGGGACCGGGCAGTGCGCGGCGTAGATGTCGCGTACGGTGTTGTCGTAGCGCACCTTCATCGCCACGAAGTGCTCCACCTGCGCGGTGAAGGCCGCCAGCACCTCCTCGAAGCCCGCAAAGGCCCTGGGGTCCCCGGTGCGGGGGCCGAGCGGCTCGCCGGTCATCCGGTCGACGCCGTCGTTGAGGGCCAGCTCCAGGGCCTTGGCCAGGTTGAAGTAGCCGGTCGAGGCCATGCGGTCCTTGCCGTCGCAGAAGGCGGCGACGCACCCGTTTAAGCTGCTCGCGCGGGCGTCGCTGAGGGTCTTGCCGCGGTTGACCATGCCGAGCACCATGACATCCGAGTTGAACATGGCCGGCATGCCCGTCCCCAGCCGCAGCACCTCGCAGCAGCGCAGCAGAAACTTCGGCTGGGTGACGGAGCTGATCTGGGCCGAGAGCCCCGGCTGGGGCAGGAGCGTGTGCTCGAGGGCGTCGAGGCACATGAAGGACAGCTCGTTCACCGCATCGCGCCCGCCCCGCGTCAGCCCGCCGATGTTCAGGTTCTGGAAGTCCGGGTAGGAGCTCGAGGTCTGGGATTCGCCCGAGTCCTTGGCCAGGGTGATCTCGTCGAATTTGACCCACAGGCAGTCGAGCAGCTCCTGGGCCTGCGCCGGGGTGATTTCGCCGGAGTCGATGCTGTGGCGGTAGTAGGGGTACAGGTACTGGTCGAAGCGGCCCGGGCCGAAGGCATGGCCGCTGGTCTCCAAGTTGAGCACGAGGTGCGTGATCCAGAACGACTGCAGGGCTTCCTGGAAGGTGACCGCCGGTCGGGCCGGGACCCGCGTCAGAATCGCCGCAATCGCTTCCAGTTCGGACCGGCGGGCGGGGTCGAACTCCAGCCCGGCCAGGCGTCGGGCCTCGGCGGCGTAACGGCCGGCGAAGAGGACCGCCCCGCGGCAGGCCGTCATCACGGACTCCAGGAACTGACGTTTGCGGAGGTAGTCCGCCGCACGGGCGTCCAGCCGTTCGAGGGAGCGCTCGACGTCGGCGATGATCCCCTCCATGCCCTGGGCGAGCACCTTGTCGTAGGCGGCCTGGAAGTGGCCGATCGTGCGCGAGCGGAAGTAGTTGTAGATTACCCCGCGGTCGTCGGCTTTCCAGATCTCGGGCGGCACGGCGTCATTGATGCGGTCGGCGATCTGGCGGTTGCGCCAGAAGGGAAACACCTCCGCGCGCAGGATGCGCTTGGTCTCCTCGCTGACGTAAAACGGGGTGTCCCTGCGGGTGGACAGCCGGTCGAGGTCGCGCTCGACCCAGGCGCAGTTGATCTCGGGGTAGACGGGCGAGCCCCGGGGCGTCAGGGTTTTCATGCCGACGATGAGTTCGTCCTTCTGGATCGTCACCGGTTCTTCCGCCAGGACGCGGTGGAGCATTTTGCCGCGGCGAACCGCGATCGGCTCGCCCTCGGTCTCCTGGTAGCTGCGCGTGACCGCCACCGCGCGATGCGGGTGGACTTCGGGACGGTCGCTGCGGTTGCGCTCGATGCCGAGCCGGACACGGTCGCTGGGCCCGGTGGCGGCCGCAGCGGCCCTGACGGTCCCCGTCCGGCGGCTTTCCAAGGTGATGGGTGTCATGACGGCCTCCTGTTCGTAGGCGTCCCGGCAGCGGTGCCCGGGTTGGGTTTTGATTTCAAGCGCTGGGGGGACGGCCGGGGAGCCGCCGCCGTTTTCCCCGCGGCGGCCGACGCCTCCTTCATCGCTTCCGTGGCGCGCCGGACATGCTCGCGCGAGAGAGCCTCCGCGCGCTCGGCCTCGCCCCGGGAGACGGCCTGGACGATGGCTTTCAGTTCCCGGAGGGTGGTCTGGATGGTTTCCTCATCCCGCGGCAGATAGGCCTGGATGTGGTAGCGGTGAAAATGGGTGTGCACTGTTTCCAGGAAAAAGTGATGCAGGGGGTTGCCGGCCAGCCGCGCCAGCGCCAGGTGGAGGTCCCGGTCCGCCTGCATGAAGGCATCCCACTGGGCGGGTCCGTTGCACGCCAGATCCTCGGCCTTTTCCAGCAGCCGCTCGACATCGCTCATGCGCGCAGGGTCGGCTTGCAGGGCGGCCCGGCGGGTGACCAGCCCCTCGAGATCCTGGCGGAACTCGGAGATCTGCTCCATCGTGATGCGCTGGGACTGCACGAAAAGCCATAGGCTATCGGTCATGGAGTCGGCATTGATCTCCTTGACGAAGACCCCGCCGCGGTTGCCCTTGCGGACCTCGATCAGCCCCTTCTGCTCCAGCACCCGCAGGGACTCCCGCAGCGTGTTGCGGCTGACGTCGAGCAGACCCTGCAATTCCCGTTCGGGCGGCAGCCGGTCCCCGACCGCGAGCCGGCCCTTAAGGATGGCCGCCTCCACCTGCTGGATGATGCTCTCGAATGCCCGCACCTGGCGCACTTTGGTGAACATGGACGACCATGCCGAGTGTAACGTGTTTCGTGCCGGGTGTTTTGGCGTCGGAGGAAGGTGCCTGTCTTAGCGCCTGCGCCGCAATATCTGCGGCGGATCATCCGCCTACGCCCCCTTTAAAAATCAAAGCCCGAACACGATTCGATCAATGGTTCAACCATACTTTACCGCCCTCCCCATGTCAAGCTCAAAACGGGGCCTGCCGTTCCTGAGTTCTGCTTGCCCGCGGCGAAACCGTTTTTTATTGCGATTTCTTTTTTATGACAAAGTCGATGGCGCCCCCCGGGTCGGGCCCTGCGCCTGCGGTGTCGGGTGCAGCGGGTTGCGGTGGGACGGCCGCGGGCGCTCGCGCTGGAGCGGGCGCCGGCCTTTGGGCCCTTGCCTCCTGGAGCTGCGATTGAAGCCGGGCATTGTCCCGCTGGAGGCTCTGGAGATCGGCTTCCAGTTTCAGCTGGGCGGACCTGGCCGCCTCGAGCCGTTTCTGCAGGTCCGAAGCCGCGGCCTGCCGGGATGTCAGTTCGGCGCTCACCTGGTCCTTCGCGCCTCTTTCCTTGGCCAGGGCCAGTTCCAGCTCACCGAATTTTTGCTCGAGCTGGATCCGTTTTTTGTCCCCCTCCGACACGGCGGCTTCGAGCTTTTTTTGAAGCTCGGCGATGGCGGCGTCTTTCGAGGAGACGTCTGAGTTCTGCCTGTCTTTGCCGCTTTTTTCCTGCGCCAGCGCTTTTTCAAGCTCGGCGAGTTTCCGGCTTGCCGCGGACAGATCCTTGTCCTTGAATGCCGCGGCGCTTTCGAGCTCGGCGATGCGCGACGTGGCGAGGTTCAGCTCCCTTTGGGTGTTTTCATAGACATCGAACCTGGCCTGCAGGGCTTTCAGGCGGCCCTCGGCGTCGCTTTTCTGCTTTTGCGACTCCTGAAGCCGGGCTTGAAGCTGCGCGACGTCGGACGCGCCAGGGGCCTCGGTTTTCTCAACCGTTTGAACCCGGGGTTCCGCCTCGCTGTTTTTTCGGGCGGCGCCCTCCGGGCTCAAAGAGGCCCGGGGGTCTGGAAAAAGGGGGCTGAATGCACCGGAAAAATAACCATAGGCAGCGCCCAACAGAACGACAGCCGCCGCCAGGGCCCAATAGGAGGCTTTGCGGCGGCCTCCTCCCGGGGCCGCCACCGGCAGCCCCCGGCCCGGGTCCTGCGCGGCCGCAGCGACCGCGTCCCCCGCATTGACCTCGGCGGGGGGCGCCCCAGCGTCATGCGCAAACGCGGGCTCCGGCGGCACCTCGCGGGAAACCAGCGTGTTCTCCGCGCATTCCCGGATGATGTCCGGCCCGATCGTCTGGAGGTTGTAGGAATACCCGCTTAAAAGCGCCTGATCGCAGACGATGTTGGTCAGCCGCGGGTTTCCCTCTGCGAGCTCGTACACGGCGCGCATGGCGTCCGGTGTGAAAATCGGCTTTAACGCGCCGGCCACCGCGAGGCGGTGGGCGATGTAGGCCGCTGTTTCCGTCTCCGTCAGGGGGTGGAGGATATGGCTGAAAAAGATGCGTTGGCTCAACGCCCGGTTCGGCTTGAGCATTTCCAAAAATTCGCTTTGGCCGGCAAAGATGCAGCTGATCACTTTTTTATCCGGTGCCTCGAAGTTGGAGAACACGCGGATCTGCTCCAACATCTCCGGCGATAGCCTCTGGGCCTCGTCGATCACCAGCAGGACTTTCTGGGACCGGGCGGCAGCCTCGTTGATGAAGGTCTCCAGGTGAATGAGAAATTCCGCTTTGCCGTGAAATGTTTTGCCCATTTCAAATGCGCGGGCGGCAAAATTGAAAAATTCCAGCTCGCTCAGGGCCGGGTCGGAAATTTTCGCAAACCGGACGTTGGCCCCGAGCGTTTCCGCGATCGCGTTCAGAAGCGTGCTCTTGCCCGTTCCGGGCTCGCCGATCAGCACGATGAAGCCCTTGTTCTCCAGGATCCCGTATTTGAGAACGGCGAAGGCCTCCTTGTGCTTTTCGCCCAGCCACAAAAACTTCGGGTCCGGGCCGATCTCAAAAGGTTTCAGCTTCAACTGGTAGTGTCTGAGATACATGGGCACCTCTGGTTCAGCGGTTGAGCATTTCTTTCACCGCGTCCAGGACCGGGTTGATTTCCCCGGCGGGTTTGGCGGCAGGGGCCGGCGCGGGCGCCCCTTTTTTCACCAGGTATTTTCTCACGCAATCATACTGCTCCCAGCCTTTCAGCGGAAAATCCAGATCGACGGATTTCCATTTGGGGTGCCCGTTTTCGCGCAGCCAGCCGATATTTTCATAGAGAATCTGTGCAAACCGCCCCACGGAATCGCAATCCAGGTTTCTGAAGTCATACGACACGAGCACGGCCTTCACGGCAACGGTGCCGACCTCGGCGGTCTGCCACGGATAGGTCCCGGAGGGGATTTTGACCTGCTGGTAGAATTCGGCCGCCTTCTTGTTCGTGATCGGGATCAACGCCAGCCCGTCGGCCTCGGCCACGCCCTCGCTGAAAAGCTTCACCGGCAACCCCGCCACGTAGAACATGGCGTCGATCTGGTTCGCCTTCAACCGGGACAGGGCCTCATCCGTCCCGATGGTGAGCATTTCGGCGGGTTTGACCCCCGACACCTCGAACAGCAGCCGGGCGGTGAGAAAGGTGCCGCTGCCGTCCTCCCCGACCGCCACGCGCTTGCCCTGCAGGGCATCGAAATCGGCGATCTCCTTCTTGCCCAGCACGTGGACCTCTTCGTTGTAGAGCGGGAAGACCATCTTGGTTTTCTGCGCAATCCGGACCAGCGTCGGGTTGGATTGGACCTTGGAGACGAATGCCAGCACGTCGGACTGGACGATGCCGATCTGGGTTTGCGGCCGTTTGAACACCGCGTAGAGGTTTTCGATCGAGCCGGTGGAGGGCTGGACGCCGAGTTCGATGCCTTTCGGCTTGACCAGCTGCTGCAGGTTCAACCCGAACTGGTAGTAGGTCCCCTTCTCGCGCCCGGTCATGAGGTTCATGGTAACCGCGAAGGACAGGCTCGCGGAAACCAGAACCGCCAGCAACGTCAGGCATGCAACTGCAACTCCTCTTTTCATGGCATCAGCTCCTTTCTTGGGATGACAATGGCTATGATCTTATCGTCAATGCGATAGGCCCGCAAGCCACGCGCCGGGCCCTGTTTGCCGGGCCCGGAGGCAATTCGACCCCGCCGGAATGCAAAAGCCGGATCGCCTTTACCAAGGCAACCCGGCCGCCTAAGGGCACGCGCGCGGTCCCACGATGAAAACCCGGTGGTTCTTTTCCCTTAGGCCCGTAGTTTTCCGCCCCCCGATTGCTCGGGGTTTGGCTTTTTCCTGGTAAACCCGGAAAATTTGAAAGTGCCCGCCCTTATCCTGAAGATGTCTTATCGCTCGATTTTTTAGATAGTTAGCCGTAATTCTCTATTTTATTGGCCATGCGTGTCAAGATAAATCTCTTGGGTCACAGGCCGGGCCCCGGCGAAACTTCCCCGGACCCGGCATCCGTTCTCAAGGCGTCGACCACACGCTCAAACTGCTTTTCATAATCGACCTCGTCGGTTCTCCAGCCGGTGAAGTCGGCCGTCAACCGGGAGTTGATCTCGTTTTTTTTACCGGACTGCCATTCCGCCTTGAACATGTACCCGTCGAGATTCAGGGGAATGAGGGAAAGGAACTTTCGGCCGCCGTCTTTCGCCAGCCGCTGTTCTTTCGCAAAGGCTTTGGTGATCTCGTTCTCGGCCCACCAACTGTTAAGAGACGCCTCCGAACAGCAGAGCAACGCCCGGTCCCGCCGGCTGATCCCCCGTTCAACACGCTGAATGCCGTCATCCTTTTGCCGTGCCTGGTGCTCGTCGAGCCAGCACCGGATGCCTCTGGCCTGCAGACGGTCGTGGAGCTTTTCGGCGAATGGCCTGTCCACATGGCTGAAGCTGATGAAGCATGAAGCGAACGGAAAAGGCCGGCCGACGAGAGACGGCAGGTGCTGGATGAAATTTTCCGGGATGCCGCACCCTCTGAGGAATGACCCCGGGATGCTCTCTCCGGAATTGTAGATCGTGCTGATCGAGATGTAGGACGGGCCGATGTGTTTCACCGTTTCGAGATTCTGCGCCCGCCGCAGGTCGACATTCACAAATGCGGAATACCCTATGTGGCAATGATGGAAAATGGCGCCGGAGAGGTTGGACTCGGTGAGATTGACCCCGCAGAGGTTGGCGCCCGTGAAGTTGGCCGTTTCAAGATTGGCTTCCCAGAGGTTCGCCTCGAAAAGATTGGCCCCGATCAGGATGGCCCTGGAAAGATCGGCCCCGGCCAAATTGGCTTTGGAAAGGTTCGTTTTGGAAAGGTTCGCCCTGGTCAGGTCCGCATCGGTAAGCTTTGAACCAAAAAGAAAAGCGCCGGAAAGCGTTGCTCCCGCGAGAGCGGCAGCAGAGAGGTCGACCCGGCAGAGGTCGCTTCCGGAAAGGTTGGCTCCGGCAAGGTCGGCCATGATGAGCTTTGCATCCGAAAGCTCCGCTCCTGAAAGGTCTGCTGCCGCAAGATTCAGGTTGTAATAAAGCTTTGTTCCGGAGAGGTTTGCATGGCAGAGATCAGGTTTGACCCGAAGGTTCTTCTTCCTCCACCGGTTCCAGACCTCCACCCCCTGTTTCAGGATGTCAACGTGCTCCGGGTTTGCCATCGCTGGGCCTCCATCGGAATTGACCGCTCTTCGGCTGGCTTTTATAGAGGGATATACTGGACCCGACAAAATTCATCAAGAGAATTGGAACCGGCTGGGACGGAGGGAAAATCAAGGGCTTGAAAATCATTCCAAGCCCTTGATTTAATGCGTGGCGTCCCCAACCGGATTTGAACCGGTGTTGCCGACGTGAAAGGCCGGTGTCCTGGACCTGGCTAGACGATGGGGACGTGACTTCGCTTTGTGTGTCTGGTGGGCCGTGCTGGACTCGAACCAGCGACTCTCTGCTTAAAAGGCAGATACTCTACCGCCTGAGTTAACGGCCCGCCTTTGAAACAGTTTTTTATATTGGCTCTTCAGAATTTTGTCAATCAAAAAACATCAGCAGCGCCGTTTAAACGGCCATAACCAGGGCCAGCCAGCAACCGCCGGCGGCGAGCGCCGCCCAATCCCTGCGCCCGGCCCTGAGCTCGGGGCCGGTTCGCGACTCGCTGTAGCCGCGCGCCTCCATGGCGAGCGCCAGGCGGTCGGAGGTCTCGAAAACCCGGCGCAGCAGCGGGATGCCGAACATCACCATGCGGTAGACCGGGTTGCGCCGGTTCTCCACCGCGCGGGCCCGCTGGGCATCCAGCGTGCGTGAGACCTCTTCGAAGATGAGCGGGATGAACCGCACGATGAGGCCCAGCATGGTCCCAACGCGCTCGGCGGGGATAAAGGGCAGCGGATCGAGAAACCATTGCACGCCGGCCTTCACGTCGGCGGGCCGCGTCGACGCCGCGAACATCGACCCCATCAGGAAAACGAGGATCAGCCGCAGGCAGACCTGCAGCCCGTCGCGCACGCCCTCGCGGCTGACCGCGACCGTTCCCATCGAAAGCAGGGCCGCGCCGTCCGTTGAAATCGCCCGGGCGACGAACACCACTCCCAGCAAAAGCCCCAGCCACCGCAGCTCCCGGGAGTGGAGCGAGGGCGCCGCACGGCTGAACCCGGCAAGCGCCAGGAGCGGCAGCCCGAGCAGCAGGAGCCCGGCGCTGTTCACATGCAGACCTGCCGTCGAAAAGAGGGCCAGCAGCAAAAGCTTCATACGCACATCCAGCCGGTGCAGCACGGAGGACCCGGAGCGGTAGTGAAACCCCGTCAGTTCAGCCACGACAAGCCCTCCACGCCAAGCCCCGCCGCACGCGGGCGTTTCACGCCGTAGGCCTCAGCCGCGGCAACCAGGGCGGGGGGAGGCCCGTCGCATTCGACTTTCCCGCCGCGCATGAACACGAGCCGGTCGGCGTGGGCCAGCACCTTTTCGAGATCGTGGGTGGTCAGCAGAATCGTCTGGCCGGAGCGATGCAGTTGGAGGATCTGCCCGAGCACCTGCCGGACCCCGGGGTAATCAAGGTTTGAAAACGGCTCGTCGAAAACGATCACCCGCGGCTGCATGGCCAAGATCCCGGCGATCGCCAGCCTTCGTTTCTCTCCGCCCGAGAGCAGGTGAGGCCGCTTCCCGGCCAGATGCGCCAGCCCCGTCGCCGCCAGGGCCGCCTGCACGCGCCGGTCGATCTCGGCGCGGTCGAGCTTCAGGTTCTCCGGCCCGAAGGCCGCATCGGCGGAAACGGTTTCACCGACGATCTGGCTGTCGGCGTCCTGAAACATCATCCCCACCATCGTGCGGGCGCGCAAAAGGTCCTTGGCCACGTCGACCCCGGCGACTCGCACCGTGCCCGCGGTCGGTCGCAGCAGGCCGTTGAGATGCCGCAGGAGAGTGGTCTTGCCGGAGCCGTTGGCGCCGGCGATGATAACGAACGAGCCTTCCGCGACCTCCATCGAAACCCCTTCGAGGCCGACGGTGCCGTCGGCGAATCGATGCACCAGGTTTTCGATTTGGATGATGACCGGCATGGCCGCCCTTTTCTCGACAGGCAAATGGGTCATTTCAATCTCATCACGGGACGCACGGATTTGGCGATCAGCGCCGCAGCGGCGATCTTAA
This sequence comes from Desulfobacterales bacterium, assembly GCA_025454075.1. The sequence goes on along the minus strand of JALOPD010000036.1, from coordinate 8,035 downwards.
GGGCGTCACCTGCCAAGAACGGCAGCATCCCAGCCGCGACCGCCTTCTCGAACGGCATGCCGGTCACCATCATGAGCCAGGGGACCCCGCACGTGTACAGAGCGACGGCGCCGAGCGCCATCGCGGCCGCATCCCGAGCCATGCGAGCGGGCTTCCGTTCCGCAATCCACCCGACCAGAAAAACCACCGGGAGGTACCCCAGCAGAAAGCCGCCCGTCGGGCCCGCGAACCGCCCGATCCCGCCCGTGCCGCCGGCGAAAACCGGCAGCCCGCAGATCCCCGCCAGCAGGTAGACCGCGACGCTGGCAAGCCCCCAACGGCTCCCGAGCAAAAGTCCCGCCAGGAAGACGAACAGGTTCTGCAAGACGATGGGCACCGGGCCGATGGGGACAAACAGGTAGGCGCCGGCCGCCGTCAAAGCCGCAAAGAGCGAGGCGTAGATCATCGGCCGCAGCGGCGTCGCCTCCTCCGCCGGCGGTGAAAGCGCCGCCCCATTTTCTTCCCCGCGGCTGGTCATTTCCGATCCATCACTTCGAGCCACGCACCGGTGCCCCATGGCCCCTTTGCGGTGTTCACGTCTGCAAGAAACAGTCGCCGTATAAAACGGTGGCGATCGTCCCGTCGTCCTGCCGCAGCAGCAGCGCACCGTTTTCATCCACATCCACGGCGACGCCGCGGGTCTCCTCCTTCGTGGTGACGATGCGCACGGGCCGGTTGAGCGTCACCGAACCCGTTTTCCACTCGCCGATGACCCGGTCCCACGGCTCGGCCGCAAGGCCCTGCTCCAGGGCGTCCAGGAACCGGGAAAGAAGTTCGCGCCGCGCAACCTCGCGCCCCAGCAGGGCCTTGAGAGACACCGCCGGCGGCTGAACCTTCGGCGGGTCGTTGTTGACGTTGAGTCCGATCCCGATGTTGATGAAGTTGACCTGCTCGCCCTCGCTCTCCATCTCCGAGAGCAAGCCGCAGAGCTTGCGGCCGCCAACCAGGATGTCGTTCGGCCATTTCAGGCCCGCGTCCACGCCATACCCCTGCCGCAGAATGGAAGCGAGAGTGAAGGACGCCAGAAAATTCACCCGCGCACTCCACAGGACCGGGATGCGCGGCCGCAGCACCACCGTGAAGTAAAGCCCCCCCTCCTCCGAACTCCAGACCCGGCGCAACCGGCCGCGGCCTTGGGCCTGCCGGCCGGCAACCACGGTGGTGAAGGCCGGGCAGCCCTTGCGCGCCAACTCCTTGGCCAGGTCCATCGTGGAGGGCGCTTCCTGCAGATAAACCATGCGGTCTTCGCGGCCCGGAAACTCCCACGGGTGGAGGCTGTCGGGCGAGGAGCGCAGCCGGTATCCCCTGGCGCCGGACTCGATATCGTACCCCAGTTCCTGGAGTTTCTGGATGTGCTTCCACACCGCCACGCGCGATCCACCGAGTTCAGCGCAGAGCGCGTTGCCCGAGACCACGTCGCCGGACTCGCGCAGCAGTTTGAGGATGTTGGCTTTCATGGCGAAACCCAGCTGTTAACCGTATCGGTTGGGCAGGTTAACGAAAACGGGGCGACAAGTCAAGAAGCCGGGAGGGGCGGCGCCGCGGGGCGCAGCCTGCTTTGCGCCCATCGCGAGATCAGCGCCAGGGCCGGAAAAACGATGAGGAAGGCGATCCGCGCCTGGTAGCGGCCGAACACGCCGCTGAGGTTGGACATGAAAAAAGCGTTGGCGGCAAGCGCGATCAGGGCGAACAGCGCCAGCTGGGTGAGGGGGTCGTCGCGGCGGCGTCTCCAGCCCGTCGCCGTGAAAAGCAGGCAGCCGCCGATCGACAGCCAGAGGAGCGCGATAAACGGCGCGTCCAGCTTTTTCAGGAGGCGCTCCAACGCACCGTTTGCCTGCCGGGAGGCCAGGTAGGGCGCCACCTCTTCCGGGAAAGCGATGCGGAGGTCCCCCGCGACGAACGAATCCGTGCCGAAGGGCTCGAACCCGTTCGACAGCTCGGGGAAGAGCAGCAAGTCCCAGGTGTTTCGAACCGCCGCCGCGGCATGGTCGGCGAGGCTGCGGGGAAAATCGCGCAGGCTGAAAAGAACCAGCTCCCGGCACATGCGGTTGTACGCCGGCCAGTTCAGGCCGAGGTTGTAGAGCCCGACCCAGGTGAAGCTCTGATGGTTTCCGGCGCTCCAGGCGAGAACCTCGTCCTTGCGCTGGCACAAAGGAAAATCCGGATCCTGCCGGCATTTCAGCTCGAGGACTTCCGGCATGTCGTGCAGCACCCGCGCGGCGATGAAAACAAACCCGTTGCCGGACCCGAACTTGACCTGGCCGCCGATCAGGTTCATCGCCACGATGAGGACGACGGCACCCAAAAAACACGCCGCCGCCCGAACGGCATAGCGGGACCGCTCGCGGACAAACGGCAGCATCGCCAAAGCCGCCGTGCCGAAGGTGGGAAAGTTGCCGAAATGAGTGGCGCAGGCGAAGGCGAGCAGGCCCGCGGCCGCCGGGTGGCAATGCCCGCTGGCGATGACGAACAGGCCGATGAGCCCGATGAGGGTCCACACGTCCGCCATGACCCAGCCGGAAAACAGGCCCAGGCCCGAGGCGAGCAGCGCGGCGCAAAGGGCGCCGGTGTATTGCCGTTTCAGGACCCGCGACCAGAGCAGAACCAGCGCGAAGGCCGTCGCCGCGCATTGGACCGCCGCATAGGCCCAGTTCCCGCCGATCCAGGTGAAGGGCCGCATGGCGCAGCCGAGCACCGGGCTGCGCATTTCATCCGGGCAGGCGCCGGAGTAGCCCCAGAAGTCGGGAAACAGGAAGGGGAACCCGTTGACGAGCGGGTGCAGCAGCAGCAGCCCGAAAACGAGGGCCGTGCAGCCCCACTCCGGATACCGCCAGTTCAGCCGCGGGCAGCTCCACATCGACATGCGTCACCGGTTCGCGGCGTCTTGGCCGACGTCCATGATGGCTCCCAGGAAGGCGGTGAGAAAGATCTGGGTGGCGGCGGCCAGAAGCGTGATGCTCAGCGCCATGAGCCGGGTGGCCATCGGGCTGTCGAACGACCCGAAAAACGCGCCCCACCAACTGACAAGGCACCAGGCCAGTCCGCCGCAGCCGGCCGCAAATAGGACGAGCGCCGCCAGCGCCAGGCGCTCCAGGGTCAAATTCTCGAGAAACGTCGCATAGCGCTGATGCCGCGGCAGATACCCCTGGCGCGAGGCGTAGCGCCGGACCTGAAGCGAAAAGGTGACGCTCTGCACGCCCACCAGCAGGCACAGGCAGCCGGCGATAAAGGTCTTGTTTTCGAAGCCGATGCCGCCCACCCACACGGTGCCCGGCAACAGGAGCGCGGTCACGGCCGCGCCCAGCGCCAGCAGGAGAGCTCCGGGGTAGAGAAAAAGCCAGCGGGGGCAGTAGATCAGCAAAAACTTGAGGTGCCGCCAGCCGTCCCTCCAGGTGCGCAGGTGCGGCGGCCGCGAGCGGCCGTCCGGGGAGAGCGTCGTGGGCACCTCGGCCACTTTCAGCTTCGCCAGCGCCGCGCGCACCACCATCTCGCTGGCGAACTCCATGCCCGCCGTGCGCAGGTCGAGCGCCCGGATCGCCTGCGCGTTGAACCCGCGCAGGCCGCAGTGGAAATCGTGGACCCGGATCTTGAAGAACAAGCGGCCGATGAAGCTGAGCAGCGGGTTGCCCAGCCAGTGGTGCAGGCGGGGCATGGCCCCGGGTTGGATCCCGCCCTGGAAGCGGTTGCCCATGACGAGATCGGCCCCGCCGCGCAGCGCGCTCAAAAACCCCTCGAGCCGCGAGAAATCGTAGGAGTCGTCGGCGTCGCCCATGATGATGAAGCGCCCGCGGGACGCCGCGATGCCGCCGCGCAGCGCCGCGCCGTAGCCGCGCTCGGCCACCGGAACGACGCGCGCCCCTCTGGTTTCCGCAATCGCCTGGGACCCGTCGGTGCTGCCGTTGTCGGCGACGAGCACCTCGCCCTCCACCCCGGCGCGCGCCAGGAACCCCAGCGCCTTGTCGATGCAGACGCCGAGGGTCTCCGCCTCGTTCAGGCAGGGCATCAGGATGGTGAGTTCCATTCCGTTTCCCGTCTACAGGGAGGCCAGCAGCCTCTCGTGGATGTTGTCGAACCCGCCGTTGGACATGATCAGGACCACGTCGCCGCTGCGCCCGGTGCGGACGATAAAATCGATGATGCCTTCGGTGTCCGGGAAGAAGGCGGCGTTTTGGCCCTGCCGCCGCAGCTCCGCCACCAGCTCCTCGGAGGAAAAGCGCTCGGCCTCGGGGATCTTCTCCAGCAGGGGCGGCCGGCGGATGCAGACGACGTCCGCCCCGTCGAACGCCAGCGGGTAGACCGGCTGGAAAATCTTGCGCATGCTGGAGTTGGTGCGCGGCTCGAAGACGGCGATGAGCCGGCGCCCGGGGTAGCCGGACTTCACGGCGGCCACGGTCTCGCGCACGGCCGTGGGGTGGTGGGCGAAGTCGTCCATCACGACGATCCCGCGCTTCTCGCCCCGGATCTCCTGGCGGCGCTTCACCCCCTCGAAGCGCTCCAGCGCATCGGCCGCGGCCGCCGCCGGGATGCCGATGTGATCCGCAACCGCGACGGCGGCCAGGGCGTTCAACGCGTTGTGCCGGCCGATCATGCGCGTGCGGAAGCGGCCGAAGGCCCGCGCCTCCTTGAGCACCTCGATGTGGGTCCAGGGAGGGGCTGCCTGGATCCGTCCCAGACGCCAGGTCGAGCCCTCCGCCGCGCCGTACCGCCGGCAGCGCGCCGGGCAGCCGGCCGCCACCCGGTCGATGGCGGCATCGCCGTCATAGGCCAGCAGCAGCGCGTCCGGGGCCAGCCCCTCGGCCAGGCGCCGGAAGGCGCTCTGGACATGGTCGAGGTCCCGGTAGATGTCGGCGTGGTCGAACTCGACGCTGGTCAGCACCGTGGCCGCCGCAGCGTAGTGGAGGAACTTGGGCCCTTTGTCGAAGAAGGCCGTGTCGTACTCGTCGCCTTCGATGACCAGGTCCTCGCCGGCCCCCAGGCGGTAGTTGCTGTCGAAGTTCCGCAGGATGCCGCCGATCACGAAGGAAGGGTCGCGGCCGGCGGCCTGAAGGATCCAGGCGAGAAGCGCCGAGGTCGTGGTCTTGCCGTGGGTGCCGGCCACCATCAGCGTGCGCTTGCCGGCGGCCACGAACCGGTTGACGGCCTGGGGCATCGAGCAGAACGGCAGGCCCAGGCGTTCGCATTCGACCGCCTCCGGGTTCGCGCGCGGCACGGCGTTTCCCACCACCACGAGATCCGGCCGGTGCGCCAGGTGTTCGGCGCGGAAGCCGTCCATGACCGGGATGCCCCGCTCGGCAAGAAAGCGGCTCATGGGCGGGTAGACCTTCTGGTCCGAGCCCGTGACCTCGTAGCCCAGGTCGTTGAGCATGCAGGCCAGGGCGCCCATGGCCGTTCCGCACACCGCGATCAAATGGATCCGCCGCACCTCTGCGGGGATATGGTTCTTGTTCATGTCCATGAAAAAAGCTCAATGCTGAAAGCTCAAAGCCGATGGCGTGACCGGTGCTCTACCTCGCGGCCTTAGTATTACTTCGGCAATCAAATACGGCAAACTCCAGCAGCTCACGCAGAGGCGGAGCGGGGCGAATCCAGGCCTTGCGGGGAGAGCGCATCCCATAAAACGCTTTAGCGGCGAAGGGCATGGAGGACTTTTTCCGCCGCCCGGACCGTTGCGCCGATGTGCTCGGCGGTGTGGGCGGAGGAGAGGAAGAGCGCCTCGAACTGCGAGGGCGCGATGTAAACGCCCTCGCGGCGCATCCCCTGGAAGAATTTCGAGAAGAACGGCAGGTCGCTCTTCTTGGCGTCCTCGAAACTCCTCACGGGTTCGTCGCAGAAGAACATGCCGATCATCGACCCGACGTGCTCGACCTGGGCCAGGACGCCGGCCCCGGCGGCCGCCCGGGCCAGCCCGGCGCAGAGCCGCGCGCTTTTCTTTTCCAGCTTCTCGTAGAAACCCTTTTTCTTCAGCTGGGTCAACGTCGCGATGCCGGCCGCCATGGCGAGCGGATTCCCGGACAGGGTGCCCGCCTGGTAGACCGGCCCCTGGGGGGCGATGTGGGACATGACCTTGCGCCGGCCGCCGTAGGCGCCGACCGGCAGGCCGCCGCCGATGATCTTGCCGAAGCAGGACAGGTCCGGCCGAATCCCGTAGAGGGCTTGCGCCCCGCCGTAAGCCACCCGGAAGCCGGTCATGACCTCGTCGAAGATCAGCAGCGCGCCGTGCCGGGCCGTGAGCCGGCGCAGGGTCTGCAGAAACCCCGGGACGGGCGCCACCAGGCCCATGTTGCCGGCCACCGGCTCGACGATGACGCCGGCCACCCGGTCACCCTGTTTTTTCATCACCCGGGCGAAGCATTCGCTGTCGTTGTAGGGCAGCGAAAGCGTGTCCCGGGCGGCGGGCGCCGGCACGCCCGGGCTGCCGGGGATGCCCAGGGTGGCGACGCCGGAGCCGGCCGCCACCAGCAGCATGTCGGCGTGGCCGTGGTAGCACCCGTCGAACTTGACGACGAGATCGCGCTGCGTGTAACCGCGGGCCAGCCGCACCGCACTCATAGCTGCCTCGGTGCCGGAGTTGACCATGCGCACCATCTCGACCGACGGCACCGCGCCGATCACCATTTCCGCGATCACGGCCGGGTGGCGGTGCCCGAGGATCATGGGCCCCCAGGAGCCGATGTAGTCGATGTAGCGGTTGCCGTCGGCGTCGACGATGACCGCGCCGTCGGCCCGCTGGATGAACAGCGGATCGGCGCCCACGGATCGGCAGGCCCGCACCGGGCTGTTGACCCCCCCGGGGATGGACTTGACGGCGCGGCCGTAGAATCGGCAGGATGTCTTGGGTGCTTTCATGGCGGATGTCCTTTCAGGCAGGCAGCGTTTATCCTGTTGACTTTTCATGGCATGCGGCAAACTATCAGAACACCCGAGGGCGGTCAAGTTCCCCAAACGGCGGAAGAACCGACGCCTCGCGGCTCGCTGCGGCAGGCATCCCCCGCCGCCTGTGCGTGACATGTTGGCATTCAGCATGTTGATTTGACGGAGCCATGAGATGGGAAAAGCACGCTCAGCGAACCTTTTAGCCAAGATGCTCGCCTACGTGCTGGGGCGCCGGCCGGATGAATTCGGCCTCATCCCGGATGCCGAAGGGTTCGTCCGGATCAAGGAACTTCTCAAGGCCCTGCACGAGCAGGAGGGCTGGGGGTACGTCAACCTTTCCCACCTGAACGAGGTCCTGCTCAGCGTTCCCGGCGCGCCGGTCGAAATCAGGGGAAACGACATCCGCGCCGTCGGCCGCAGCACCCCGGACTTGGGGGGTTCGGCCCGGGAACTGCCCAAGCTGCTCTATGCGTGCATCCGCCGCCGGGCCTACCCCCACGTGAACGCCGAGGGGATCCAACCATCCTCGCACCCCCGCGTGGTGCTGGCCGCGGACCGGGTGCTGGCCGAACGCCTGGGCCGGCGCATCGACCCGGAGCCGGTCATCCTGACGGTGAACGTCCGCTGCGCCGGCGAAGCCGGGGTCGTCTTTGACCCGTCCGGCGACGGTCTCTTTCTGGCCGATCGCGTCCCGCCCGATTGTTTCAGCGGCCCGCCGGTGCCGAGAGAAAAACCGGCCGACACCGCCAAACCGCCAGCCGCCAAAGGCTTGAGCCGGCCGGCGACGCCCGGCGGCTTCGCGCTGGATATGGAGAAAGCCGCCTCGGCCCACGTCCCGCTCTCGCTGAAACGCCGGACGGATAAAGGCCAGAAGACGGACCGCAAGCGGCTCAGGCAGGACAAGCGGAAACGGGAGAAGCCCCCCTGGAAAAAATGATCGGCATCGGCCCCGGCCGGTGCCGGTCATTTTTTTTCATAAAAAAAATTGACAACCCTGCAGGGAACTGCTAAAAGTCGCGGTCGCTGTTCCCCAGTGGCGGTCAACGGGCTGCTAGCTCAACTAGGCAGAGCAAATGACTCTTAATCATTAGGTTACTGGTTCGATTCCAGTGCAGCCCACCAG
>JALOPD010000185.1 GCA_025454075.1 Desulfobacterales bacterium | reverse complement strand
TCGGCATCCTGCCCTTCAAGTACCAGGTCCCGGATTTCGTGCGGCTGATCTTCAAAGAAGACATCTATTATTACTACGTCATCTTCTGCTTTTTCATCATCGGCCTGCTCTACATGAACTGGTTCCGCCAATCGCGGCTGGGCTTCCAGCTGCGCGCCATCAAGGACAACGAGGAGATGGCCCGTTCGCTGGGGATCAACGTGCACTGGGCCAAAATCAAGACCTACGCCATCGCCACGGCGTTCGTCAGCGTGGTCGGCTCTTTTCACGCCGTCTACGTCAAGAACATCGAGCCGGAAGACACCATGAGCCTGGACATATCGATCCTGATCGCCCTGATGGCCATGCTCGGCGGCGCCGGCTCTCTCTGGGGCCCCATCATCGGCGCCGGGGTTCTGATCCCCCTCAAGAGCTACTTGAAGGAGTGGCTGGGCGCGGCGGCCGGGCTGGTGGGGATCGACCTGATCATCTACGGGCTCATCATCATGATCATTTCGGCGTTCGAACCACGCGGGCTCTGGGGCATCGTCGAGAAGGCGCGCCGGAGGAGGCGCATCTGATGGCGCTTCTGGAGGTTCACAACCTGGTGAAGGCGTTCGGCGGCCTGAAGGCCAACGACGACGTCTCCTTCGCGGTGGAGCCGGGGGAGCTGCTGGGGCTGATCGGCCCCAACGGCGCCGGCAAGACCACCCTGTTCAACTGCATCGCCGGGATGTTCCCGCCCACCTCCGGGCGCATCGTCTTCGCCGGCGAAGACGTCACCGCATTGGGCTCCCACGAGGTGGCCCGGCGCGGGCTGGCGCGGACCTTTCAAGTATACGTGGCCGGGGGCGACCTCAACGTACTCGAAAATGTCATGGTGGGGTGCTTCATGCACACCCGCTCCCAGTCTCGGGCCAGGACCCGGGCCGAGGGCATCCTGGAAGACCTCGGCCTGCGGGACCTCAAGCTGAACCTGGTGAACGAGCTGCCGGTGGCGGCCCAAAAGCGCGTGACCATGGCCACGGCGCTCGCCACCTCCCCCCGGCTGCTGCTGCTCGATGAAGTGGCCGCCGGGCTGAACCCCAGCGAAATCGAAGACATCATGGCCGGCATCCGCCACATCCATTCGGACCTCGGGATCACCGTGATGCTGATCGAGCACGTCATGGAGCTGGTGATGAACATCAGCGAGCGCGTCATCGTCCTCGACTACGGCAGGAAGATCGCCGAGGGTCTCCCCCGGGACATCGCCCGCGACCCCCAGGTCATCAGGGCGTACCTGGGGGAACGCTACGTGCGCGAACGGAAGGCTTTGTAATGGCTGCGCCGATCCTTGAAGTCCAAAACATCAAAGTCAGGTACTCGGGGCTGCCGGTCCTGCAGGGGGTCTCTCTGTCGGTTAATTCGGGCGAGACCGTGTGCGTGGTCGGCGCCAACGGTGCCGGCAAGTCCACCCTGCTGCGCGCCGTCATGGGCACCCAGCGCGCCTTCGAGGGGCGGATCCTTTTCTCGGGCAATGAGATTCAGCGGATGCGCACCGAGGAGATCGTGCGCCTGGGGATCGTGTACGTGCCCGAGGAGAAAATGCTCTTCCGGCCGCTGGCGGTCGAAGAGAACCTGATGCTGGGGGCCTACATCCTGGCCGATGCGAACCGGGTTCAGGAAAACCTGGATTTCGTCTACACGCTTTTCCCGCGTCTAAAGGAGCGCCGCCTCCAACCGGCATCCACCCTCTCCGGCGGAGAGCAGCAGATGGTCGCCATCGGCCGGGGCCTGATGTCGCGGCCCCGGATTTTGATGCTGGACGAGCCGTCCCTGGGGCTGGCTCCGAAGCTGGTGGACGAGGTGCTGGACACGGTCAGGCGCCTGAAGCAGCAGGGCATGACGATTCTTCTGGTCGAGCAGAACGTGCGCGAGGCGCTGGATCTGGCCGACCGGGGCTACGTGATCCAGACCGGCCGCATGGTCGGCGAAGGCACGGGAAAGGAATTATTGGCGAGCGACAAGTTCCGGCAGGCCTTCCTGGGCATCTAAGCGACCCCGCAAACCGCCGCTCGACCCTCGCGTTCCGCTTCACTGAATCAAGCGCGCCGGAAGAATTGCAATCGCCTGATCGTGCGGGCAGCCGCTGTAGCCGGGCAAGATTGGCACGCTTCGCCCATAGGGTGGAGGGCTGCCACGCCGCTCGGTCCCCGCAGGTGGGGTCGTGGGATCTGCCGCCGGTCGCTCGATCCGCTGTCAATTCATGCGCTGCGATGGGGCGGGTGCGGGCTGCGTCGGCTTGCTCTTGGGGACCTGCCGGTAGCAGATCAACCCGCACTGCAGGCAGCGGCCGGCCTCCTTGCGCGCTGCGTCCTCGGAATATCCGCGCTCGAGCTCGCCGCAGCGCATCAGCTCGGTTCCGCTGCAAACCGGCATGATCTGCCGCGGGAACGGTTTGATGTTTTCAACCGAGCTGACGTTTTGGATGGTCGCCTTCGGGTCGATCACCTTATCGCTGAGCTGGGGGGCGATGCCGCTCAGCACCTGGTGGATGGAGGCCGCCGCCCGGCGGCCGGCGCCGATGGCTTTGATGGCGGCGCTGAAGTCGGCGATCACGTCGCCCTCCGCGTAGAGCCCTGACTGATCGCGATACCAGGGCTGTTTGTAGGGCAAAATCCCTTCCCATCCCGCGGGTGCGGGGGGTGCGCCCTCCTCCGGCGGCGACGCTGGTCCGGATGGAACAAAAATCATTTCCGGGAAGCGGCCGGCGGACAGGATCAAGGTCTGGGCGGCCAGCCGGCCGGCCTGACCCGTGCCGTTTTCCGCCACCTCGACGCCGGTCAGCCGTCCGGCCTCGCCGAACAGTTTCTGAATGGCCGCCCCGTGGCGAATGCTCAGGCCGTCGAACCCGTCGGCGGCGACGTCCGCGTCCGTCAGCGGGCTCTTGTCCCAGGGCTCCCTGAAAAGGATCGTTACCGTCCGGGCGCCGAGCGCCCGGCAGCGCTTGGCGGCATCCAGCGCCAGCTTGCCGCCGCCGTAAATGACGACGTCCGAATCGGGAGGCAGCGGGACCGGCAGGCCCGCACCCGCCCGCAGCAGGTCCACCAGAAGAAACGTCCCCGGGATCGCTGATTCCACCGCCCCGGCCATCCCCCGCGCCAACCGGCTGTCCCAGCCCCCGGTCGCCAGGAAGACGGCCTCGTACCCGTCATCCAGGAGGGAGGGCACGCTGAAATCTTTCCCGAGCGTTTTCCCGGTCTCGGCGGTGACGCCCAGATCGAGAATGCCCTGAAGGTCCCAATCCAGAACTTCCTCGGGCAGGCGCTCTCTGGCAATCGCGCTTCTGAGCATCCCGCCGAGCTTCGGGGCGGCCTCGAAGACCGCCGCCGAGTGACCGAGCCGGGCGGAAAAAAAAGCGGTGGACAGCCCCTCGACACCGCCCCCCACCACGGCGACCCTGCGGCCGGTGGCCGGCGCCTTGTAGGGTTGGACCCGTTTGCCGCTCTGCTTTTCGAAATCCGCCGCGAACCGCTTGAGGTAATTGATGGCCACCGGCTCGTCGACCAGCTGCCGTCGGCATTCCGTCTCGCAGGGGCGCGGGCAGATCCGGCCGATCACCGCCGGGAACGGATTGCGCTCCTTGATGACCTGGACCGCCCGGAGATAATCGCCGAGAGCGATCTGGCGCACATATTCCCGGATGTCGATCCCGGCCGGGCAGGCCCGCTGGCAGGGGGTGGTGCACTCCTCCACCGTGTATTCGCGCAGGATGCGGCGGGTGACGGAGGAGAGGTTGATGATGTGCTTCGGGCAGACGCGTTCGCAGGCCCCGCAGCCGGTGCATCGCTGCCGGTCCACCACGGGAAGCCCTTCCGGACCTATTTGAATGGCGTTGAAGAGGCAGGCGCGTACGCAGGTCCCAAGGCCGATACAGCCGATGGTGCACACCTTCATGCCGCCGCTCAGCATGGCGGCCGCGCGGCAGTCATCGAGGCCATGGTAGACGAACCGGGTGTCGGCCTTGGCGACCCCGAAATAGCACCCCGGCCGCGCGATGTTGGGCTCCATGGCCGTCACCGCGACGCCCAGAAGGGCCGCGATGGCCTCGGCCACCTCCGGGCCGGCCGCCACGCAGGAGTTGGGCGAGGCCTGGCCGGCGACGATCGCCTCGGCGTTGGCGCCACAGCCCGGCTTGCCGCAGCCGCCGCAGTTCGCACCGGGCAGGGCCGAGGCGACCGCCTCGACCTGCGGGTCGACATAGACGTAGAACACCTTGGCCGCCACCGCCAGCACCAGGCCGATGACAAGCCCCAGTCCGCCCATCATGATGAGAGCTTCCGTCATACGCGTATCCCCGATTGCGCTCGCGCCTGAAAAGGCAATAAGTGGTGGTGTGGTTTCAGCGGCGTTCGAACGCTAAAAGATGACCCCGATTGAGATTGCCGTCTTGAGTTTGACTCCCGTTAAGCCGCCTTCTCCAGCTTGACCGCGCAGACCTTGAACTCGGGGATGCCGCAGATCGGATCGAGCGCGGCGTTGGTCAGACGGTTGGCGGCGGCCTGGGCATAGTGGAACGGCAGGAAAACCGTCCCCTGAACCGCTTTGGGGGAAATCCTGACCCGCGCCTGGATGCGGCCCCGGCGGGAGGCGATCCCCACCTGAGTCCCGTCCGCGATCGCGAACTGCTGCGCGTCCTGTGGGGAAATCTCGACGAAGCACTCCGGCGCGATCTCGTTGAGGCCGGCGGTCTTCATGGTCATGGTGCCGGTGTGGTACTGGTAGAGCACCCGGCCGGTCGTGAGGTAAAGCGGGAAGTCCCGGTCCGCCATCTCCGCGGGCGGGGCGTAGTCGATGGCGTTGAATACGCCCTTGCCGCTGGTGAACTGCTCTCGGTGCAGGATCGGCGTGCCCGGGTGCTCCTCGTTGGGACAGGGCCAGTGGATGCCCTGCTGTTCGATCCGGTCGTAGCTGATCCCCGCGTAGGACGGGGTCACGGTGCGCAGTTCGTCCATGATCTGCCGGCTGTCCGCGTAGGACATGGGGACTCCCATGCGCGTGGCGACGTCGCAGAGGATGCGCCAGTCGTCGCGCGCCTCGCCCGGGGGCTCCACCGCCTTGCGCACCCGCTGGACCCGGCGCTCCGTGTTGGAAAACGTGCCGTCCTTTTCCGCAAAGCACGCCGACGGCAGCACCACGTCCGCCAGGCGTGCGGTCTCGGTCAAAAAGATGTCCTGCACCACCAAGAACTCCAGATTGCGGAGGGACTTTTCGGCGTGGTTCAGGTCGGCGTCGGACACCAGCGGGTTCTCGCCGATGATGTACATGGCCTTGAGCCTGCCGTCGTGGGCGGCCGGCAGCATCTGGGTCACCTTCAGGCCGGGCTTCTCCGACAGGTCGGCCACCTTCCAGGCAGCCGCCATGCGCCGGCGGACCGCTTCGTCCGCCACCTTCTGGTAGCCGGAGAACACGTCCGGCAGCCCGCCCATGTCGCAGGCGCCCTGCACGTTGTTCTGCCCCCGCAGCGGGTTCACCCCGCCGCCCGGCATGCCGATGTGGCCGCAGAGCATGGCCAGATTGGCGAGCGATTTGACGTTGTCGGTGCCGGTGGTGTGCTGGGTGATCCCCATGCAATACAGGATGCTCGCCCGCTCAGCGGCCGCGTACAGGCGGGCGGCCCCGATCAGGTCCCGGGCAGGGATGCCGGTGATTTTTTCGACCCGCTCGGGGGGGTACGTTTCAACCGTTTTCCGGAGGGCTTCGAAGCCCACGGTGCGGTTTTCCACAAACGCCGCGTCGTGAAGCTTCTCGGCGATGATCACGTGCATCAGGCCGTTGATCCATGCCACGTCGGTGCCCAGATGGGGCCGGAGCCACTGGCGGGCGTAACGCGTCATCGCGATGCGCCGCGGGTCGACCACGATGAGCTGCTTGCCCTTCAGGTGCACGGCGCGCTTGACGACGCTCGAGATCACCGGGTGGTTTTCCGACGTGTTGGAGCCGGTGATCAGGATGACGTCCGCCTGCTCAATGTCGCCGATGGTGTTGGTCATCGCCCCGCTGCCGAACGCTGCGGCCAGACCGGCCACAGTGGAGGAGTGTCAGAGGCGGGCGCAGTGGTCGATGCTGTTGGTCTGGAGCACCGCCCGCGTGAACTTCTGGGCGATGTAGTTCTCCTCGTTGGTGATGCGCGCCGAGGTCAAAACCCCGATGCTGTCGGGGCCGGCGGCGGCCTTGATCTCGCCCAGGCGGCGGGCCACCAGCCCCAGCGCCTCGTCCCAGGAGGATTCCCGGAAGCCGCCGTTTTCCTTGATGAGCGGCCGGGTCAGGCGCTCGGAGGCGCCGACGAAGTTGAAGCCGAAACGGCCCTTGACGCAGAGGCTCCCGTAGTTGGGCGGCGTGTCTGCGACCCCGGTGACCTTGACCACCTGGTTGTCCTTGACGTGCAGCTCCATCTGGCACCCGACGCCGCAGTAGGAGCAGGTGGTGCGCACCCTGCGGGTCTCCCAGGGCCGCACCGCGTAGCGCACGTCCTTTTCCACCAGCGCCCCGGTCGGGCAGGCCTGGACGCACTCGCCGCAGAACACGCAGTCGGAGTCCCGGTAGGGCCGGTTGCAGGCGGCGATGATCTTGCTCTTGGCGCCGCGGAACCCGAAGTGGATCGCCTGGTTGACCTGGACCTCGTTGCAGGCCTGCACGCAGCGGCCGCACAGGATGCAGCGCGAAAAGTCGCGCACGATGAAGGGGTTCACGTCCTCGGTGGGATAGCGGGTTTGAGTGGGTTCAAACCGCTCGCCGCTGACCTGGTAGCGGTAGGCCAGGTCCTGGAGCCGGCAATCCCCCCAGACCGGGCAGAGCTCCTGGCTGCCGTCGGCGCGTTGAACCGTCATC
>JALOPD010000184.1 GCA_025454075.1 Desulfobacterales bacterium | reverse complement strand
GACGCATCGGCACGCTCGAGAGCGTCTTCATCACCTATTTCAGCGGCGGCCTGCTGATCGGGTTGATCATGCTGGTTCAGCGCGGAGGAAACCTCGGAGCCGGTGAACCGGTCCCATGGTATGCTTATTCCTCCGGAGTGCTGGGGTTGATCATCGTCGGCACGCTTGGGTTCAGCACAGCTCGCATGGGCCTGATTGCCGCCTTCACCGTGTTCATTGCGGCACAGCTCCTGATGGGGGTCCTGATCGATCATTTCGGACTGATCGGGGCTGCCCAGAGGCCCCTGACGCTTTCGCGGGCTGTCGGCGTGGTCGTCATGCTGGCGGGGGTCTGGCTGACCCTGCGCGACTGACCGGACAGGAGGTGCGACCTGCGGCGTCCCTTACCTATTTGTTGCCGTTTGACAGCCCTGGCGGTCGTAAGTGGTTGCATCCTTCTCGGTTGCTCGGCCTTGCCGCCGCTGCCGTCAGCCGTTCCCCAACCAGCACCTGAAATCCAGCCTAGCGGCGACAACGGCTGGTGGGCCGTGCGCTTCCGCATGGACTGGCCCAACGACGATGCCCCCCGGTGGCACATGGACCTGTTGCTGGCCCACCGCGTGGCCCTACCGCTCCTGGAGCGCTACCGCGATGAAATTTTTCTGTGGCGCTTTCACCGCCGGGCCGTACGCGACGGCGCGGGGCATCAGTTCAGCCTGATATTCTATGCCGCACGCAACACGGCACGACGCATCAACGCCGATGTCTTCGGCAATACTCTGGTTGAGCAGGCAAGGGCTTCGGGACGGCTGGCCGAGGTGGTCTGCGACGACCCCGCGGCGTTGCCTAAGCCGGGCATCGGCGACACGAGCGACCCGGCCTGGTCCGCGCCCCTGCGCAACGCCTGGCCGCATTACCTGATGGGGGCAAGCCGGACCTGGCTCGAGCTCATTGCCGCTCTGGCCGCCGAGGATGCCGCTCCATTCGACCCGACCGACTTCCACGCCATCGAGCAGCGGTATCAGGGTGTCAATGCGGCCATTACAGCCATCTGGCAACGGGAGGGTCGCCACGCGTTCCTGCACCACCTGAACGCCTTGTTCGGCTATGAACCGGTTTGGATCATCGACAAACGGCTCATGAATTTCTGAAACCGCAGCCGCGCAACCCGGATGAGGGCCTGCCGCCCGGCGCCGATGCGGCAGTGAGCAGGCGATTGCCAAATCGTTTCAGGATAAATATCTTGTTTAATAAATCTTCAAGGAGGGTTGGCTATGGCAACGATTTGGAAGATGGTGGTGGTCTTAAGCCTTGCGGTTGCGGGTGCGACCGGCGCCGCGGCGGATGCGGACGGCCTCAAGGGCTGGGGCGTTTCCGACCCGTACAACAAGCTCTACAAGGCCAAGGAGCTCGAAAGGTTCAAGGCGAGCGTCGTTAAAGTGGTGGAGGTCGCACCCATGCCGGGAATGGCCCCGGGCATCGCGCTCGAGGTTCGCGAAGGGGGTGAGACCATCCTCGTCCACCTGGGCCCGGCTGCCTTTATCAAGCAAACAGACCTGGGCATCAAACCCGGCGACCGGGTGGACATTCGCGGCTGCTGGGCGGAGATCAACGGCAAGGATGTGCTCATGGCCTCCAAGGTCAAAAAAGGCGGCAACTTCGAGCTGAAACTGCGGCTGACCAAAGACGGCACCCCCTTCTGGACCATGACCCCCGAGCAGCTGGCCAAAGAGCAGAAGAACCCAACTGACTGAATTGACTCAATCGCGGCAGAATCGGGCCGTTTGCCCCTGGAGGGGCCCATGGACTCAAAAGGCTGGAACGTCGGGAAGCTGCTCCAGGTTTCGGGTTCGTATTGGAGCAGCTGCGCCCTGCACGCCGCCGTGAAGCTGGATCTCTTCTCGGCCCTGCAAGGGGACCGCTTGACGGCGGCGGAAATCGCCGCTCGTCTGCAGGGGTCCGGCCGAGGGGTGGAAGCCCTGCTCAATGCCATGGCGGCCTTCGGCCTTCTGGAAAAGGCGGTTGGCCGGTACGCCAATTCACCTGCGGCGCGAGCGCTTCTCTGCCGGGAGTCACCGGAGTACATCGGCCACATGATCATGCACCACCACCATCTGGTGGAATCCTGGTCACGGCTGGACCAGGCCGTGGTGGCCGGCCGGCCTGTGAGGGAGAATACCGCCGCTCAAGGCCCCCAATGGCGCGAGAGTTTTCTGATGGGCATGTTCACCAATGCCATGGCCACGGCCCCGCACATCGTATCGGCCATCGACCTCTCCTCCCGCCGCCGGCTGCTTGACTTCGGCGGCGGCCCCGGCACCTACGCCGTCCAGTTCTGCCTCAAGAACCCGGGGTTGACCGCCGACGTCTTCGATTTGCCCGAATCGCGGCCGTTTGCCGAAAAGACCATCGCCCGGTTCGGCCTGGGCAAGCGCGTCTGCTTCCTGCCCGGGGACTACCACCGGGATGAAATTGCCGGCCCCTACGATGTCGCGTGGCTATCCCACATCCTGCATGCCGAAGGCCCTGAGGGGTGCCTGAACATTCTGCGCAAGGCGGTTTCCGCCCTTTCGCCGGGCGGGATGGTGATCATCCACGAGTTCATCCTCAACGAGACCATGGACGGGCCCCTCTTCCCCGCGCTTTTTTCGCTCAACATGCTGGTCGGCACCCCCTCCGGCCAAGCCTATTCCGAAACACAGCTGATGGAGATGCTGGCGGCCGCCGGCGCGCGGCAGATCCGGCGCATCCCCGTCGCCACCCCGACCGAATCGGGCATCATCCTCGGGACGCTCTGATGGAAGCCCTGGAATCACACACGCCGCCGATCGTCTCCATCGTGGGCCGCTCCAACTCAGGGAAAACCACCCTGATCGAAAAACTGATCCCCGTGCTCCGGCAGCGGGGCTATCGGATCGGCACGATCAAGCACACCCACCATCCGATCGAAGTCGACCGCACCGGCAAGGACAGCGCCCGGCACCGGAGCGCGGGCGCTGCGACCGTCATCTTGGCCTCCCCGGGCCATATCGCCATGTTCAAGACCACGGCATCCGAATCCCTGGATCCGCTGATCCGTTACTTTGACGATGTCGACCTGCTGATCACCGAGGGCTACAAACGCGAGTTTATGCCCAAAATCGAGGTGCTGCGAGCCGCCGTGGGGACCGAGCTCCTCTGCCGCGATGACCCCCAGCTGGTGGCGGTCGCCGCGGATGCCGCCCTGCAGGTTCATGTCCCGGTTTTTCGACTGAACGATCCCGATTCCATCGCCGATTTGATCGAGCAGCTGTTCCTCAACGACAGGCGTTAACCGGCGATGCCCTTCCACGAGATCCCCGCGCTGAAATCCTGGCTGGCCGCCTACATCGCCGGCTTCGCTTCGAATGGCGAAGAGCAGGAGCGTGTGTTTCGGCTGAAGCGGGTTCACACCAAAAGGGTCTGCATCACCATCCGGAGATTGGGAAGAGCCCTTCGACTCCCGGAGAGCGATCTGCAGCTGGCCGAAGCCGCCGCCCTGCTGCACGATATCGGCCGGTTCTCCCAATATGCCCGTTACGGCACCTTCCGCGACAGGGATTCGGCCAACCACGGGCGGCTCGGCCTTCGGGTAATCAACCGCCACGGCCTGCTTGCCGGTGTCGCCCCGGCCGAGCGGCGCCACCTGGCGCGCGCGGTCGCCTTCCACAACGCCGCCCGGCTGCCGCCGCTTGCGGACAAGCGGTCGCTTTTTTTCTTAAAACTTCTCCGGGATGCCGACAAGCTCGACATCTGGCGGGTGGTCATCGGTCACCACCTCCAACGGGGCCGCATGCCGAAAGTGGTCAACGAATTCGACTTCGCGGGCAACGGGCACTGTTCCCCCGCGGTTCTATCGGCGATCGCGCGCGGCCGTGTCGTGCCGATCGAGGCGGTCCGGTCTGTGTGCGATGCAACCCTGCTCTACATCTCATGGGTGTATGACATGAACTTCGCACCCTCTTTGCGTGAAACGCTCCGAGGAGGTTACCTGGAGCGATTGGCAGCCACCGCCCCGCCTTCGGCCGAAATTCAAAACACGATTCAGTCGGCGCGCGAGCATGCCCGTCGAAGGTCCGTTGTCCCGGAAACGGTCGAGGCACCCGGTGTTTGACTTCGGGCTTCAAATTTATTAACTATTTTTGATACCTGTGCGAATCTGGGGCGGCTTTTTTCGCGTGGTGCGGGTCTGATTTCCTAACCGGACAATTGACGCCAATGAACGATTTCCCCTTAGAATCCCTGCTGTGCCACCGGGACAACCTGGAGCATGTCCTCGACAGCCTGAAGGAGGGGATCATTGCCCACGACGTGGAGCGCCGAATCTTTTTTTTCAACTGCGAGGCCGAACGCATCACTGGTTTTAGGCGAAACGAGGTGCTGGGCCGGGATTGCCACGAGGCTTTCGGCGAACCTTTCTGCGGAACCCGCTGCGCCTTCTGCGACGGCAAGCCCGAGGGGGCCGAGAGCAACGATTATACCCTCAACATCACCACCAAGACCGGTGAGCACCGGCGCATCGAAATGCGGGTGACCTGCATGCAAGATGGGCAGGGCCGGCTCTCCGGCGTCCTCTCCTCTTTCAAAGACGTCACCGATTTTCTCTGCCTTCAGCTGCGCACCGGCGAGATGAGCCGTTTCGGCAACATCATCGGCCAGGACAGCAAAATGCTTAGTATTTTTAAACAGATTCGTGATGTCGCCGTCTACGATTTCCCGGTGCACCTCTCCGGCGAAACAGGAACCGGCAAGGAGTTGGTGGCCAATGCGATCCACAGCGAAAGCCGCCGGGCCGGGGCCCCCTTCGTTCCCATCAACTGCGGCGCCCTGCCGGAAGGCCTGATCGAATCCGAGCTGTTCGGCCATGTCAGGGGGGCATTTTCCGGGGCCGTTCGCGACAAAAAGGGACGCTTCGAGCTCGGAGACGGCGGCACGGTTTTCCTCGACGAGGTCGCCGAGCTTTCGAACAACATGCAGGTGAAGCTGCTGCGCTTCCTGCAGGAGGGCCGCTTCGAGCGGGTGGGCGCCGAGCACACCCTTGCGGTGAACGTACGGGTCATCAGCGCCACGAATCGCGACCTGAAACGGGAGGTGGAGCGCAATCGCTTCCGGGAGGATCTCTTTTACCGGCTCAACGTTATCCCCATCCGGCTGCCGCCTTTGCGCGAGCGCAGAACCGACATCCCCGTGCTCATCGACCACTTCCTGAAGGACGCCGCCCGGCGCTACGACCGGGAGCCGCTCGCGCTGTCGCCGGCCGCGCTTTCCCTGATGCTCGACTACCGCTGGCCGGGAAATGTGCGCGAGCTTCAGAATGCCATCCAGTTTGCGTTTGTGAAATGCAGCGGCAGAGTGGTCGATCCGGAGCACCTGCCCCTGGAGCTGCGGGGGGCGGAGGTCTGCGGGCGACGCGGCCCGACGCGGAAACTCACGCCGGAGGAGGTTCGCAAGGTGCTCACGCGCGCCGGCGGGAACAAGGCTAGGTCGGCAAAGCTCTTGGGGGTCGGCCGGGCCACCCTCTACCGGTTTCTCAACGACCACCCGGAGTTGGCCTGAAACAGACACGCGCAGCGCCTGGGCGATCAGCGGGCGACGCCCAGCTCCTTCTTCAGCCAGGCCTTGGTTTCCGGTTCCAGGGCATACACGCCCTTGAGCTCGCAGACATCCTTCTCGAACTGCCGGGGCAGCTCGAAACGCGCCAGCTCTTGAGCCTCGTCGGAGTTACGCCGGATCAGATAAATGTAGTAGGGCTTGTTCCAGCAGTTGACCACGAAGTAGGTGGTGTAGTCGCCTTTTGAACGGATCACATAGCCATCCCCCCGCGCCCAGTTGTTGCCCCACTCGAGATAGAGCCGCACGGCCTCCTCGGGGGTCATCTCCCAGTTGATCTCATCGATGAGATCCGGTTTTCGCTTCAACTCCTCCAAGGTCATCATACTCGAACCCTCCCAAATGGTGTCCATCCAAAAACGGCATCTTTCGGCCCGTACCGGCGATATCGCTCTCCGCACTCCTCGGCGGTGACCCACTGCGCATCCGGTTGCAAAATTATTTCAGCCTTGGTCTGAACCGAGATCCAACATCTCCGGATGGACATTACAAAGGAGAAAATAAAGCCGCCGGGAAGGCCTGTCCACCGGGCACGCCAAAAAGACCGGGGCGCCCCGCAGGGCGCCCCGGATGGAGTCCGACGACTTTAAATCTCGGCGGGACTATGCCGCCGCGTCCAGCGACCGGCGGTCGGCCATGGACATCAACTGGCGCTCGCGGGCCTTGTCGATGCCCAGCGCCTTGCGCTTCTTGTCGATGTGCTCGATGATCATGCGGGCCATCTCGTAGGGGTCGTTTGCAAACCCCCACTTGCCCATGCCCATCGTTTCCAGCTCCTCGAAGATGTGCTTGTGGAACTTCGTGCCCTCCACCGTGGGGAAGGTGACCCCGAAGACGGTGAAGACCCCGGAGGCCACGAAGTACTGGCCGATGGAGATGGCCTTCTCGCTCATGTACTCCGGCGCGGCCCCCGCCACGGGCAGGTCGGCGATGCTGTTGCCCAGCCCGCCGGTCTTGACCATCTCGGCGGCGGCGATCAGGATGCGACTGTTGTCCACACAGGAGCCGATGCCCAAAACCGGCGGCATGCCGACCGTCTCGCACACCTCTTTCAGGCCGGGGCCGGCCAGGTGCGCGGCCTCGGGGGTCGTCAGGCCGGCCTTGGCGAGCGCGATCTGCGAGCAGCCGGTCTGCAGCACCAGCACGTCGTTCTTGATCAGCTCCTTCACCAGCTCGACATGGAGCCAATCCTGCTTGACGCGCGGGTTGGTGCAGCCGACCACCCCGGCCACCCCGCGGATGCGGCCGTTGATGATGTTGTCGTTGAGCGGGGT
>JALOPD010000183.1 GCA_025454075.1 Desulfobacterales bacterium | reverse complement strand
GCTCTGAAAGCGGGGCCAGGCTTTGCGCCCCCGAAACTTCCGGTTGAGGTTGCGCAGCAGCTGGCGGTCCCAGTTTTCGAGATCGGCCCGATCTTCAAAAGAGGCCTGCAGCTGGGGGATTTCGAGGAGATATTCCGGATATTCGTTGAGAACATCGGGTGGTGCCTGATGAAGATCGAGGAACTCCGCCAGGGCGCGGGGCCCCATGTAGACGGCGACCGCCGGGTGTTGGCCCAGGATGCCCATCACGCTGACGAACCCGATCTCTCCGCTCTCCGGGTGCCGGATGCCGAAGACCTCATCCTCTTGCATCCACTCCCACGGGGCAAGCTGCTTGATCCGAACGGCGGCGTCGACGAGACGTTCCCATTCCAGGCGGTTGGCGTCCATGGAGCCTCCTCCCTCTCGTGGTGTGGCGGTAGGTTTGTGCTGAGAAAAGAGTGATGCTATCTTTGAGTCACCTTTAGGGGCCTTACAAGAGGAAAACGACGATGCCTTCCGAAGACCTCTACCGTGACCTTGTAGAGAACATGCACGACGGGATCTACTTCGTGGACCGCGGGCGCCGGATCACCTACTGGAACAAGGGCGCGGAGCGGATCACCGGCTATTCGGCCGCCGAGGTGGTCGGCAAATCCTGCGCCGACAACATTCTTGTGCACGTGGATGCCCTCGGACGCCAGCTTTGCAAAGGCTCCTGCCCGCTGGTCGCATCGATGGCCGACGGCGCACCGCACGAAGCCGAGGTTTACCTGCACCACAAGCAGGGGCACCGCCTGCCGGTATGGGTGCGGACCTCCCCGCTGCCCGCCGCCGACGGCCGATTTGCCGGCGCCGTCGAGATTTTCACGGAGATCGGCTCGCGCCAGGCATTGCAGGAGCAGGTGGAGGAGCTGAAGAAGCTGGCACTGGTCGATGCGTTGACCGGCCTGCCGAACCGGCGGCACCTGGAAGCCCAATTGCACTCGCGCCTCGAGGAACTGCGGCGCTCCGGGGTCGGCTTCGGCCTGCTCTTCATGGACATCGACCACTTCAAGCAGTTCAACGACCGCTACGGGCATGACATCGGCGACCAGGTCCTGTTGATCGTGGCCAACACGCTGGCCCTTTCCGTGCGGCCGTTCGACACCGTGTGCCGCTGGGGCGGGGAGGAGTTTGCAGGCATTTTACCGCACACGGATGCGGCGACGCTTCGGGGGATCGCCGAGCGGCTGCGCATCCTGGTGGCGCATTCACGAGTCAACACCGGCATCGGTGTGTTGAACGTCACTGTCTCCATCGGCGGCACCCTGGCCAGGGCGGAGGACTCGGCGGCCGCGCTCGTCAAGCGTGCCGACACCTTGATGTACGCAAGCAAGACCAACGGCCGCAACCGGGTGACAATCGAGGAAGCAGGGTGAGACGCACGGTGTCGTACTCTCGGCAATAAAGTGCCGCCCGTGTGGGAGCGGCTTCCAGCCACGATACCATCGCGGCAAGATGCCGCTCCCACAGAAAAATATACAACTTTATTCGAAGCAGGCCATGGCGCGCTGATCCATCCTAATATGGGAGGAAATCCCCCCGGCCCTCTTTTTCAAAGAAGGAGAAATGCCAGGACCCTCCTACTCCCCCTTTAGCAAAGGGGGTTGGGGGGATTTTGGATGCGACTTCATCGGAAAGATAAAGAACTGCGGAGGCGTAACCCATGACCATCCTTGCAGGCGACGCGGGCGGGACCAAGACGCGCCTGGCCCTTTACGAACGGACGAGTTCGGCGGGCCCGTGCGCGCTCGAGCGGTTGGTTTTAGCGGATTTCGAAAGCCGCAGCGCTCCTTCCCTCGAAGAGATCGTCCGCGGATTCCTGGAGCGGAACAATGCAGCGGGCCGGATTGAGGCCGCGTGCATCGGCCTTCCCGGGCCCGTGGTGGGCGGTTCGGTGCGGGCGACCAACCTGCCGTGGGTCATCGAGGAAAGCGCGTTCGGCGAGAGCCTGGGGATCCCGAAGGTGCGGCTGGTGAACGACCACGCCGCCACGGCCGCCGCCCTGCCCCTGCTGGGGCCGGAGGAGCTGATCACGCTCCATCCGGGCCGGGAGGAGCGGGAGCGCCGGGTCTTTGCGGTCCTCGCGCCGGGCACCGGCCTGGGGCAGGCGTATTCGGTCCGATGCGTCGACGGCCGCCTTCAGCCCTTTCCCTCCGAGGGCGGGCACGTGGAGTTCGCCCCGAAGGACGAGCTCGAGTTCGACCTGCTCAAATACCTCCAGGAAAAACTCCACAAGCGCGTCAGCGTCGAGCGCGTGCTGAGCGGCCCGGGCATCCTGAACATCTATTCCTTCCTGCGGGACCGCTCCCGCTGCGATGAACCCGAGGCCCTGCGCGCGGAGATAGCCGCCGCACCCGCACCGGCCGCGGTCGTCAGCGGGCACGGCCTGAGCGGAAAATACGCCATCTGTTCCATGACCCTCGACATCTTTGCGCGGCTGCTCGGGTCCCAGGCCGGGGACGTGGTGCTCACCTATTTGAGCACCGGCGGGCTGTTTCTGGGAGGAGGGATCCCGCCGAAGGTGGCGGCAAAGCTGCAGGAGGGCGGGGCCGTCGAGGCCTACCTCCGGAAGGGCCGCCTGTCGCCGCTGGTGGAGATGACCCCGCTTCACGTCATCAAGAACGACCGCACCGCCTTGCTGGGGGCGGCCGCTATCGCCGCCGGTCTGTAGGCTGTTCAAAAACGCCCGTCGACTGCGTTACGACCCCCCGTCCAAGCCGATGCGCTTGAGTTTTTCCCTCAACGTCTTGCGGTCGATGCCCAGGATTTTGGCGGCCCGGCTTTTGTTGCCTTTCACCCCTTCCAGCACGTGCCGCATGTACTCGGCTTCCACCTGCTCCAGGGTCCGGTCCAGGCCGCGCTCTTCGGTAAAGCACTCGGAGCGCATGCCGGCGGGAAGGTCCGGCGCGTCGATGATGTCGCCCTCGGCCATGGCCATGAGGCGCTGGACGAGGTTTTCCAGCTCGCGCACGTTTCCCGGCCAGGGGTAGCGGCTCAGGCTTTCGAGGGCCCGGTCGGTGAATTGCGGCGCGGCGCGGCCCATCTCATCGGCGTACTTGGCGCTGAAGTAGCGCGCCAGCAGCAGCACGTCGGCGCCGCGGCTGCGCAGCGGCGGCAGCTCGATGCCGATCACGTTCAGGCGGTAGAAGAGGTCCTCGCGGAAGCGGCCGCCGGCAATCAGACCCTGGAGGTTCTTGTTCGTGCCGGCGATGATGCGGACGTCCACCTGCTGCGGGCGGGCGGAGCCGACCATGCAGATCTCTTTTTCCTGCAGGACCCGCAGCAGCTTGACCTGCATCGCGAGGCTGGTCTCCCCCACCTCGTCCAGAAAGATCGTCCCCTTGTTGCCGGTCTGGAAAAAACCGGCCCGGGTCTCCGTGGCGCCGGTGAAGGAGCCCTTGACGTGGCCGAACAGCTCGCTTTCAAGCAGGCCTTCGGGGATGCCGCCGCAGTTGACCGGGACGAAGGGGTGTGCGGCGCGGTTGCTTCTGTAGTGGATGGCCCGCGCGACGAGCTCCTTGCCGGTGCCGCTTTCCCCCGTGATGAGCACGTTGGCCCTGACCGCCGCGGCCTTTTCGATGGCGTGGAAAACGGACTGAATGACCTCGGATTCGCCGATGATGCCGGAAGGCGCGGGCGCTGCCGGCGGGCCCAGGATCCTCCGGCGCTGCTTGGCCAGGGTGGCTTCCACGGCGTCGAGCAGCTCCTTCTTGGTGAAGGGCTTGGCGAGATAATCCTCGGCGCCCAGCCGGACCGCTTCCACGGCCCCCCCGATCGAAGGGTACCCCGTCACCATCAGGATGCCGACGCCCTTGTAATGGGTGCGGATGTGGCGGATGAGGTCCAGCCCGCTCACCCGCGGCATCTTCATGTCCGTGATCACCAGGTCGAACGCCGTGTCTTTCATCAGGCGGGAGGCCTCTTCGGCGCTCAAGGCGGCAATGACCGTGTGCCCCAGCGGCCCGAGATGCCGCTTCGTCAGTTCGAGCGCATCCGGCGAGTCGTCGACCACCAGGATGGTGGCGCCCGCGGGCACTGCCGGGCCCGAGCTCTGTGGTTTCATAGGGGCTGCTCCCGTGTGACCGGCAGATACACCTTGAATTCAGCGCCTTTGCCGGCGTTGCTGACGACCTTGATCCGGCCGCGGTGGGATTTGACAATACCATGAACCACCGAGAGCCCCAACCCCGTCCCCACGTCCACATCCTTGGTGGTGAAAAACGGCAGGAAGATCTTGTCCCTGATCTCCTCCGGGACCCCCGGCCCGGTGTCGCGGACCGAAAGAACGATCTCCTCCCCCCGGGCCTGAGTGGCGATGGTCAGCAGGCCGCCTTTTCCCATGGCGTGGATCGCATTGATGCAGAGGTTCATGATGATCTGACGGATCTGCGATTCATCGGCCAACAGGTCGGGAAGCGAGCCGCCGAGCCGGGTCTGAACCTTTATGCTTTGTTCGGTCAGGCGGGCCTGGAAGAAAGCGACCACCTCCTGGACGAGGCGGTTGACGCAGACGTTGCCCTGCCGGGGGGTGATCTGACGGGCGAAGAGGAGCAATTTGCGCACGACTTCACGGGCGTGCAGGGCCGCGGATTCGATGCGCCCGAGGTCGCTCGCCGCCTGCGGCGGCATGCCGGGCAGCTCCTTCAGGAGCTCGGCAAACCCCAGGATCCCCGTCAAAGGCTCGTTCAGCTCGTGGGCGACC
The DNA here is from genome assembly GCA_025454075.1 of Desulfobacterales bacterium. The sequence continues at coordinate 2,166 of JALOPD010000183.1, read as the reverse complement.
CCGGCCGCGAGCTTGCCGATGGTGGCCAAGCGGTCGGCGTGCCGCAGCTGGTCCTGCAGCCGCGCCTGCTCGATCTCGGCCTGCCGGCGCTCGATGATGAGGGCGATCTCCCGCGCGACCGAGTCCAACAGGCGGCGCTCTTCGGCCAGGAAGGGGCCTTCATCCAGTTCGGGTCGAGGCTCGAGGTACACGACCTCGACCATCCCCCGCTTGGCCTCCCCGGCCACGATCGCGGCGCGCTGCGAATGCGGGGAGTCGCGGAAACCGGAGGTCTGGAACGCCTGGGCGTCGAGCACGATCCGGGCCTGGGTGATTTCCGGGTACAAATAGGCCGGCGGCAGCAGTTCGGCTGCCTGCTGCAGGAAATGATCCTCGCGGCGGTCGGCGCTCACCGCCAGGTTGGCGATGTTGTACATGCAGGTCAGCTCCTTGACCCGTTCCCGCAGCTCGAACCGCGAAAGGTTGTGGCTCAGCGAAAGGCCTATGATGTTGGCCAGGCGGGTGAGAAGGTCGCGGGAAGCGTCGTCGGCACGCCCGGCCTTAGGAAAGGACAGCGCCACGATGCCCGCGACGGAGCGTGCGGAAGGAAGCAGAAGAAAGACACGCCCTGCGGGATCCCCCGGCCGCTTCCGGGGGGTCTCGCCGCCGCCGGGGAACATGAAAACGAATTTTTTGCGGCCGGCCTTGAGCGGGTCCTCTGATCTGAGGGAGTCGACGATCTCGGCCGGGGCGGTCTCGATGACGTCGAAAAAGTTCCTGGGACCGGGGTCCTTCTCCCTCCAGCCGGACACGGACGCCGGGCGGCCGCTCAATGCCTTGGCATGGAGGAGTTTGCCCTTTTCTTCGCAAACGATCTCGACCGCACGGCACCTGAAAAACCGCAGCAGTGTCGCCGCAGTCCCCTTCAGGACCTCGAGGGTCATGCGCCCCTCGCCGGCCGAGGAGAAAATGTCGTCGAAGAGCCGTCGGAAGTCTTGGTAGGTTCGCGCGGAGAGAGGTTCGATAGGACCGCCGGCCTTGGTTTTGCGTCCGTTCGGCATTCGATTCCGTGGATGTTTTAAGGCGCACCCGCGATGCGGTTTTGCGGCCCCGGTTCACGCCCAAGGGCAGGGCACGGGCCGCTTCGAGAGTGCAGCTTCCACGTCAGCATGTGTGCATTTCGAAGCGGCCTGCCGCACCGCCGTCGGGGGGTCGGGCAGGGTTGGGAAAGCACCTCAAACGCGGCCCCTGAGCTTGGCAGCCTGCGCCACCCGCTCGACGGCGATCATGTAGGCGGCATCGCGCATGAAGACGCCTCGGCGTTCGGCCATGTCGGCCATGGCATGGAAGGCCTTCGTCATGATTCCGTCCAGGCGCTTGAGGACCTCCTCTTTTTCCCAAAAGAAGTTCATATTCGCCTGCACCTGCTCGAAGTAGGAGCACGTCACCCCGCCGGCGTTGGAGAGGAAGTCCGGGTTGACATAGATCTTGCGCTGCTTCAGCACCGGGTCGGCTTCCGGCGTGGTCGGGCCGTTGGCGCCCTCGGCGACCAGCACGACGCTGTCCGCGATGTGGCGCACGGTTTCCGCATTGATCTGGTTCTCCAGGGCGCAGGGGACGAGAATGTCGACGCGCTGCTTGATCCAGTCCTCGCCGGGAAGGACCTCGTAGCCACCATCCCGGGCCTTCTGCCGGTCGATGGCGCCGTAGCTGTCGGTGATGGACACGAGGAAATCCGGGTCGACCCCATCCGGCTTGCGGTAGGTGTAGGAGGCGTTGTCGCGGCCGTCCCAGCAGGAAACGCACACGGCCCTGCCGCCGGCCTGCGTGAACCAGCGCACGGCGTATTGGGCGACGTTGCCGAAGCCCTGGAAGGCCGCGGTCATGCCTTTCACGTCGCGGCCCAGGCGCCGCAACGCCTCGCGCACGCAGAACATGACCCCGAAGCCGGTGGCCTCCGTGCGCCCCAGTGAGCCGCCCATGCCGACCGGTTTGCCGGTGATGAACCCGGGGTAGTGGCCGCCCGCCAGGGTTTCGTACTCGTCGAGCATCCAGAGCATGTGCTGGCTGTTGGTCATGACGTCCGGCGCCGGCACGTCCAAAAACGGCCCCACGTTTTTGAACACCTGGCGCACCCACCCGCGGCAGATCTGCTCCTGCTCGCGGGGCGATAACTTGCGCGGGTCG
>JALOPD010000182.1 GCA_025454075.1 Desulfobacterales bacterium | reverse complement strand
ATCGACGTCGACATCCCGCTGGGGCTGATGGTCTGCCTCACCGGCGTCTCCGGCTCGGGCAAGTCCACTCTGGCCGAGGAGATCCTGTACAAAGCCGCGCGCCGGGCGCTGGGAGACCCGGGGGGCCGGCCCGGAGAGCACCGCGGAATCGACGGCCTCGCGCACCTCGGCGAGGTGGTCCTCGTGGACCAGCGCGCCGTCGGCCGCACCCCCCGCGCCAACCCGCTCACCTATACCAAAGCGCTCGACCCCGTCCGCAAGCTCATGGCCGGCACCGCCGACGCCAAGACCCGCGGGTTCGGCCCGGGACACTTCTCCTTCAACGTCGCGGGCGGTCGCTGCGAAGCCTGCCGGGGCGAGGGGTTCGAAAAGGTGGAGATGCAGTTCCTCTCGGACGTCTTTCTGCCTTGCCAGGAGTGCAGCGGCCGGCGCTTTCGGCCGGAGGTCCTGGAGGTGCGCCTCCTGGGGCGCACCATCACCGACATCCTGGAGATGACGGTGGATCAGGCCCTTGTGTTTTTCGAAAGCGAGCGGTCCGTGGTCGAGGCGCTGGAACCCTTGGCCGACGTGGGTCTCGGCTACATCCGCCTCGGCCAGCCCATCAACACGCTCTCCGGCGGCGAGGCCCAGCGGCTGAAGCTTTCCCGCTATCTGCGGCCGGCAAGCGGCAAGGGGCGCCCCACGCTGTTCATTTTCGACGAGCCCACCACCGGTCTGCACTTCGAAGATATCCGCACCCTGCTCGGCTGTTTTCAGCGCCTGGTCCAAGACGGCCACACCCTGCTCGTCATCGAGCACAACATGGACGTGGTGAAAACCGCCGACTGGGTGATCGATCTCGGGCCCGAGGGCGGGGAGCGCGGCGGGGAGGTCGTGGCCGCCGGGCCCCCGGAGGCGGTCGCCGGCAAGGAAGGCTCCCACACCGGCCGTTTTCTCAACTCCTACCTGAACGGCGGCGGCCGCCTGAAGCCGGCCGCACCGGTCGCCCGCGGAGTTGCCGAGACCTCCGCCGCCTTCGGCAACCGGTCAGCGGCGAACGTGATCGCAGTCAAGGGCGCGCGCGAGCACAACCTGCAGGATGTCAACCTGACCATCCCCCACCACCAGCTCGTCGTGCTGACCGGGGTCTCCGGCTCCGGCAAATCGACGCTCGCCTTCGACATCCTCTTCGCCGAGGGGCAGCGGCGCTACCTGGAAAGCCTGGCCCCCTATGTGCGGCAGTACATGAAAATCCTGGAACGGCCGGAGGTGGATCTCGTCACCGGCCTCTCCCCCACCGTGGCGATCGAGCAGCGCGTGAGCAGCGCCGGCCGGCGCTCCACCGTGGCCACCCTGACCGAGATCTACCATTTCCTGCGGCTGCTCTACAGCAAACTCGGCGTTCAGCACTGCCCGGGATGCGGCCGCCCGCTCGCCGCCCAGAGCCGGGAGAGCATCGTCTCGCAGGTGCGGGCGCGCTTCGGCCAGCGCCCGGCCCTGGTGCTGGCCCCCAAGGTGCTCGGCCGCAAAGGCTTTCACAAGGAGCTCCTCGCCCGCGCCCTGAAACGGGGGGCGACGCGGGCCCGCATCGACGGCACCCTGACCGCGCTGGCCGACGGGATGGCCTTGAGCCGATACCGCGAGCACACCATCGAAATCGTCACCGGCAGCCTCCCGGCGAAGGACCTCGACACCCTGATCGCCCACAGCCTGGAGGAGGGCGGCGGGCACATCAGCATCCTCGACCGTCGCGGCCGCGAGGAGATTTTCAGCGTGCACGGCATCTGCCCGGCCTGCGGCATCGGGATCGAACCGCTGGATCCGCGCCTGTTTTCATTCAACAGCCGGCAGGGCGCCTGCCCGGCCTGCAACGGGCTCGGCGCGATCGCCGCGGAAGGGAATGGGGAAGAGCTGGAGACGGCGGCCGAGGCCTTGACCTGCCCCGCCTGCCGCGGGAGCCGCCTCAAGCCCCAGGCTCTGGCGGTCCAAATCGGCGGGCTCTCCATTTGGGACCTGGTCAGCCGCTCCGCCGGCGAGGTGCAGCGCCTGCTGGGCAAGCTCAGGTTCACGGCCCACCAGATGCCGGTGGCCGGGCCGGTCGTCGCGGAGATCACCTCCCGGCTGGCCCTGCTCAACCGGTTGGGGCTCGCCTACCTGTCGCTGGGGCGAAGCGGCAACACACTCTCCGGCGGCGAAGCCCAGCGCGTGCGGCTCGCGGCCCAGCTCGGCTCGAACCTGAGCGGCGTCTGCTACATCCTGGACGAGCCCACCATCGGCCTGCACCCGCGGGACAACCGGATCCTGGTGGATGCCCTCAAATCGCTGCGGGACCGCGGCAACTCCATTCTGGTGGTCGAACACGACGAGGAGACCATCCGGGCCGCCGACACCCTCATCGATCTGGGGCCGGGCGCCGGCCGGGAGGGCGGCCGCATCGTGGCCACGGGCACCCTGGCCGACCTGCAGAAGACGCCGGCCTCGGTCACCGGGGCCCTGGTCGACGACCACGTTCGCCGCCTGACCTCGCGTCTGCGGCCTTACCGCAACCAGGCCAAGCTCTCGATCCGGCACGCCACCGCCAACAACTTGAAGGGGATCGATGTCGATTTCCCTCTGGGAACGCTGATCGCAGTGACCGGCGTCTCGGGCTCCGGAAAATCGACCCTGCTCAAAGAAACCCTTTTCAAGGGGCTGCGAAATAAGATCTTCGGCCGCACGGACCCGGCCGGGGCCTGCCGGGAGATCACGGGCTGGAAGGCGGTCCGTCGGGTGCTCGAGGTGGACCACAGCCCGATCGGCCGCACGCCGCGGTCGGTGCCGGCCTCCTACATCGGGTTCCTGGACGACATTCGCCGCCTGTTTGCCCTGACCCCGGCGGCCCGCGCGCGGGGATTCGGAGCGGGCCGCTTCTCCTTCAACGTGACCGGCGGCCGCTGCGAAGCCTGCCAGGGCCAGGGCCGGCCCCGGGTGGAGATGAGTTTTCTGCCCGACGTTTATGTGCCCTGCGAGGTTTGCGCCGGCCGGCGTTTCAACCCTGAAACGCTGGAGATCCGTCTCAAGGGCAAGACGATTGCCGATGTGCTGGCAATGACCTTTGCCGAGGCGGTCGTTTTCTTCAGCGCCATTCCCCTCGTGCGCAAGGCGGTTCAATTCGTCTGCGACGTGGGGCTGGGCTATCTCACCCTGGGCCAGCCCAGCCCGACGCTTTCGGGCGGCGAGGCCCAGCGCATCAAGCTGGCCGAGCAGTTGGCCAAACTCTCGAACGGTCACACCGTATACATCCTGGATGAGCCGACCACCGGCCTGCACCTGGCCGACATCCGGCGGCTGATCGACGTGCTCCAGGCCCTGGTGGATGCCGGCCACACGGTGGCGGTCATCGAACACAACCTGGAGATCGTCAAGGAGGCGGACTACGTGGTCGATCTCGGACCCGAAGGCGGGGAGGCCGGCGGCCGCATAGTGGCCGCCGGGTCGCCGCAAGAGCTGCTGAAGGCCGCCCGCCGGTCGCACACGGCGCGCCACCTCAGGGCCTACCTCGCCGGGTCAAGCCCTCCGTAGGGCAGGTGAGAACGCCAAAAAGACAAGGTGACTCACACGATGATTTTGTTAAAAGCCCAAGGTCAAGGCGCGCGAATCTCGCCAGCGGGGGGGAAGAGATTGGGTTTTTATTACTCCGGCAACAAAATACCTTCAAGCGCCCTATCGGTGGGATCGCCCGGTGGGAGTGAGGCCGGGACGGACGGGTCCCAATTGGAATAGGTTTTGTTGCCGGTTTTATAAAGAAATCATCAAGGAAAACGCCACGGGGGTGGCGGCGGCCCCGCCCGCAGCGGCGCATAGCCGCCCTGAAAATAGACCGGAGGCGGCGGCAGGGTGCGGGTGCGCCGCGGCGGAGGGGAAAACTCGGGGACCTGGTTGCCTTTGGCGTACATGCACTGCTGGTAGGCCGTGTCGTAACGCCGCTGGACCTCCCAGCCGGCAGCGGCCCCCCGGTCCGACCCCAGGGCGGCGCCGCCCAGGGCGCCGCCCGCAGCCCCGATGGCGGCTCCCGTGGCCGGGTTGCCCGAAGCGGCCCCGATGGCAAGACCCAAACCCGCCCCCATGAGAGCGCCTAGGGCCGCCCCGTCGGCCGTATTGCGATTCACGGTGTCGTTCGCCTGCCACCCTGACTGCTGCTGCGCCCACCCACGGCAGAGGGCATCGTCGGACTGGAACGCCTCGAACGGTTTTCCCGGGGGAGGCATCACCATCATGCTCGGGCCGGGTGGAATCGTGGCGCAACCGAAAACAAGCACTGCCAGAAAACAGATCGAAGCCGGGACGTGGATCCGCATGGTCTCCTCCCCTACGGTCTAACGCTGGTCGGGCGGCACTGTTTCCGGCACCACCTTCATCCACCCGCCCGGGCAGCTTTTGACATACGGGTAGTACCCACGCGGGCTCTCGCAGTAGTACCAGTAGTCCGACTCGTCCGATGCCGGCTGGCGGACATAGGCCGGGGGCTGCTGAACGATCACCGGGGCCGGCGCATAGTAGACGGGCGGGGCCGGGATCACCGCCGGGTAGGCCCAGTAGGGCCGCGGCGCCCAGCCAGGCGGCCCGTACCAGGCCGGCCCCGGGATGCCGATGGTGGCCCCGAAGAAATAGCGTGTGTTACGGTGGCCAGCCGCCCCGGGCGAGGGCGCCGCCATGAGCGCCGCGCAAATCAGGGCAACCAGCATGGCTGTCCTTTTCATAAAATCGACCTCCCTCCACATGATGAAAGGTTTTGATCCGCTTTGACCCCATTAGACGCCCGATCCCCAAACCGGGTTTACATGCCTGTTGACACAAGGGCGATTGTCTTGTAAGTTTATAAGCAATCAAGCGCAAGCTCGATTCGAAAATCCTATACGTTTCGAAACCAACGCCCGTGGGATTTTTCTTGAAATCCCCCGGGCGTTTTTATTCACCAAAAACATCAACCCGCCCGACAGGGCAATCCACGTTGAAGGAGAAGATATTGAATTTCAATCGTTTTAGTTTAAATCCCACCATTATGGCCGGCGTGCAGGCGCTTGGCTACACGACACCGACACCAATCCAGCTGGAGGCGATTCCGCCGATCATGGAGGGCAAGGACGTCATGGGCCTGGCCCAGACGGGAACCGGCAAAACCGCCGCCTTCCTTTTGCCGATCCTGCAGCGCCTGATGCCGGGACGCCGCGACGGCGTGCGCGCCCTCGTCATCGCCCCCACCCGCGAGCTGACCGAGCAGACGCTTCAGGCCACCCGCCAGCTGGGTCGGAAAACGGGCCTGGCCTGCCTGAGCATCTACGGCGGCGCCAGCATGCAGGCCCAAGTCGCTTCCCTGCGCCGCGGGGCGGACATCGTCTCCGCCTGCCCGGGCCGCCTGCTCGACCATCTCCGACGCAAAACCATCAATCTTTCAAAAGTCGAAGTGCTGGTTCTGGACGAGGCCGACCAGATGTTCGACATGGGCTTTCTGCCGGACATCCGGGCCATCCTGAAGCATCTGCCCGCCGCCCGCCAAACGCTGCTCTTCTCGGCCACGATGCCTGCGCAGATCAGCGCCCTGGCCGGCGATATCCTGCGCCACCCGGTCCGGGTGCAGATCGGCCGTCCCGCTCCGGCGGAGACCGTGTCCCACACCTTCTGCCCGGTGGAAACCGGCGCCAAGAACTCGATGCTGCACCATATCCTGAAAACGAAGTCGACCGGCCTCGTCCTGGTGTTCACGCGCACCAAGCAGCGTTCGAAGCGGGTGGCCCAACAGCTCGAAGCCTCCGGGTACGAGGCCGCGGCCCTGCACGGCAACCTCTCCCAGAACAACCGCCAGAAAGCCATCCAGGGGTTTCGCGCCGGCCGCTACAAGATTCTGGTGGCAACGGACATCGCCGCCCGCGGCATCGACGTGTGCGGGGTGTCGCACGTGATCAACTACGATATTCCGGCCACCGCCGATGCCTACACCCACCGCATCGGCCGCACCGGCCGCGCCTGTGCGACCGGCGAGGCCATTACGTTCGTCAGCAGCGAAGACCGCGGGTTGGCCCGCGAGATCGGCAATCTGATCGGCGGCAAGCTCAAGGTCGAGGCGAACCGGGTGCCGGGCGTCGCCCCGCCGGCAGGGGTTTTGCGCCCGACGGCGGCAATCGGCCGCTCGTTTGGTTCGCACCGGCGGCCGGCCGGCAGCCGCAACACGACCCGGTTCCAGAAAGCATCCCCGCCCCGCTGAAAGGTTGAAAAGACCTGCAGGGCTCAATTAGATTTTGACAAATCGCGTCAGAACCCTTAGGGTGGCCAGGGCTTAAGTCCTCGCGAAAGGAAGATCTCATGGTTGAAGGCCGCATTAAATGGTACAACCCGAAAAAAGGCTATGGTTTCATCACCTCGGATGAGGTCGGTGAAATTTTCATGCACAATTCCGGTATCAAGGAGTTCGGGTTTTTTGGGTTCCAGGAGGACGACAAGGTGACCTTCGAGGTGCGCGAAACCCAGCGCGGCAAGCAGGCCGTCAACGTCCGGGCGGTCAAGGCCTACAAGTAGCGAGGGCCCCGGTCGATGCCCGACTGAAGATCCGTCCATTCCCCTTATCGAGGTTTATAGAGCACCGGTTGACCGCAGCCGGTGCTCTGCGTTTTTAGGGCTCAGGGTGCATGGCCGCGCGGCGGGTTGTCATCCGCCGTAGATTGGGCTAATTCTGAATCAGGTCCTTTCCACCCGGTGCGACAGGAGCCCTCCATGGTCAAAGGATTGGAACTCAACGCCTACATGCGCAGCCCCGGCTACAACATCTTCGTCACCGGCACGGAGGGGACGGGCAAATCCACCATCGTGCGCGACCTCGCCTCAAAGCATGCCCGCAGCGAGGAGGTTCCCGACGACTGGTGCCTGGTGAACAACTTTCAGGACGAGTTCCGGCCGCAGACGATCGCCCTGCCTCCCGGCCGCGGCATTTCGTTTGCCAAGAAAGTCGGCCGGCTGGTCCGCGACCTGAGGCGCGAGATCCCCCGGGCGTTCGAGCAGGAAGGCTACCTCAAACAGCTCGCCGGGATAAAAGAGCGCTTCAGCGGCCGGCAGGTTAAGGTCTTTAAAAAAATTGAGCGCGTGGCGGCGGAGCACAGCCTGCACATCGACTCCACCCAGAAGGATTACCCGGTGGTGCCGATCCTGGACGGCAAGATCCTTTCCGCCGAGGACTACCAGGCGCTCCCCGAGGAGGCCCGCGCCCGAATCGATGCGAACGTCCACCTGATCCAGGCGGAGATAGAGCGCGGCAGCCGCCGGATCGAAAAACTGACCCAGCAGCTCCACGCCGAGATCGAGCGGCTGATGAACGAGGTCGTGCGCGCCCTCGTCGACAAACGCTTCGCACCCATTCTCCCGGACTTCAAACAGCGGGCGAGCGTCCTCGACTATCTCGAAGCGCTGCAGGCGGACATCGTCGAGAACTTCAATCTCTTCATGCCCGCAGACAAAAGCGACGCCGAACCTCCCGCGGACTGGCCCCACGGCTCGAAAACGCCCTTTTCTAAATACCAGGTCAACGTCCTTGTCCAGCGCGAGCTTGCGAAGGGGGCGCCCGTCGTCTTCGAAACCAACCCCACCTATCAAAACGTTTTCGGCCGCATCGAGAAGCGGGCGGCCATGGGAACAGTCAACACCGATTTCACCCTGGTGGCCGCGGGCTCGCTGCTCAGCGCCAACGGCGGCTACCTGATCATGGAGATCGAAGCCCTGCTGATGAACCCGTATGTCTGGGAGGCCCTCAAACGGGCGCTGCAGACCAAGCGCCTGCAGATCGAAGACATCCCCGATGAATCCGCGGCCGGCACGACCTCGCTGCGGCCTCAGCCCATTCCGCTGGAGGTCAAGGTGATCCTGCTGGGGGACTACGAGATCTTCGAGGTCCTGCAGAACTACGACGCCCGGTTCAACAAAATTTTCAAGGTGCGGGCGGATTTCGACCAGGAGGCGGCGCACACGCCCGAAACGGTCCAGCTCTACGCGCACTTCATTGCACGCGTCTGCCGCGAGGAGAAGCTGCTGCCGTTCACCCCCAAAGGGGTGGCCGCCATCGTCGAGTTCGGCAAGAAATACGTCGCCGACCAGAACAAGCTCTCCATCCGCTTCGGCCCCCTGTTGGGCGTGCTGAAGGAGTCCGACTACTGGGCGCGGCAGCAGCGCGCCCGGAAGGTGACGGAACGGCATGTGGTCCGGGCCTTTCAGGAGCATCGCTTCCGCTACAGCCTCTACGAGCAGAAAATCCACGAGTCCTACCGCGACGGCACCATCCTGATCGACGTCGCCGATGCCGTCGTCGGGCAGATCAACGGTCTGGCCGTTTACCAGATCGGGGATTTCTCCTTCGGCCGGCCCGTGCGCATCACGGCCGAGACCTTCATGGGCAAGCCGGGCGTGATCAACATCGAGCGCGAGGCCCGCTTGAGCGGCCGCACGCACGATAAAGGCGTGCTCATCCTTTCCGGCTACCTGGGCCGGGTCTTTGCCCAGGCCCACCCTCTCAGCCTGGCGATCAGCATCAC
>JALOPD010000035.1 GCA_025454075.1 Desulfobacterales bacterium | reverse complement strand
GGCAGCGCAAACGACCGCACGCCGGCGGCCCGGGCCATCTGCACGTCCTCGATCGCATCGCCCACGTAGCCGCACTCGCCCGCGGCCGCTCCCAGCGTGCGCAGCATGGCCCGCATGGGCGCGGGCGACGGTTTCGGGTCGGACACCTCGTCGAAAAAAAGGCTGGCCTGAAAAAGCGCGGCCAGGTGCGCGGGGAAAAGCCGCTCGAAGAGCTCCCGGAACGTGTTGGACAAAACCCCCAGCCGGTATCGACCCGACAGGGCGGTCAGGACGGTTTCCGTCTGCGGGAAGAGCTTGAAGCCGGAACGCGCCAGGTCCGCGTAAATGGCCTTTCGGCGTTCGATGATCGCCGCCCACTCCGCGTCGGAAACATCCCCGAAGTATAGACCCCTCTTGGCCGAGGGCGGCTGGGAGATGTGCTGCAGGACCGTCTCGCGGGAAAGCCGGTACCCCCGTTCGGCCCCGGCACGGTGGTAGGATTCCACCGCCAGGTCCAGATCGTCCACCAGGGTGCCGTTGTAGTCGAAAACGATGGCTTTAAGCATGCGTAAAATTAGCCAATCCGGGTGTTGAGGTGTTGGTGGTTTGTCAGAAACAAAATACCCAAAGACCAAAACACCCGGACACCTGTTCTCATTTGTCCGTCAGGGCGGCAACCCCCGGGAGCGTCTTGCCCTCGATGAATTCCAGCGACGCGCCGCCGCCCGTCGACACGTGGGAGACCTTTTCGGCCATGCCGGCCTTTTCAATGGCGGCGGCCGAGTCCCCGCCGCCGATGACCGTGGTGGCGCCGGCGGCCGTGATCTCGGCCATGATGCCGGCAACGGCGAAGGTCCCCTGGGCGGTCTTGTCGATCTCGAACACCCCCATCGGCCCGTTCCAGACGACGGTTTTGGCGCCCTTCAGCGCCTCGCGGAACTTTTCGACGCTCTTCGGCCCGATGTCGACCCCCTTCCACCCCGCCGGGATCTTTTCCGCCGCCACTTCCTTGAGCTCCCCCACCTTGCGCGCCTTGATGTCGAGGGCGTCGGTCGCCACGAAATCGACCGGCAAGACGATCTTGCCCTTGCCCTCGGCGAGAAGCCTGCCGGCGAAGTCCACCTTGTCCGGCTCGACCAGGGAACCGCCGACCTCGAGCCCCTGGGCCTTCAGGAAGGTGAAGGCCATGCCGCCGCCGATGACGATCCGGTCCACCTTGGGCAAAAGGTTGGTGATCACATCGATTTTCCCGGAGATCTTGGCCCCCCCCAGCACCGCCACATAGGGCCGGGCCGCCGTGCCGACGACCTTGCCGAGATAATCCAGCTCCTTCATCATCAGATAGCCGGCCGCGGACTGCTTGAAGAAACGCGTGACGCCCTCGGTCGAGGCGTGCGCCCGGTGGGCCGTCCCAAAGGCGTCGTTGACGTAGAGATCGCCCAGCCGGGCCAGTTTCCGGGCGAATTCCGGGTCGTTCTTTTCTTCCTCCGGGTGAAAGCGCAGGTTTTCGAGCAGCAGCACCTCGCCCTCCTTCAGCTTCGAGGCCGCCGCCTCGGCCTTTTCCCCCACGCACTCGTCGCTGAAAAAAACCCTGCGGCCGAGCTGCTTCTCAAGGACCTCCCGGCAGGGGTGCAGGGACATGTCGTCCACCCGCCTGCCGTCCGGCCGGCCCAGGTGCGACATCAGGATGAGGCGGCCGCCCTGGCCCAGGATGGATTGAATCGTGGGCAGCGCGGCGCGGATGCGGGTGTCGTCTGCGACTTTGCCGCCCTTCAGCGGCACGTTGAAGTCCACCCGCATCAGCACCTTCTTGCCTTTGACATCGAGGTCTTTCATCGTCAGTTTTTGCATGGTCGCCTCCCCGGCAGCTGGTTGGGTTTCAAATGAATGCAAAGGATGTAGCGTTGATGCTTGGAAATTTCAAGGCAAATCCCGTCTCTGTTTGACTTCGGCGGCGCGGTGTGAAAGAGAGTCGGCCATGCAAACCGTTCACCGCGTGCACTTCCGGAACTCCCGGAAGATGAAGGAGATCGGCTCCGCCGGCGTCGAGCTCGTGGTCACATCGCCGCCCTACCCCATGATCGAAATGTGGGACGAGGGGTTCAGCGCCCGCAACCCGGCCATCCGCAAAGCCCTGGCGCGGCAGGACGGCCTGACCGCCTTCCGGCTCATGCACGCCGATCTCGACGCGGTCTGGCAGGAGGTCCACCGGGTTTTGAAGCCCGGCGGTTTTGTCTGCATCAACGTCGGCGATGCCGCCCGCACCGTCGGCGACGGCTTCATGCTCTACCCCAACCATGCCCGCATCCTGAGCTGCCTGCTAAATTTGGGCTTCACGCCCCTGCCGTCCGTCCTGTGGCGCAAGCAGACCAATGCGCCGAACAAGTTCATGGGCTCCGGCATGTACCCCGCCGGCGCCTACGTCACCCTGGAACACGAGGTCATCCTGATTGCCCGCAAGGGCGGCAAGCGCGAATTCCGGACCGAGGAGGAAAAAAGACGCCGCCATGAAAGCGCCATCTTCTGGGAGGAGCGCAACGCCTGGTACTCCGACGTGTGGATGGAGCTGAAAGGCGCCCGCCAACGCTTGGGGGAAAAGACCGCACGCAACCGCAGCGGCGCATACCCCTTCGAGCTCGCCTACCGGCTGGTCGGCATGTTTTCGGTCAAGGGCGACACGGTGCTCGACCCCTTCCTGGGGACCGGCACCACTCTGCGGGCGGCCGCCGCCGCCGGCAGAAACAGCATCGGGTATGAGATCGAGCCCGGCCTGCGGAGCGAAATTTTATCAGACCTTCCCGGCCTGGTGCGCTTCGCCAACGAGAGGGTCCGGGTCCGGATCGACGACCACCTCTCCTTCGTGAGCCGGTGCCGGGAAACCGGCCGGGAGATAAAACACTTCAACCGGAACTATCGGTTCCCGGTCGTCACCCGCCAGGAATCCGAGCTCCTGATCGACCTCCTCGAGGGCATCGCGCCGCAGGAGCCGGACGGTTTCCGCGTCACTTACTCGGAAGACCCCTGCCGCGCCCTCGATCCGCACGGTTCTTTTTCAACCCACCGCCCCCCTGAACCCAACGGGCAGCTCTCTTTGTTCTAAACCCTAAACAGGTGCAACTATAGCCGTTGTCAGGCGGATCGGGGTGATATGAGGAAGTCCGACATATTTACTTGCCGGTGACCCGGATGTCGATGCGCCGGTTTTGCGCGCGCCCCTCTTCGGTTTCGTTGCCGGCGACCGGATATTGCTCGCCATAGCCCTCCGCCTTCAGGCGGCCGGCATCGATGCCCAGCTGGACCAGCCCGGCCATGACATTCTCCGCACGCTCCCGGGAGAGTTTCAGGTTGACGTCGGCCGGCCCCTTGTTGTCGGTGTAGCCGCCGAGCTTGATGGTCACTTTCGGATAGGCTTTCAGGATCTCGGCTATGTTTTTGAGCTGTTCGGCCGATTCGGGCTTGAGCGTCGCCTTGCCGGAGTCGAAGGTGAGGCGGTCGAAGGAAAACCACGTTTTGTCGTCCACCGGCTTCGCCGGGTCCTCGATGAAGGCGATCAGCTTTCTTTCCACCCCGAATTCAGGGATGTTGAGCTCGACGCCGTTCGGCAGCTTCCACCCGGAGAATTTTCCCAAAGCGGCCCATTCGCCGCGCGCCGGTTCGGCGGCCTTTGCCGCGGTCTCTTGAACAACGGCGGCGGTTTGATGGGCCGCATCGTGGGTCCCGCAGCTGCGCCACAGGAAAACCACCCCCAGGCACGCCGCGAGCACGGAGGCCCATAAGAGGGCCCTCTCTCCCGAGGCCTCTGCGGCAGGCGCAGCCGGAAGCCTGAAGTCCTCGAGCTGATTCACGCCCAGCCACTGCAGGAGTCCCTCCGGCAGGTGGGATTTGATGAAATCCCTTTGGCCGTTCAAAAGAAATGCCAGCGAAGCGGGGTTCATGGCGCTCTGGGTTTGAAGCGTTTTTCCCAGGGCCCCCATGACGATGGGAGCCAGGATGGAGAGCAGCGAAAAACCCGCCGTTTTGGCGATCCCGCCGACGGATGCGACCATGTCGGCGACGCCGGTCGCCTTGCCGCCGAAGAGCGAATCCAGGATGGCTTTCCCGGAGGACGCCAGGGCCGTCGTGGCGGGTCCGCCGGACAGCAGGCTTCCGAGGTCGCTCAGGATGCGGCCGTCATGTTCGCCCTCCTTGAGCGCCTGCAACAGCTGCCCGGGGCCGCCGGGCTCGACCGACTTGCGCATGAGGCCGAGAAGCAGCGCGGACAGCGCGCCTCCGACCGCGGCGGCCACGCCGGGCTTGTTTTCCCCCAAAAAGCCGGACAGCCGCCCCAAGGTTTCGTCGTCGGTGAGCTGATGCTTGAGCAAATCGATGAAATAGTGCGCCATGTGGAACCTCCTTTTAAATTGGGGCCGATTTAGGTTTTGCGCAGGGTCGATCGGATGCCGTCAGGCACTCTCCCCATGCCGAAATAGGCGGTGTGGAGGCGGTGGCGGCCATGGAAAGGGAAGCGGTCAATTCTGCATCCAAGGGGTGGGCGTCGAGAGCGTCACCCGCCTGGTATCCGGGTCGACCGTGACCCCGGCCGTCAGGCTTGAATACCAAAAACCGATCGGTTCCCCCTTTGGGTCGAGGATGTAAAAGCCCTCTGTGCGTCCGCCCGGTGCGGGGAAGCTTTTGACCAGTTCCACCACCTTTCTGAAAGCCTCCGAGGAAGGGTCTACCTCTCGCCATTCGGGGCCTTCCATCCAGTAGCCCTTTTTCAGCCCGACCACGCCGAACGGGTTGTTTGCCTGGTTCAGGAAATAGTAGCTGTAGGCGGCTGGAACCCTAAGAGTTGCGAATGCAACAAACACCTCGGGGCTTAGCTTGAGACTCCCGACATGTTCGAGCTGGCAGCTGATTGCAGAAAAACCCAGGAGGCAAATTAAACCGAGCGCAGGCAAGCGTGTTCGCCGATTCATGCGACCCTCCGCCATTGACACACATTTCAATTGAGCTATAGTCGGCTTCCAAAAAAGCGAACTTTAACGGCTCTATCTTTCAAAAAAATTTGAAAAAATCAAGGCGCGATGGAGATTAAAACATTTACTGTCGCCGATTTGCAGCTCGCTCTGCGGTCCGAAGATTTTTGGCTTTCGAGAACCCTTCCGATAACCAGGCAAAGGGCCTTGTCGTTCTGCCGAAATCCCCGGGCGGAAAAAGACGATCCGGTTTTATTGGTAGCGTATCAGGATAACCGGGTGATCGGCTATCTCGGCATCCTTCCCGACAAGATCTATTTTAACAACGCCGATCACAAATTGGGCTGGCTGACCGGCTGGTGGGTGGATCCGTCCGTTGCAGCCAAGGGGGTGGGCGTCACGCTGCTTTACAAAGCATTGAACACCTACCGTGAGCGCATCGGCGTGTCGGGAGGATCCAAAGAGGCGCGGAAGGTTCTTCATGCATCGCAGAAGTTTATCGCTTTGAACCCACCGAAAGGAATCGACATCCGCTTTCGCCTCAATGCGTCCAAGGCCCTCCTCCGGAAATACCCTGGGATGAGGGCATTCCGGGTTTTCTTTAAGATCGCCGACGCGCTGCTGGATGAGATCGTGGATGTCCGGAGTTTCTTCTGGGAGCGCCGCCACGGTTTCCGCCGGCGCCTGGCCTTTGAGTATCTCTCCTCCATCGATGAAGAGGCCGGCCGTTTCATCGAACGGCACCACCAGCATGACCTGACCCGGAAAGGCAAGGCCGACCTGAGTTGGATCATGACCAGCCCCTGGGTCGTGTCGGCGCCGCAAAAAGACCCCGCAAGCAGGAGATACTTTTTTTCGTCCATCTCCGCCCGTTTTTTTTATCTCGGCGTCAAGGTGTTTGCGCCGGACAACGGCATGGTGGGATTTTTGATGCTGAAGGTGCGCGATGATCGGATGAGCGTCGTGTATGCCCACTTCGAGGACCGGCACGCCCCCTCCGTCGCCGCCGCAGCCCTCTATCACGCCTTGACGATGGACGTGAGCACCCTCAGCCTGTATGATGAGCGGTTGGTTAAAAGCGCTGCAGGGCTTCGATGCCCCTGTTGGGCCACCCGATCGGTTTCCAGAGGGTTTTTTCTTTCGAAGGCGTTTGCGGATGCCCCCCTGGCGGACTGCCGGCTGCATGGCGGCGACGGGGATTTTGCGTTTTATTGAGCGTGCTGAACGGCGGAGAAGAGGTGTGGCCGTGAAGGAGAAAATTACGCAAATGCTTTTCAGGGTGCTGGACGAACTCAACCAGTTCCGGCCCAGAGAAGAGCATTTGAAGAAAGACTTGGAGACACCGTTGGCCGGCGGGTCCGGAGAACTCGACTCGGCGGGGCTGATAAATCTGATCGTCCTGACCGAACAAAAGGCCGCCCAGGAGCTCGGCCGCCCCATTCTGTTGACCGATGACCGCACCCTGTCCAGGATCAACGAAGTGTTCTTCACCCTGGGGTCGCTGGCCGATTACATTCACCTGCTGCTGAACGAAAAACGTGATGGATAAGCAGTCATATACGTGCGTTCTGGTCTCGGATTTCAATCTGCAGAATTTCGCCGGCTATGCCGCCAACGACCCGGACTTCCCCAACCTGAAG
This sequence comes from Desulfobacterales bacterium, assembly GCA_025454075.1. The sequence continues at coordinate 14,898 of JALOPD010000035.1, read as the reverse complement.
CCCATTGCCGCCCCCCTGGGGCAGCCCGTCCCGGTGCTGTTGGACACCGCCGCGCCGCATTGGCAGAAAGCAGCGGACCTCGCCGTGATCTGGACCCGGCCCCAGTCCGTTATCCCCGCTTTCGATGCGCTTCTCCGGTACGAACAGGTGCCGGTGCGGGAAGTGCTGCAGGAGGTGGATGCGTATGGCTCGCTGCTCTCAAACGTGAGCGGGTGCGTGCGGTATGCGTTTGTCCCCTCCTGGGTGCTCCCGTCCCATCGGAGCGTCTTCGGGGTGCTGGAGATGAAGAGCGACGTCGGGCTGACGAACACCCTCATGCGCATGAATTTGCGGCTGGCGGAGAATCTGGAAAAAATCCCCAACATCCATGTCCTGAACACCCAAAGATGGATCGAGCGGGCAGGCGCAGGCGCCTTCCATCCCAAATTGTGGTACCTGGGCAAAATCCCCTTCAGCCATGACGTTTTCAAGGAGGCCGCCCAGGACATCAAGGCGGCCCTGCGCGGAGTGCTCGGGTATGCCCGGAAACTCATCGTCATCGATCTGGACGACACGATTTGGGGGGGCGTCGTCGGCGATGTCGGGTGGGAGAATCTCGTGTTGGGCGGCCATCATCACCTCGGGGAGGCCTATGCGGACCTCCAGCGCGGCCTGAAGTCCATGAAGAACCGCGGGATTCTTCTCGCGGTCGTCAGCAAGAACGAAGAGCAGGCGGCGTTGGAGGCGATCCGGAGGCATCCGGAAATGGTCCTCCGGTTGGAAGATTTCGCGGCGTGGCGCATCAATTGGCGGGACAAGGCGCAGAACCTGCTGGAGGTGCTGTCCGAGCTCAATCTCGGGCCTGAGTCCGCCGTCTTCATCGACGACAACCCCGCTGAACGCGCCCGGGTCAAAGAGAGCCTGCCCGGGGTGCTGGTTCCGGATTGGCCGGAAGACCCCCTGCTTTCCCCGGCAACCCTGCTGAGTCTGCGGTGTTTCGAGATCCCCTCTCTCAGCCGGGAAGACCTGACCCGGACCGCGATGTATCTTTCGGAAAACCAACGCCGGGATTTGAAGCAATCCGTCGGTTCGCTGGAGGAGTGGCTGCGGCGTTTGGCGATTCGCGTGGAGGTTGAGGAGCTTCGCCCCGCCAATCTGCAAAGGGCCGCGCAGCTGCTGAACAAAACCAATCAGATGAACCTCTCCACCCGGCGCATGTCCGAAGCGGAGCTCATGGCATGGGCCGGGCCGAAACACCGCCGGCTCTGGACGCTGCGGGTCTCCGACCGATTCGGCGATGCCGGCCTGACCGGCATCGTGAGCCTGGAAATCCAGGACCGGAAAGCTCAAATTGTGGATTTCATTCTGAGTTGCCGGGTGCTGGGCCGAAAGATAGAGGAGACCATGCTCGCCACGGCGATTCGCCAGGCGCAGGCATTGGGCGCGCAAGAGGTCTACGCCCGCTATGTCCCCACGCCCAAAAACAAACCGTGCCTGGATTTTTTTAAAAGCGCGGCCCCTCGATTGCTTCCGCAAGGGGAGCTCTTCAGCTGGGATGCCGGGCACCCCTTTCCGCTGCCGGATCACATTGAACTGGTCCAATAGCCCACAACGACCCATGGCCGAGCGCACCTTCACATCGGACGATCAGCTCGCTTTCGCAAAACTCTCCGGGGACCGCAACCCCCTGCACATGGACCCTGTCATGGCGCGGCGGCTCCTGTTCGGGCAGCCGATCGTGCACGGCCTGCATGCCTTGTTGTGGGGCGCGGATGAGCACCTGCGAACCCGGGCGCACGGCTTGGAGCTTCGGGCCGTCAAGGCCGGTTTCCAGGCAGGGATAGGACTCGGACGGACCGTCCGTTGCATCGTTACGGATATAGATGAACATCAGGTCGAAATGCGGCTTGAGATTGAGAAGACCCCTGTCATGTGGGCCCGGATGGCCTGGAGCCCCTCGGGCCGGCCCCATACGGACAGGCTCCCGACGGCGTTTCACGAACCGGGAAAATGCCGGGAGCGCTCCTTCGAGGAGACCGCAGGCGCATCGGGCGGCATCCCCCTGTATCTGGACGGGGAACTGGCCGCCGCGCTTTTCCCCAATCTCACGCGGCTATTGCCTCCCACGCAGCTGGCTGCGCTGTTGGCCACCACCCGGCTCGTCGGCATGGAGTGCCCGGGGATGCACTCCGTTTACTCGGGCCTGGATCTGACCTTTTCCCCGGACCGCACCGGGGCTCCGGAGTTGCACTATCAGGCCGCGGACGGCAACCAGCGACTGGCCCTGCTTTCGATGGATGTCGAAGCTCCGGGGATGAAGGGGCGGATTCAAACCTTTTTTCGCCCGGCCCCGCAAAGGCAGGCCGCGTTCGCGGACATCCGCCGCGAGGTCCTGCCGGACGAATTTTCCGGGCAGCGGGCCCTGATCGTCGGAGGATCCCGCGGGTTGGGGGAGGTCGCCGCCAAGCTTCTGGCCGCAGGCGGGGCGGAGGTCCTCATCACCTATTGCCGCGGCGAACAGGACGCAAAACGGATCGTAGAGGAAATCGCGGCTCGCGGGGCCAAGGCCGATTGTCGGCCGCTGAACGTGCTGGAGCCGCTGCCGGCGGCGCTCCTGAGCTGGGTCGCGGATCGCCCGAAGCCTCTTTACTTGTATTATTTCGCCACGCCGTTTATTTTTGGGGCGGCCAAAGGCAGGTTTTCGACCAGGCGTTTCAACGCTTTCATTGAGTATTACGTCTCGGGATTTCTGCGGACCGTGCAATCCGTTGCAGCCGCACCCGCCGGGCTGAAAAAAATATTCTACCCGTCCTCGGCCGCGATCGATGAACTCCCTTTGGACATGGGAGAATATGCCGCCGCGAAAACGGCAGGTGAAACCCTCTGCGCCTTTTTGCAGAAAACGAACCCTGGAATCGCGATCCACACACCCCGCCTGCCGCGGGTGGCCACCGACCAGACGGTCGGCCTGCTGCCGGTGGGCAACCGGGATCCGGTGCCGGTGCTCGCAGCCCATTTACGCCATCTCAGGCAGTTGACGCCGCAAACGTAGCTTCAAAATTCTGGCGGAATGCCGGCTATTGGAGGTAGTTCATGTTCGGGGAGGAGGCCGGCTCCGGCGAAGCGGCGAAAAACGCATCCAGCACCGCTTCGATCGCCTTCACGCTGACGGCGTTCTGAACCCGCGTGAACAGCGTGTGGCCGAATTGAAAGTTCGCGGCGAAGTAAAGCGTGAACTTGCGAAAGCGCAGCACGGCAGCCTTTTCTTCGAAGTGTTCGGCCGTCAGGCGCAGCAGTTCATGCGCCGTGGCTGCGAAAACCCCCGGTCCGGGGACATACCCGCCCGTCCACTCGGCGAACACCCACGGCCGGGCAACGGCGATCCGGCCCAGGGCGACCCCGTCGCAGCCGGTCTGTTTCAGCATCCGCAGGCAGGCGTCCGCATCGAAGACGTCCCCGTTCCCGAAAACAGGTATTTTCAGGGCCTGTTTGACCAAACCGATGTAGTCCCACTTGGCGGGCCGAGCCCGGCGGTCCGGAGCGACGCGCGGATGGAACGTCACGGCATCGGCCCCGGCGTCTTCGAAGCGTCGCGCCATGCCGACCGCCGCCGCGGGGTCGTCCTGCCAGCCCGTGCGGAACTTCACCGACACCGGGATGCGCACCGCACGCCGCACGCGCTCGACGATCCCCCAGGCCGCCTCGGGCGTCTTGAGCACTTCCGCCCCGCAGCTTCGGCGGCAAATCGCAGTGCTGGCGCAGCCGAAATTGATGTCCACCCCGAAGAAGCCCTCCGCTTCGACCCGGACGGCCGCCGCGGCCATGCGCTCGGGGTCCGCCCCCATGATCTGGCAAACGAGAAACGGCAGCTCTTCGGCACGCCACCGGAAGTGCCTCGAGACCAGCGGGTTCTCCGTTGGAATGGTTTTGGAGCTGCACATTTCGGAAAACAACAGGCCGAAGCCTCCCAGACCGGCCAGCAGTTCCCTGAACGCCACGTGGCCCAGGAAGCTCATGGGTGCGAAGACCAGCCGTTTGGGGATGGTCCTGCTCCCGATGCGCAGCGGCCGGTTCAGCAGGGCGCTGAGCTCCGCGATCGTTGAATGTGGGCCCGTTGTCACAGCGATTTCAAGGGTTGGAGTGTTTTTTCTGTCTTGTCGATTCGGCGTTGGGTTGCCCGTGGATTTCGGCAGTTTAAAATGGTATAAGCCGGTTGAGGGTGGGGCTGTCGTATTCGACACCGGTTGTCTGGGCGTTCGTCCCGTTTCCCCCAAAATCGAGAATCTTAAACCAATACCTCTTCCAAATACCCAAATACCTGAATACCAATTAGAAGGCAACCATGTCCATCCGCCTGCTCGCCAGAGAACTTTACCGGCTGCGTCGGGAGGTCGAAAGACTTGAACGGGAGCTGGCTTCGTCCGCTGCCGGGCCGGACGAGAAAATCGAGGCTGAACTGCGGGCGGCCCGAGCCGAAAGAGACCGTTTGCGCGCCGCGCTCGACGGCCGGAAAGACTCGCCGGGCAAGCCCCGCTGATAGCCGCACAACAGCGCTCGCATAGACGGCAGCCGCAGCCTCAAGCAAAAAGGCCGACAGGTCGCGCCGCGATCCGCCGCGGCGCTGCCGTCGCGGGCGGATTTAATTGCGTTGACAATGGACAGGATAAAGGATAATGATTTCAGGGCTGAAGGAGTGCCCAGGCGGATAAACCCATGACCAGTTCCTCGCGCAGACTCATCCCCGACAACTTTCAGCGCGGCTTCATGCGCACGTTGGACCCCCTTGTGCGGTTGTTCACGAAATGGGGGGTGAACCCCAATTCGCTCACCTTGGCCGGAGTCCTCATCACCTTTTTTGCGACGATCGCCTTTTTCCTGCAAAGCCCGCGGCTCGGGGGTTTTCTCGTGCTGCTCGGCGGGCTGTGCGATGCCATCGACGGCTCGCTCGCCCGGAACTCCGGCAAGGCCACGCGCTTTGGGGCGCTGCTCGACTCGTCGGTGGACCGCTATGCCGAATTCGCCATGCTGTTCGGCATCGGCGGCTATTTCCTCATGACTCAGGACTACCTGAATTCGGCCGGCACCTTCCTGGCCCTGTGCGGCTCCTTCATGGTCAGCTACACGCGCGCCCGGGCGGAGAGCCTGGGGCTGTCCGCCAAGGTGGGCGTGATGCAGCGGCCCGAGCGCATCGTTTTCCTGGGCGCCGGCGCCCTGATCCACCCCATCGCCCTTGCGATCGCGATCTGGATGGTGGCCGTCTTCGCCAATGTCACCGCGTTGCAGCGTCTGCGCTTCGCCTTCAAGCAGGATTCGAGCCCGCCCCTGCAAAAGGATGAAAAACCCGAGCTCAAATCCGTCCCGATCACCAAGGGCAGCACCTGACGGCCTGCGGAATGTTCAGCGCCACCTCCGGAAGTTTCCCCCGACCGGCCCTGTTGCCTTCGACTCGACGTGCCTTGAGGAGGACGAATGCCCGCCGCGCGCAAAACCGATTTTGATGTCGTCATCGTGGGCGCCGGCCCGGCCGGTTTGTTCGCCGCCCATCACCTCTGCGAGCATTCCGACCTCCGGGTGCTGGTCGTCGACAAAGGCAAGGGGCCCCTCAAGCGCCGCTGCCGGATCAACGACTACCGCGAATGCTTCAAATGCAAGCCCTGCGACATCCTGAGCGGCGTCGGCGGGGCCGGCCTTTTTTCCGACGGCAAACTGAACTTCATCTACAAGCTGGGGAAAACCGACCTCTCCCAGTTCATGCCGGTGCCGGAAGCCGAACGCCTGATCGCGGAGACCGAAACGGTCTTCAAACGCTTCGGCATGGACGGCCCGGTTTACCCGACCGATATGGACCGGGCCCTCGAGATCCGCAAACACGCCAAGCGCTTCGGCATCGACCTGCTCATCATCCGCCAGAAGCACATCGGCAGCGACCGTCTGCCTGCGGCCATCGCCGCCATGGCCGACCATCTCCGGGCGCGGCGGGTGACCATCCGCACCTCGGAGGAGGTGAAGGACATCGTCTTGTCCAACGGCCGTGCGGCCGGCGTCAGCACCGGCCGCGGCCGCTACTCGGCCCGGCAGGTGATCCTGGCGCCGGGACGCGTCGGCGCCGACTGGGTAGGGGCGATCGCCCAGAAATTCAAGCTGGGGCTGAAGCAGCGCGGCATCGAGGTCGGGGTGCGGGTGGAGGTCCACAACGACATCATGCAGGACCTGTGCGAGGTCATTTACGACCCGACCTTTTTCATCCAGACGGCCAAATACGACGACCTCACCCGCACCTTCTGCACCAACCGGGGCGGGTTCGTCTCGCTCGAGAACTACAGCGATTTCGTCTGCGTGAACGGCCACGCCTACCGCGAGCGCAAGTCCGAAAACACCAATTTCGCCTTCCTGTCCAAGGTGGTGCTCACCGAGCCGGTGACCGACAACCAATCCTACGGCCAGGCCATCGGCAGCCTGGCGACCCTCATCGGCGGCGGCAAACCCATCCTGCAGCGCTTCGGCGACCTCAAGCGCGGCCGGCGCAGCACCTGGAACCGCATCCGCAAGGGCTACATCCGACCCACCCTCACCAACGTGGTCTGCGGGGACATCGCGATGGCCCTGCCGGAGCGCATCCTCACCAACATCATCGAGGGGCTGGACAAGCTGAACTGCGTCGTCCCGGGCGTTTCCAACGACGAGACCCTCCTTTATGCCCCGGAGATCAAGTTCTTCGCCACGCAGATCGAAACCGGCAGCGACCTCGAGACCCGCCTCCCCGGCCTGTACGTCGCCGGGGACGGCCCCGGCGTGGCCGGCAACATCGTTTCGGCCGCCGCCACGGGTCTCATCCCGGCCAAGGCGATCATTGCAAGGGCGTCCAAACGCCGCACGTGACGTGAAAACCGGAAAAATTTGCCCTGAAATTGCAGCCGGACAGGCCGGCTCGGCCCGTTGACACACCGCACGGTTTTCACTATCTAATAAACCATCCCCGCCCCTGGGGGCGGGGATGGTTTATTTTCGGAGTAGTTTCATGGAGCGACGTATGTTCCAACAACGCGCATTTAAAGGGCCCCACGAGGCCACCTGTTCGATAAACATCCGAGGTGGGAGGGGCGGAGCGGCGATATCCCAGACCCATAGACGGGCGGACGTCGAGAGAATTCCGGGCGGATCATGAGCGTCGACACGCCGATTGCCGTCGTCGGGGTCTCCGGCCTGTTCCCCGGGGCCTTCGACGTGCCGACCCTGTGGGCCAACATCCTGGCCAAACGGGACGCCACCGCGGAGGTCCCCCGGGGGCGCTGGATCGCACCGCCGGAAGCCATGGTCAGCCCGGAGCTTCAGCCGGACAAGGCCTATTCGGCCCGCTGCTGCCTGCTGCCTGAGTTTGAATTCGACCCGCGCGGCTTGGACCTCGACCCCGCCCTGCTGTCCGTTCTCGACCCCCTCCACCACGTGGTGCTGCACGCCGGCCGGCAGGCATTGGCCGGGGACGGCGCCCCCCGGCTCGACCGCGGCCGCACGGGGGTCGTCCTGGCCGCCATCGTGCTCCCGACGGAGGCCGCATCCGCCCTCACCCGCGACATCATCGGCCGGGTGCTGGAGACGGCGGTCGTAGGCGGGGACCCCGTCTGGAAACCGACCCCGGCTTCCAGGCGCGCACGCTACTTCGCAAGCCGCGTGGCTGCTCTCCCCGCAGCCCTCCTGGCCAGGGCCTTCGGCCTCGGCGGCGGCAGCTACACCCTGGACGCGGCCTGCGCGTCCTCCCTGTACGCGGTCAAGCTCGCCTGCGACGAGCTTCGCTCCGGCCGCGCCGACGCCATGCTTGCCGGCGGCGTGTCCCGGCCGGACTGTCTCTTCACCCAGGTCGGCTTCAGCCAGCTGAGAGCGCTGTCCCCCTCCGGCCGGTGCTCGCCGTTCGACCGCCGCGCCGACGGCCTCGTGGTCGGCGAGGGTGCGGGGCTCCTGGTGCTCAAACGGTTGGCGGACGCGCTGCGGGACAGCGACCGGGTCCTCGGGTTGATCCGAGGCGTCGGCCTCTCCAATGACCTGCGCGGCAACCTTCTCGCCCCGGACAGCGCAGGCCAGCTGCGGGCCATGCAGGCCTCCTACGCGGCCTCCGGCTGGTCGCCGACCGATGTGGATTACATCGAATGCCACGGCGCCGGCACCCCAATCGGCGACGCCGCCGAGCTGGCCAGCCTGCGCAGGCTCTGGGGGGAATCGGGTTGGCGCCCCGGCCGGTGCGCCATCGGTTCGGTCAAATCCATGATCGGCCATCTCTTGACGGCCGCCGGCGCGGCCGCCATGATCAAGACCCTGCTGGCCCTGCACCACGGCCTGCTGCCGCCGACGATCCACTTCTCCGAAGCGCCTGCCGGCAGCCCGCTCGAGGCCGGGCCCTTCCGGGTGCAGACCGAACCGGAGCCCTGGACCCGGCGCAGCGGAGACACCCCCCGCCGGGCGGCGATCAGCGCCTTCGGCTTCGGGGGCATCAACGCTCACCTTCTGCTGGAGGAGTGGGTCCCGGGGTTCGGGAACGGTCAGTCGGGCGGCAGGGCCGGCCCGCCGCGGCAGCTTCCACTGGCCGGCCTCGAGACGGGAGCGCCCCGGGGCAGCCGGCCATCCGCTGCACACGCCGCCGGCCCCGGTCTTTCCCTCCCGGATGAGTCGGCGGCCATCGTGGGCATGGCGGTCAGCATCGGCCCGGCGGCCTGCCTCGACCGCTTTGCGGACGCGTGCCGGCAGGGGGCGTCGCTGCTCGGGCCGCGGCCGAGAGACCGCTGGAAAGGCTGCGATAAGGCCCTTTCCGGTTTGCAGGAGCTGAGAGGTGCATTTCTCTCCGAGATCGCGATCGAGGCCGGGGCGTTCCGCATCCCGCCCCGGGAGATCCCCGACATCCTGCCCCAGCACCTGCTCATGCTCAAGACCGCTGCCGCGGCGATCCTCCACGCCGGCCTGCCCCTGCGGGAGGAGCGGCCTTCCATGGGGGCGGTGATCGGCATTGACTTCGATTTCGGGGCCGCCGATTTTCACCTGCGCTGGAACCTGGAGCGCGTCGTCCCGGAATGGGCGCGGTCCCGCTTCCCCCATCTTTCCGCGCGCGAAGCCTCTCAGTGGCTCTCCGCACTGAAGGACGCCTGCAGCCCGCCGCTCACGGCCGACCGGGTGCTGGGGGCGCTCGGCAGCATGGTGGCGAGCCGCATCGCCCGCGAGTTCCACCTCGGCGGCCCCAGTTTCGTGGTGTCGGCGGACGCCGCCTCGGGCCTGCGCGCGCTCGAGATCGGCGTGCGGGCGCTGCAGTCGGGCGAACTCGACACCGTGCTGGTGGGGGCGGTGGACCTGCGCGGGGACTTGAGAAACGCCGCTCTGCACATCGGAGACGACACCCCCTGCCCGGCCGACGGCGCCGTGGCCCTGGTGCTGAAGCGCCTCGACCAGGCCCGCGCCGGCGGGCACCGGGTCTTCGGGGTCGTGCGCGGCTTCGGCGCCGCCAGCGGCGGCGGCATCGAAACGAACGGCCCGAGCCGCGAGGCCTGGGCCCGCTCCCTTTCCCGGGCCCTTGCGGAAGCGGGGGTCCCCGAGCAGGCCATCGGCCGGTTCGAGGGCCACGGCAGCTCTGCGCCGGGCGGCGAAAGGCCGGCCGCCAATGCCGCCGCGGCGGAGTTCGCGCCGAAAGGCCCCGCCTCGGGGCCGGGTTCGGCCGAACCTCTCATCGGCGACTGCGGCGCGGCAGGCGGACTGATAGCGCTCGTCAAGGCGACCCTCGTCCTGCCGTCTTCACCTGCGTCGGTTCCCTGCGCGGTGGCGGCCACCGCGACGCCCGACGGCAACTGCCTGCACGTGGTCCTGCAGGGCCCCGCGGAGACATCGCCGGTTGACCGCACCCCGGGCGCCTCGACCACCGGCCCCGCCTCCGAAAAAGCCTTGATCCGGATTCCGGCGGCCGGAAGGGTGCTGAGCGTCCCGCCCCCGCCCGCACGGCCGCCGCAGCCGGAAGAGGCCCGGCGCGCCTCGCTGCCGGGAGCCTTTTGCGAGGCGCTGCCCGCCGGACTGATCGAAAACCTGGGGGCCGTGTCCGAGGCGACGACCAGCGCCCACAACGCCTATCTGGACCTTTCCCTCGAGATGACCCGCACCTATGCCGAGGCGATGCGGATCAGGAGCCGTTTGGCCGATCGCACGGCCTGGGCTCCCGAGTCCGCACCGCCAGCCGCCGACGCCCCGCCGCCGGCCTTCGACCGGGAACAATGCCTTGAATTCGCGCGCGGCTCCGCCGCCCGCGTCCTGGGCCCGGCGTTCGCCGAAGTGGACGGCTTCGCCGCCCGCGTGCGGCTGCCGGACGAGCCGCTGATGCTGGTGGACCGGATCCTGGAGGTCCAGGGTGCCGAGGGCTCGCTCGGGCCCGGCCGGATCGTCACCGAGCACGACGTTTTGCCGGGCGCCTGGTACCTGGACGGCGGCCGCGCCCCGGTGTGCATCGCGGTCGAGGCCGGCCAGGCCGACCTCTTCCTGTGCGCCTACCTCGGCATCGACCTGGCGGTCCGCGGCCGGCGCACCTACCGGCTGCTGGATGCGACCGTGCGGTTTCACCGCGGGCTTCCGCGGCCGGGGGAGACCATCCGCTATGCCATCGAGATCCGGAAGTTCCTGCGCCAGGGCGACACGTATCTCTTTCTCTTCCATTTCGAGGGAACCGTCGACGGGGCACCCCTCATCACCATGACCAACGGCTGCGCCGGGTTTTTCACGCCGGAGGAGGTGGCCAACTCCGGCGGCATCATCCTGACCGACGAGGAGAAACAGCCGCGCCCCGGCAAAAAACCCTCAGACTGGACCAACCCCGTGCCCATAGCGGCGGAAGCCTACGACGCGGGAGCGCTAGACGCCCTGCGGGCCGGCGACCCGGCGGCCTGCTTTGGCGAGCGGTTTGCGGGCATCGCACTGCCGGCATCCCTTCGCCTTCCGGGCGGCCGCATGCGCCTGATCGACCGCGTGGTCGGCCTCGAGCCGGAAGGCGGCCGCTACGGCATGGGCCGCATCCGGGCCGAGGCCGACATCCACCCGGATGACTGGTTTCTGACCTGTCACTTCGTGGACGACAGGGTCATGCCGGGCACCCTGATGTACGAATGCTGCGCCCACACCCTGCGGGTCATGGTGCAGCGCATGGGGTGGATCCTCGAACGGCCGGACACGCGCTACGAACCGGTGCCGGGCGTCGAGACGACCCTCAAGTGCCGGGGCCCGGTGACGCCCGCCACCCGCCGCGTGATCTACGAGGTGGATCTGAAGGAGCTGGGCTTCCGGCCGGAGCCGTATGTCATCGCCGACGCCGACATGTTCGCCGACGGGCAGCCCATCGTGCGCTTCACCGACATGTCGCTGCAGTTGACCGGGGTCGGCCGCGCCGACCTCGATGCATTCTGGAAAAATCGTTCGGCCGCAGCGCACGCCGAAGACCCGGAACCCGGGGACCCCGTAGTTTTCAGCCGCGGTCAACTCGAGGAATTCGCGACCGGCAAACCGTCGGCCGTCTTCGGAGACCGCTACGCGCCGTTCGATGCGGACCGCTTCATCGCGCGCCTGCCCGCCCCCCCGTACCTCTGCGTGGACCGCATCACCCGCGTCGAGCCCCCGCCGTGGGTGGTCAAACCCGACGGGTGGGTCGAAGCGGAGTTCGATGTCGCACCGGACGCCTGGTACATCGCCGCCGAGCGCACCGGCGATGTGCCCTACTGCATTCTGCTGGAGGCGGCCCTGCAGCCGTGCGGCTTCCTGGCCGCCTACATGGGTTCGGCGCTGAAAAGCGAAAACCCGTTGCGCTTCCGGAACCTCGGCGGCCACGGCATTCTCCACCGCACGGTGGGCGCCGATGCCGGCACCCTGCGGGTCCGGACCCGCCTGGCCCACGCCTCCGAGGTCACCGACATGATCATCGAGCACTTCGATTTCGAAATCCATGGGCGCGAAGGGCTGGTCTACGACGGTTCCACCTATTTCGGTTTCTTCACCCAAGCCGCCCTGGAGCACCAGGAGGGCATCCGCGACGCCCAGGCCCGGGCCTTCGCGCCCCCCGCCCGCGAATCGGACGGCAGGCCGCCGTTCGTTTTCCCCGTCGCAGCGCCGCTGCACCCGCACGACGCCGGCCGCAGCGTCTTCTCCGGCCCGGCCTATCCGGCCAAGGCGCTGAGCATGATCGACCGCATCGAGCTGTACCTACCCGAAGGCGGCCCCAAGGGGCTCGGGTTCGTGCGGGGCATCAAGGAGGTCGACCCGGCGGAGTGGTTCTTCACGGCGCATTTTCATCAGGACCCGGTCTGCCCGGGGTCGCTGGGGGTCGAATCCTTCCTGCAGCTCCTGAAGTTCGCCGCCCGCGAGCGCTGGCCAGACTTGGCGGAGTCACACCGCTTTGCGACGCACACCGGCCGCAGCCACCGCTGGACCTACCGGGGCCAGATTCTGCCGGTCAATCGGCGGGTGACGGTGGAGGCGGCCGTCACGCAGGTGCTCGACTCCCCGCACCCCGCACTCGTGGCCGAAGGCTACCTCATGGTGGACGGGCTGTACATCTACCGCATGGAGGAGTTCGGTGTTCAGCTGGTTCCCGTTTGAAGCGTTTCGGGAGGCGTCGAAGAATACAGGAGCCCTTCTCAGCCGTTTGCTCGAGCCCTTGGAACCTGGACCCCTTGAACCCTATAGGTTGTGAGATGAAATATTCACGCGTCCGCATTGAATCCTTCGGCTACGAATTGCCGTCCCACGTGGTCACCTCGGAGGACCTGGAACGGCGGCTCGAGCCGATGTACGAGACCCTCAGAATCCAGCGCGGCCAGCTCGAGGCCATCACCGGCATCCGCGAGCGCCGCTTCTGGGACCCCGGTTTTCCGCTGCACGAAGGGGCAACCCGCGCCGGCCGCAAGGCCATCGAGGCGGCGGGCATCGACCCGGGGCGCATCGGCATGCTGATCTACGGCGCCGTGTGCCGGGAAAACCTGGAACCCGCCACGGCCTGCGCCGTGGCCCATGCCCTGGCGCTTTCGCCCGGCTGCCAGATCTACGACGTGTCCAACGCCTGCCTCGGCGTGCTGAACGGCATGGTGAACGTGGCCAACGCCATCGAACTCGGGCAGATAGAAGCCGGGCTGGTGGTGGCATGTGAGTCGGCGCGGGAGATCGTCGATCTCACCATCGAACGGCTCAACCGCGAAAAGGATATGGATGTCCTGCGCAAGACCGTGGCCACCCTGACCGGGGGCTCCGGCGCGGTCGCGGTGCTTCTGAGCGATGCCGCCGCTTCCGGCCGGGGGCATCGGATCATGGGCGGAGCGGCACGCAGCGCGCCCGAGCACCACCGGCTGTGCGTGTGGGGCCCCGACGCCGGGATCCCCGGCGGCACCGCGCACATGGCGGAAACGGACGCGGTTAAGGTGCTGCAGAACGGTGTGGCGCTCGGCATCGACACCTTCCGGGAGTTCCGCGGCGCGCTGGCGCTGCCGGACGGCAAGCCCGACAAGATCATCTGCCACCAGGTCGGCGCGACCCACCAGCGCACGATCCTGGATGCCATCGGAATCCCGGCCGACCGCGATTTCACGACGTTCCGCTTTCTGGGAAACGTGGGCACGGTGTCGCTGCCGATCACGGCCGCCATCGCCCACGAACGCGGGTTTCTGGCCCCCGGGGACACGGTCGGCTTCCTCGGCATCGGCAGCGGGTTGAACTGCCTGATGCTGGGGATCGAATGGTAAGCAAAGCAACGAGCAGCGAGTTATGAGCAATGAGCGAAAAAGAATAATCGGAAGACATCCAAGTGACGGCCAGAATAAAAAAGGATGATTTGATGGTTATCTGATGGCATGGATATTCGCTGCATATATAGAAGAAAAAGCCTGTTCGTGCTATCATCCGACGCATCCACGAAGGACCCTTCCTGGTATAGTTTCAGCCAATCTCAGGAGCCATGGCTCTCCGAGTCTTCCGAAACCGCAACCAATCTGAAATACCCCGAATCGAGACCTTTGATCTATTAATCCATTCCACCTTTTGCCACAGTCAGCATGCTATAAAGGCACGGAACCTTGTATTTTTATAGAAAAAATGTCATAAAAACCAAAAACGCATTCAACGCTATCCCAATAGTTATTGGTTGTGGATGAATCATGATTGCTAAAACCAAAGGGCAGTATGAATCCGAAATCAGTGAAGCTGTCATTAAGTTCGAGAAAGAGTTCATGGGGCGAGGCCCTTTAGAAACAAAAACTTATATTATCGACGACATTGTGTTGGTGCGGTTAAAAAACGTCCTCACACCGGCTGAATTGAAGCTGGCGAATGCTGAAAGCCGATTGGATGGCCGTGAATTGATCAAGCGTGTTCGGATTGCTTTGCTGGAGCAAGGTCGTCCGTTGCTTGAGGCGGTAGTTGAAAAGATCCTCAACGTAAAGGTTAAAAGCCTGCACACGGACATCAGCACTGTTACAGGGGAAAGACTAATTCTTTTTTCCCTGGAATCCGCTCCCGTTAATATTTTTTAGTAACAGGCCGATATAAAAGTTTTTTTGTTATTATCTTGATCTGTTATAAATCCTGTTGACAAATAGAAGAAAAGAAAATATTTTTCAGTATATTTAACCTGCTGCTAAAAGGGTATTGAGGGCATCTTTTTGCAGGGGGTTCATCGAGCTTAAATCGATGAGGCCTTAGAGTTTGAACGGGCCTTTCGCCAAAGGTGAAAGGTGCGCGAAAAATTAAAGGCCGTTGCTCGTGTAGTTGAAGCGAGCGGCGGCCTTTTTTATTTGCCGAAAGGAGCCTGTAATTATGACCGAATATGATTACTGGAAAATTTTCCCGCGCATGCCCAAGAAGGTGACGCTCGGCGACATCACGGTCCGGGACGGCTTCCAGCACCTGGAGAAGTTCATTTCCACC
>JALOPD010000560.1 GCA_025454075.1 Desulfobacterales bacterium | reverse complement strand
CCTCGGCGCTGCTCTTTTCCGTGGTCGGGGCGCTGGTGAAGTCCGCGTCGGCCGATCTGCCCAGCGAGGTCGTCGTCTTTTTCCGCAACGCGGTGGCCATGGCGTTGCTGCTGCCCTGGATTCTGTTGCGCCACCGCAACCTGAGCCTGAAGACCGGCTGCCCCCACCTCCATCTGCTGCGGTCAGCTGCCGGCCTGGGAGCCATGTACTGCTTCTTCATCGCGTTGAAGCTGCTGCGGCTGGCCGATGCGATGCTGCTCTGCTACACGCTGCCGATCTTCATCCCCGTCATCGAACGGCTCTGGCTGAAGGAGCCGGTCAGCCGCCAGACCCGGATCGCCGTGACCGTCGGGTTCGTCGGCATCGCGCTGGTGCTCAAGCCGGGTTCCGGCCTTTTCCAGGCGGCCGGGCTGGTGGGGCTTGCGAGCGGGCTGCTGGCGGCGCTGGCCATCGTGGGCATCCGCCGCATGACTGTTACCGAACCGGTCGTGCGCGTCGTTTTCTACTTCACGGTGTTCGGAACCCTCGTCTCCGCCGTCCCGCTCGCATGGGCCTGGCAAAGCCCGCAAGGCCGCATGCTGGGGGTGCTATGCGTGATGGGCGTGCTGGCGATCATGGCCCAGATGTGCCTCACCAAGGGCTATAGCATGGCGCCGGCCGGCCAGGTGGGGCCCTTCAACTACGGCAACGTGGTCTTCGCCGCCGTCATCGGATGGGTTTTCTGGGGCGAGACGCTGGACGGGCTGACGCTGGTCGGGGCCGTCCTGACCTGCGTGTCGGGAATCATCGCCACCTACCGCAGCGATAGACAGATCAAGCCTTGATGAACGTTCCGTTGCGGTAGTCCTCGAACGCGGTTTTCAGCTCCGCCTGCGTGTTCATCACGATGGGCCCGCGCCAGGCCACCGGCTCGCCGATCGGTTTTCCCGAAATCAGCAGGAAACGGACGGGTTCATCCCGGGTCGTCACCGCCACCCGATCGCCATCCGCGAAAAGGATCAAGTGACCGCCTGCCAGGGTTTTTTCCTGCCGGTCATCAAACAGGCCCGCGCCGTCGAACACATAGGCAAAGGCCGTGTGTCCGCGCTTCACGGCCTGGACGAACCGCGCGCCGGGCGGGACCGCCACATCCAGATACTGCGGGTCGATGACGATGTCCCGGACCGGGCCGCTCACCCCATCGACGTCGCCGCAGATGACCCGGACCTGGATTCCGTTCTGCAGGTCGATCACCGGAATCTGGGCCGCCTTTACATCCCGGTAGCGCGGATCGATCATCTTCTGGCGGGCCGGCAGATTGGCCCACAGCTGGAAGCCGCCCATCCTGCCCTGGGCATCGCCGCGGGGCATCTCCTGGTGGATGATGCCGCTGCCGGCCGTCATCCACTGCACGTCGCCGGGGTGGATGACGCCCTTGTTTCCCAGGCTGTCGCCGTGCTCGACTTCGCCGTGCAGCATGTAGGTGATGGTTTCGATGCCGCGGTGCGGGTGCCAGGGGAAGCCCTTGGCATACTGCTCGGGCTGGTCCCCGCGGAAATCGTCCAGCATGAGAAACGGGTCGAACAGCGGCACCTCGTCGAAGCCGAAGGCCCGCCGCAGATGAACCCCGGCACCCTCGACCGTCGGTTGGCTTTTCAAGGTTTTCCGAATGGTCCGTGTTTGGGTCATTTGGTCTTCTCCCGATTCAATGAGCCAGAATGCGCACCTCGATGCTGACCAGGTCGAAGACCATGTGCATGCCGAGGTGTTCGAAAAAACGGGCCGAGCCGTAGATGGCGTTCCAGCGCGTGCGATCGATGTCGAAGTGCGCTTCGGCTGCGATCCCGCCGCCTGCCTGGCGGGTGACGGTGGCAGGGAAGAGGATCGGCCGCTTTGCGCCGCGCAACGCCAGGCTACCCTTGATGACCGCGTTCGGTGCGCTGAGGTAGGGTGTTGCGGCGATTTTTACCGAGGTGATCGTAAAGGTGGCCTTGGGAAAGAGCTTGACGAAGAAGAAATCATCCGATTCCAGGTGCGCGATCAGAACGGGCTGCAATTCGTCGCCTTCAAGGTTGTAGTTGCGGATGGAGCGCATGTCGATCTCGAAATGCCCGCCGACAGCCCCGGCGCTGACGCGGAGCTCGCCTTCGGAAAGCCGCACGGACCCGACGTGCCTGTTGCTGGCGTTGCGGCCGGTCCATTCGGCCTGTTGCTGGCGTTGCGGCCGGTCCATTCGATGAGGCTGCGCTCGATGTCCACGCGGTAAATACGGTCTTCGAGCACCAGCCGCGTCGCCGGGTCCTTCGCGGCATGGGGTTGACCGCCGGCCACCGCCAGGCCCGCCTGCTGCCACGCGGCGATGCCGCCTTCCAGCACATGGATGTTCGAGTACCCGAGCCGCACGAGTTTTTCTGCCGCCGACCGGCTGTCCCGGGAATGGCGGCTGGAGCCGTAGACGATAATTTCCCGATTCAAATCGGGTGCGAGTTCTCGAACCCGGTCAGGGAAAACGACTTCGTACACGCAGGCGTTCTTGGCACCCGGTATCTGGCACCTGGCATGGATGTCT
>JALOPD010000559.1:2267-2984 GCA_025454075.1 Desulfobacterales bacterium | reverse complement strand
TGGCGATCAGGACACTCTCCGCGTCCTGCTGGAGCTTGCCCTCCCAGAGGTAGATGGAGTTCATCTGCGGGAGGATGTTGACGCAGGCGGCAAGCCGCGACGTGACAAGCTCGCGCCCGATCGCCTGCGCCTCCTCCGCGCTCGCGGTCGTCATGTAGACAAAGCGGATCTGCATTGGGCCACCTCGTGATCGCATCTGAATCTACCCCAACGTTGCAAACGCCGGCGGGCTTCAGAGTCAAGGCGCCAGGGGTGAAGCTGTAGTCGCCTACCGCGAACCCCTGACAACGCTGGATCTGAAGTCCTCCGGCGTTCCCGCAGGGTAAAGAACATGGCAGGAACGACCCCATCCGTCGACCTCACCGTTGGGGAGATCCCGCAAAGGCGCTCCTGCATGGATACCGGTAATAAAAACCAAGCTGTTGACCATGCCTTGCCATGTTGTTTATGCAACATTGGGGTGTATGTGCCGCCCGAATCCCCAACAGCGATAGCCCAGGTCCGCCTGAAATAGCAATACCCGCCTGATCTACAACCCCAGTTCCTCAAAGGCCCGCTCCAGCTTTTTCTCCATTAAGAGAGCGCCGGCCCGATCGTGCGGCCTTCGCTGCGCTGCCTCAGGCTCCGGCCGGGCGGCACTCCCGACGTCGCCTATGACGAAATAGAGCGCCTGGATCAGGCCGAACATCCATGTTCCCAGCGCCCAGCCGAAAGGCC
>JALOPD010000559.1:0-2251 GCA_025454075.1 Desulfobacterales bacterium | reverse complement strand
TGCAGCTGGAAGATGAGGAGGAGGGCCGCCGGGCCGCAGATGAGCTCGGCAAAAGCGCGGCGGGCGATCGGCCCCGGAAAGCAGATGCCGCTGCGGATCCAGGCGAGTGTGGCCGCCGCCGGGACTGCGAACCCGGCCAGGGACCCGGAAACGGCGAGCACGGAAGCGAGAATCAAAAGAGGGCCGCAGAGGCTTCCCATGCCCCGGCCGCCCAGGCGGGCGAGAAGGGCCGCGTAGGCCGCAAGAGCTATGAGAAGGGCCAGGTTCACACCGGTCGCCCGGCCGATCCAGGCCGGCGAAAGATGTGCGGCGGCCGCCACCAGGGCCGCAGCCGCCGCGGCCATAACCAGTGTTGCAGTGATGGTAGAAAGTGTCGATTTCATAAGAGTATGGTTGTTGGGGTTCGGTGGTTCGTTCTTGGTGTTTCGTGTTTGGTTGTTGGTGTTCGGTGTTCGGTAAACAAGAGCGACAACGATTCGATTCCGATTCCGATACCCACCCCGATCCGACACTTTGCCAAGTTCCGAGTCGGCGGTTTTCCGGCCCATTTTCACTCGTTACTCGTTACTATTTTCTCAACTTCGACTCCGAATTCATCTGTTTCATTCCCCCTCGGACCCTTGAACCCTCGAACCCGCGAACCCTCGGACCCTTCATCTTTCCACTCCCGCCCCTACGGCGTTCGCCGGTTGGAGTAGCCTTCGTATTGCATCGATTTTGCGGTCGACTTCTGTTTTTCCATCACGGCCGCCGGCGGCCCCTGGAAAGTTTCATCGACCCGGCGTTCGAGATCCTTCACCTCGGTTTCGAGGTTCTTAGCCACACCGGCGGAACCCAGACGGTCGTTCAGGGCCTGATGCCGAAGCGTGTAGGCGCTGATCCGCCGGCGGGCGGCATCGGCTCTGCCCGCGCAGATCTCGGCGGCCACCTCCTGTTTGAGCCGGTTGTAGTCGTCGTTCAGGACCTGGCGCTCCCAGAGGGTGCGGTCGATGGAGGAGAGCACCCGCTCCTCGTCGTCGATGCAGGCGATGGTGAAAGCGTTGTCCATGAAAATTTCGTGGGTCTCCCCCCCGTGACGGTAGCTCGCCGTGATGCGGCCGAGCGCGAACTGCGCCGGCTCGCTGGTGGGCACCTCGAGGGTCAGAAACAGCCGGCGGGTCTGGCCGAAGCGCAGGCTGCCGGGGTGAAGGAGGGCCGTTTCACCGCTTACGGCGACCGGGTAGCCGGAGGCCTCGACGATGCGCACCCCGGGCGGCAGGGTCAGGCTGAGTCTGATGCCCGCGGCGGCCGTGGAGGCGGCAGTCAGAAATTCCCGTTGAAAGGTCTCGGCAAAGGCGGCCGGATTGTCGAGGTAGTAGTAGGAGCCGGCCCCGTGGTCGGCGATGCGGGTCATGAGGAACTCATTGAAGTCGGCCCCGACGCCGATAGTGGTCACGGCGAACTCTTTTCCGGCTGCGCCGGCCGCCATGCGTGCGAGCGCCTCCGGGTCGGTGACGCCCCGGTTGGCCAAGCCGTCCGATATCAGGATCACCCGGCCCGGGTGCCCCGGTCGGCCGGCGGAGGCGATCAGTTCGATTCCGGCCTGAAGCCCGCCCCCGAGGTTCGTGGCGCCGCCGGCGTGAATGCTCTGCACCGCGGTCTGAAGAGTTCTGCGGTTCGATTCGTTTACGGCCATTAGACCGCCATGGGCCTGGACGAAGTCGGAATAGCTGAAAAGCGCCAGCCGGTCGCGCTCGGTCAGGCCGGCGATGAGGTCCAGCAGGGCACGGCGGGCATAATCGATCTTCTCCCCCTGCATCGAGCCGCTGCGGTCCAGCACCACGACGAGGTCGATGCCGCGCCCGCCGAGGGAATGCCGTTCCGTGCCGGGCGCGGCCGACAATACGAGCTCGAGGCCGACGCGGCCGGGGGATCCTTTCATGACATGGGTCTGGACGAGGTGCCCGGAGAGGGTCAGGGGGCCGCTCCCCGAAACCGTGGCCGGTGGGGCGGGAGAAATTTTCTTGTCGCGGGCGCTGAAGGCCATGGCGGCACCGGTGGCTGCGATCAAGGCCAGGATGAGAATGAAGGACTTCAGGCGGGGTCGGTTCATGGTAGAGCTCCTTTCGTTGGGTGGCAGTTGGGTCCTCTGCGCTGACGCCACCTATTTTCGGGCTAAACCACCGGGAGCTCAATTCAAAGAAATGCAAAACAGGAAGCCGGAATTTTTGCAAAACTTTTGCTTTTATCGCGGCTGGCGCCGCGATAATAT
>JALOPD010000558.1 GCA_025454075.1 Desulfobacterales bacterium | reverse complement strand
CCCTCCTTGGGGTTGTTCTCCCAGGCAACACCCTCGCCGGCCAGCGCCCCGGCCAGGATGGCGGCCGCCTCGTTCTCGTGGATCTCGTCCTCGGCCAGATCGATGACGTAGAGGTGGTTCTTGCCGAGCTTCTGCAGGTGGCAGATGTCCTCGTTGCACACGGTATGCCCCTTGCGGAATGCCGCACCCTTGAACTCCCCGGGCCGGATCTCCGTGATGTCGTGCGCCAGCTGCGTCCCTACTGCATCCTGCAATTCGATTTTTTTCAACATATGGGTTTGCGCCTTTCATTAGAAACTATGAATTGCCTCATATTTAGGAAAATCTCCCCTGGCCCCTCTTTTCCAAAGAGGGGAACGCCTCCCTTTGGAAAAGGGAGGTTGGGAGGGATTTCCGATGACCGCACCCATTCAACTTTAGGACCGTTCATAAGCTCTGAGTTTAGTGGCTGATTCGGTGTCCAACGCCTCATCGCAGAGCGATCACTTCCGCGCGCCGTTTGCCGGGTCTTTCGGCATGATGCTCGTGATCGTGTGGAGCCGAAAACTCCGGCACTTCGCCCGGCGTCCAGTTCATGTCCTCCCAGGTGATCTCTTTGGGGTTTGAGAAATAGGCATTCTCGGCACATGGCCGGCAAATGTATTTTCCGTCTCGAACCGCTTCGCGGCCGTCGCGCACGACCTGCCCGCAGCGGCTGCAGGTCACCTTGCGCTGGGTCGGGCCGGGAAGGTCCACCGGCCGAACCGCCACCCGCACTTGCTGCACCCGAAAAAGGACACTGTCCGGCATGCGACAGTAAGCCGTGAGCTGCTGCCGGGACTTGCCGCTCACCTCCGGCGCATAAACGGCCGCCAGGTCGCGGGCTTCCTCGGTCGATACCACCCGAAAGGCCTTGCCGGTCTCCAGGTTCAAAAAGGTGGCGGCCATGATGCCGTAGTCCACGAACTTGAGGCTGCGGCGGCCCAACTTGACCCCGGTCACGTGCGCCACGGCATCGGCCGTGCACCGGTCCATCTCCACGTAGACGATCAGCTTCTTGATCTGGTCGCGCCGGGTCGGCTCGTCCAGTCCGATCAGCCGGATCTGGTCGCGCCGGGTCGGCTCGTCCAGTCCGATCAGCCGGCAGCCCAGCATGGCCATGCGCACCCCCACCACCTGGCCCGGGCACAGGTGGCCGTGCGCCGCGGCGGAGGTCTCCAGCAGTTCATGAAAAGGTTTCATGCTCGGTTTCCTTGTTCGAATTCGTTTTCGATAAATATCCGGGTAGTTGCAGCCAGATTCTGATAAAATATGGTCTGCGCCTGTTCCGCGACGCTGCGCGAGAAATCCGGCACCCAGGCGGCGAGATGCCGCTCCAGAAACGCGCGCTGTTTCTGCCGGAAATTTTGAGCCCGGTCCAGGTTTCCTCCCGCCATCGCGTCGAGTTCCTTGACGACCAGAAAGTGCACGAACTCCAATTCGACGGCAATGTGGTCCGGCGTCCCGTTGAAATCCGGGGCCACCTCCAGGCCGACCTCCTGGTAGCACGCGCCGGCCGCCAGAGTGGAAGCTCCCATCAGCCGGCGTTCGCCGTCTAGATAGACCGAACCGTAGGGCGGGGCCAGCAGGGCGAAGGGGCCGACGAAGAGCCGGGCGTGATCGACGGCCAGCTCCTCGAAGCTTTCACCGGCCTGCCAGGCCGCCTCCATACGGCCGGCGGCTTCCGCAGCCGGCTGGCAAACCATCTCGAGGCTGCGGTGCAGCTGCCTCACGTATTCACCGGTACCCTCGCCGGGAGGGTAGTAGCATTCGGCGAGAAGCTTGTATGCGGCGGCCCGGTCGGTGTTGATAGAGGGTTTCTCATTTGCCTTCATTGCCTTCTCCTCGATTTTCAGCGGATCAGCCGGTAGGAGCTTCGTTCAACTTCAGGTAGCGCTCCCCAAGTGTGTAAAGAAGCAGCATCACGGCCAGCGCAAATACCAGCACCAGCAGCTCCCAGACGCTCGGGACATACTGCACGTATTGCGGGAACTGCTCGGCCTTGGGACCCACCGGATGGCTCTGGCCGGCCAGCAGGATTTCCATGTGCCGCGCCAGCGAGCCCACGAAGATGAGCGCCGAGGCGAGGATCCGGCCGCCGACAGACCCCCGGACGGAGGGTATTAGCAGAAGGACGAACGGGAGGAACAACCCGAGAATGACCTCGGTGCCGAACACCCCGATCGACCCGAAGAGGTGCTCGAACTTGTGATACACCAGGAACGCCGGAATCGTGGTCGATGATTCGATGATAATTTTCAGCAAAGTGAAGGCCGTGACGATTCCCGCCGCATACGTCAGAATCAAGGTGAATTCGTCATACAAAACAGCGGCGTATTCACCGGATGAAGCCGTGCCGGTGACCCGGCCCACGACCAGGCTGTAGAGGATGAACAGCGCGGTGCCGCTGAGAACTGCCATCAACAGACAGTAAATCGACATCACCGGGCCGAAATAGGTGGCGCGCGATTCGGTCAATCCGAACACCGATCCGATCATGAGAGGTGCGATCAGCGCCAGCACGAACGAAGCCGTTCCCAGCAGCTTGCTGAAACCGCTGTGGTAGTCGCCCGTGTGCATTTTCCAGAACTTGAGCGCCAGGACCGCCAGCTCGGCGCTGTATATGGCTCCCATCCACCAGATCGGGGAAGACAGGTTGGGCGAGAGCATGATGTAGATCATGTGGAAAATGGAGCCGAGCTCAAGGCCGATGGAAACGAATCCGCCGCAGAGGGTCGCTATGGCCAGGAACACCAGGCGCTTGGCGAAGGGCTCATACTTCTTGATGCCGAAGACCAGCGGCAAAGCCGACAGCAGCGTCAGCCCGGAGCTGGACAGGGCCAGGAAGATGTAGACTCCCAGCGGCAGGGTCCAGATCAGCACATCGTTGGCGTTGAAAAGGACGTGGCCTTGAATGAAGATGAAGACGCCCGCAACGGCGCCCGCCAGCAACGCGATCCCGAGCACCCCCAACCAGATCGGATAGAGGCTTTTATTGTCTTTCATTTAGACACCTCCCTTGGTCGCCCGGTAGCGGGCTGGGTTGTAGCCGCGAATGTAAAAAACATGGGGTTCAGTCCCGATCTCCTCCCGCAGCCGGAACGGGTGGAATTTGCCGAGCAGCACACTCACTTCGCTGTTCGGATCCGACAGGTCCCCGAAAACCCGCGCATTCGCCGGGCAGGCCTCCACGCAATGCGGCAGCTGCTTCCTGGCGACCCGGTGGTCGCAGAAGGTGCATTTCTCAACGACCCCTTTAGGCCGGATGGTGGCGGCAGTTCCGGTTCGTTCCGGGTTGAAATAGGGCGGTGCC
>JALOPD010000034.1 GCA_025454075.1 Desulfobacterales bacterium | reverse complement strand
TTCGGCGACGATCCGTTTGTAGGACTCGCCGTTGATCATGATCTGCCACTTGCCGGTGCGGACCGGCTTGCCGCCGGCCTTCAGGGTCCCCATCTTCTTGCCCTTGATGCCGTCCAGGGTCTTGCCGGCCTCATCCTTCTTCCAGATCGGCAGCCCCCACTCCTCGAACAGCCACACCGAATCGTCGACATGGCAGCCCAGGTCGAAGATCAGGTCTTCGCGGACCAGGCCCATTAGGTCGTTGCGGACCATGCGGACGTAGTCGTCCGGGCTGTTTTCGCCGATGTAGGTGTTGATGGCCGAGAGGCCCTGAGCCACGGCACCGGAGCGCTCGAGAGCGGCCTTGTCCACCAGCAGAACGGTCTGGTCCGGCTGGAGCCATTTCTTGACTTCAAACGCCGTGCCGCAGGCAGCCATGCCGCCGCCGACGATGAGGACGTCCACTTCCTTCTCGACCACTTCGGGATCCTTAACGGCCTTGAGTTCACCCTTTGGTTTGTTCGGCAATGCCATATTGATTCCTCCTTATGGATAAAATCGTAGTGGGTCGTTGAATGTCGGTGAGAATCGTACCGCCTACTTCACGAGTTCCTTGGGCTTCGGCAGCTGCCGGCCTTCGGACTCTTCCGTGGACAGGAGCTGGCTTTCCAGGTCTTTGCCCTTCAGGCTCTCATAGGCATTGGCCGCGCCTTCCGGAGTGGTCCGGATGGGGAACTTGAACCGCTTGATCAGGCCGTTGCGGAATTTGCAGGTCCACATGACATCCTCAGTGCCCAGCATCGGCATGATGCTGCTCCCCAACGGCACGAAGTCGGCATAGCCGCGCACCTCGATCGCCTGGGTGGGGCAGATCTTCACGCAGGAGAAACACTCCCAGCACTGATCGGGTTCCTGGTTGTAGGCCTTCATCGCCGCGGGGTCCAGGACCATCAGGTCGTTGGGGCAGATGTACATGCACGCGGTCTTCTCGCCGCCTTTGCAGCCGTCGCACTTTTCTTGAATGACATAACTTGGCATTGAGGTACCTCCTAAATGGTTTCAGGGTGATTGAAAAGGGTGAATCGAGATACTACGGTGGAATGGCTTGACTGAGTGATTCTGCACCTCCCTTCCTTCGTTGACGTTGAACCAGCAGGGCTGACAGCCAAGACGTTTCGGGTATGACAACACGCCGGCAGACTCCAAGGCCGAACGCACGACGTATCATAAATACTAAATTTGTCATTGATATCAGATAGATAAATCATCAGCAGGCGATGGACCATACCATTCCCCATATGCCTTGTCAAGGGTTTTTGAGCGCACAAAACGCACAAAAACCCCGAAATTTCGGGTGTTGAAAAGGTGTGCCACAGGTTGACGGCAAACCCCGGTTGAACACAAAATGCGGACCAAAATCCCCGTCAGGGGGCATGCGTCAAAAAAGGCGCAGCTGCGATCAGTCTTAAAATCGATCTTAAACTAAGGATTAAAAAAATAAAAATGACAAATTCGCAAAATTGCAGTAGCAGGAAAACGCGTGCCGCGTTTTCCTATCAGCTGTCAGGTCTCTTTTTGGTTGAGGGCGGCGTCCTGCCGTGATCGCTGAACCGGGGATGCCATCCCGCCGGAAAGTGCACTTCCTGCACCGCTTGATAAACGCGGGGCGCTTTGCCAGGTTTCCTGCGAAGCCATCGATTGGGGACACGCGATTTGGCAGCCATGGAAAGCACTCTTGACTCAATCGGTCCGGATACGCCCTTTCGGTTTGCCTGCGACCCCGGGGTCGCATGTTTCAACGAATGCTGCCGTGACCTGAACCAGTCTTTGACGCCCTACGACGTGCTGCGCCTGAAGCGGGGGCTGGGGATGTCGTCGCGGCAGTTCCTGGACCAGTACACCCGGCGCCACACGGGACCCGGTTCGGGGCTGCCGGTCGTCACGCTGAAACCCGGGGACCCCAAGCGGCTGACCTGCCCCCTGACCACCCCCGACGGCTGCCGGGTCTACCGCGACCGCCCCTCTTCCTGCCGCACCTATCCGCTGGTCCGTGTCCTGCGCCGCTCACGGGAAAACAGCGACGTGCGGGAAGAATACCGGCTGCTCCGCGAGCCTCACTGCCGGGGGTTCGATGCCGAGCGACGGCAGACGGTTCACGAGTGGACGGAGGACCAGGAACTCCGGCCATACAATGCCGAAAACGACCGTCTGCTGGAGCTGATCAGCCTCAAGGCGCGCCTCGGCTCGAAAGCGCTCCCGCCGTCGCTGGCCGAGCAGGTTTTCACGGCGCTGTACGATTTGGACCGTCTCCGCCTGCAGATACAGGACGGGGGCCTGGCGGGGATGTGCGCAGAGCTTATGGAAGACGCCCGAGGCGATGAGGTTGCGTTGCTGCGCCTGGGCGTGGAGTGGGTCAAACGGTTGCTCGAGATGGCGTTTGCCCGTTAGCACGTTCTCAAATGCTGCGGGGGAGGCGATTCATGGATCTTAATGGAAAAACGGCGCTCGTCCTCGGCGGCATCAAGGGCATCGGCAAAGCCGTCGCGCTGGCGCTCTGCCAGACCGGCGCCCGGGTCGCCCTGAATTACTTCGACTGGGAAGAGGAGCTGGAGAGCCTCCGAGGCGACCTGGCCGCAGCTGGCGGGGATCATCTCATCCTTAAAACGGACCTGCGGCAGATTGGCGATGTCGACCCGATGCTGCGGGCCGTTATCAAGCGCTTCGGCCGGTTGGACATCCTTGTAAACAACATCGAGCGCGGCGGATGGCCGGTGGTTCACGGCGCCTACACCCGCGAGCAGTGGGACCTCGAA
Source organism: Desulfobacterales bacterium (assembly GCA_025454075.1). Next base: position 24,216 of record JALOPD010000034.1, on the reverse strand, counting down.
ATGGAAACCACCCTGCGCGCCAAGCGCTGGGTGTTTGCCGCCGCCCTGCCGCACCTGAAAGCCGCAGGCGACGGGGCCGTGATCCACTTCTCCTCGATCGCCGGCCTGGTCGGCCGCGCGGGACCCGCCGCGCCGGTGTTCAACGACGGCTACGCCGCCGCCAGCCGCGCGGTTTCGCTGCTCACCGAATCCTGGGCACGCGAGGCCGCGCCCGAGGTGCGCGTGAACGAGATCATGCTCGGCTTCGTCGACACCCGCCACGGCCCCGGCACCCGCGGGTGGGGGCTTCTCAGCGAGGCCCAAAAAAAGGCCATAGACGACCACACCCTGCTCGGCCGCACCGGCCGCATCGAAGACGTGGTCAAGGCCGTGATGTTCATCCTGCGCGACGCCCCCTTCATGACCGGCAGCGTGCTGCGGCTGGACGGAGGCTACGTGCTGGGCGGAGAGAAGGTGCAATCGATGCCGAAAGGCGTGCTGTAAATATAGGGACCGTCGGTCGCCGGTCTGCCCGTTATCGAGCCAGAACGTTTTGACTGTTCGCAGACGGGCGGCGGGCCGACCGGACAGACCTTTCAACGAAGCTTAAGCCTCTGGCTCTTGATGCCCCAGAGAAACAGCTTGATCCAATCAAACCCGAGCAGCATCAGCTGCGCGTCGTCTTTTTTGATTCGGCTCAGCAGCTCCGGTTTGACCTTGAAGCGCCTGAGAAAGCTGCTGCCGAAGACGAACTCGCGGAAGCGGTCGACGTTGTAGGCGGCCATGAAGGTCATCCTGGCGCGCGACCCCGTCGGGCCCTCTGCCCCCCAGGGGTCGTTCCGGAACAGCCGCCGCAGCTTCGCCCATTCGATGGTCATGCGGTGGTAGGTCTCGGCCTCCTGGTCCTCCACCCACTCCGGGATCGTCCACTGCTTTTTCTCGTGCCGCCCCAGGCAGAAATCGGGCGGCCGAAAAAGGAAGACCGGCTCGTCCGTGTCGGTTTCGGCGTCGTGCCGCAGCCCATGCTCCAGGGGGAAGGTGCGGCAGGCGTCGGGCCGGTCGGGGTAGACGCTGCAGCCTTCGGACGCGAGAAACGGGCAGGTCTTTTCCTCGTTTTCCGCCATGCGCAGCAGGACCTCCGGGAAATGGCCCCCGGGGCGCAGCACCGCGTCCACGTGGCGGTCCAGGAATTCATCCGACGTGAGACCCAGGCGGGTCCTGAGACGGATCACGTCATACGGGTAGAGGAAAAGGTTCAGGTTGCGGCAGCAGCGGTTGAAGCAGCCGATGCCCGGGTGGCAGCGGAACCGGAAAGTCCCGCCCTCCCGGATGCGGATGCCCGGCAGCCGGTCGAGGTCTGCGGCATCCAGCTGTTTCACGAAAGCCCCCCGTCGTCCAGCAGCATCTCGGCGATGGTCATCCGTATTTTCCGCCGCAGCTTTAGGACCCGGCGGCACTCCGCCTCGAGCCGCGCCAGCTCGGTGTAAAGCGGCGTGCGGTCGAGGAGGGGCCGGTCCGGCCGCCCGCAGCGCCGGTGAAACTCTTCGCACCCCGGGCTCTGCTGCGCCGGGCGGCCGGGGGGGCGTAGCTCGTGGGGGATCCCGTGCAGGCGGCAGATCATCGGGCGGTGGGCGTAGAGCACGCAGCGCCCCTCGGCGTTGAGCGGGCACATGCGCCGGGGATCCGCGCCCGAGAGCGCCGCCTGCCCGTGCGGAGCGGCTACAGCGGCGGCATTGGCCCGGAGGCCCTCCCTCCGGCCGGCCGGCAGCTCGCTGAAGCCGTCGCGCAGGTACAGATACTCCAGCAAGGTGTGGTGGTGAAAGCGCGTCCGGCAGCAGCTGGTCGAACAGCCCGAGCAGACGAAGCCGTGGGCGGCGGCCGCCCGCTCGTACGCGGCGTCCATGTCGTGCAGAACGCACCGCAGGCGTTTCAGCAGCGGTGCCGGCAGCCGGGGGTCCATCAGTTGACCTTTTGGGTGAAGGGCGAGGGAAAAAACAGGTTGGCGTAAAGATTCATGGCGTAGCGGTCGGTCATGCTGGCAATGAAGTCGCACACCAACCGCTCCCGCGGCGCCCCTTCGTGGTTGCCGCCGCCCATCTGCAGGTCGGCCAGCCCCTGGCGGAGCATCTCCTCGTTTTCCAGAAAGTAGGCGAAGAGTTCGGAGAGAATTTTCTTGGACTTTTCGAAATCCTGCTGGACGCGGGGCGACCGGTAGACGTATTCGTACATGAAGTGCCGCAGTTCGAGCATGGCGGCGCGGACATCCTCGCTGGGCCTGAGCCGGAACACGCCGTCTTCCGCCTTGGAGGAGGAGATGAGGTCCTTGATCATGGTGGTGGCCCGCTCCGAGTGGGTCTTCCCCAGCAAGCGCCGGCAGGACGTCGGCACCTGCTCGTCCCGTATGACCCCGCTGCGCACGGCATCGTCCAGATCGTGGTTCAGGTAGGCCATGAAATCGGCGATCCGGACCACGCGGCCTTCGCACGTGCCGGCCAGCTCCTCCGGGTCGTCGGGCAGCACCTTGCCGTAGCCCTTGGAGTGCTTGAGGATGCCGTCGAGCACCTCGGACGTCAGGTTCAGGCCCAGGCCCTCGTTTTCCAGCACTTCGACCACGCGGATGCTCTGCTCGCTGTGGGTGAAATCCGGGGAGTAGATCTCTTTCAGCACCGTCTCGCCGCTGTGGCCGAAGGGGGTGTGGCCGAGATCGTGCCCCAGAGCGATGGCCTCGGTGAGGTGTCGTCGATCATGGGCGCCAGGAACACCTGGGTCTTGTGTTTGAGGCGCCGGAAGGCGTTGCAATAGACGATCCGGTCCCGGTCGAGCTGAAAGGCGGTTCGCACCGCGCACGGTTTTTCCGCGACCCTCCGCCCCTTGGACCGGGAACTAGGGCAGGCGAAGGGCGACATGAACGACCGTTCGCGCTTTTCGAATTCCTCACGGATGGACATGGGCATCTTCGGTCCGCGCTTTCTGGGCGCTTTCCATAAACCGGGCTTTCTGAAGCGATCTAAAATTGTAGGCGCACGGATTCAATTTGTAAAGCGCAATTTGCAACGGTCCCTTCGAGCGGCCGCACGCCGCAACAGCGCTCGTTTGCAGCCGTGTCGGCCGGGTCCGGCAAGAGGGGCATCACGACTGAAAGCTGCCCCCGGGCGATCTCCATGCGCCCCGGTTGCCGGACCTGCTCAGATGCTGTAGAATGGGATCGATCATGACCGGTCATCACTTGATACTCGGCAAGCTTTCGGATGTCCTCACGGGGGAAACCCTCGACGACACCCTGGACGAACGCTACCGCCAGAAAATCGCCCGCCTGCTGGTAGAGCGCGGGGGCTATCTGCCGGGAGAGATCGAACCCCGGCGGGAGCTGCTCCTTCAGGCGGACGACCGCCGCGCCGTCATCAAGGTGGACTTTGTGGTGCGGATCGCGGGCAAGGCCGCGATGGTGATCCGATTCGGCCCCGGCTCCATCGTTTCCCGCGAGCGACCGACATTGGCCGTGGCACGGCTGATCGAGGCCTACCAGGTGCCGGTCGTCGTGGTCACCAACGGCGAGGATGCCGAAATCCTGGACGGCGGCTCGGGGAAAATCGTCGCCCGCGGCCTGGGAGCCATACCGCTCAGGACGGAGCTGGCGGAAAAGGTCCGGGGCTATCCGTTCCCGGCGGTCCCCCGCGCCAGAGCGCTGATGGAATCGCGGGTCGCCTACTGTTACGAAGTCGACGGCGCCTGCCCGTGCGACGACACGATATGCCGGCTATGAACCGGCAAATGGACCGCATGAATGACGACCGCTGCATGAACGCGGCGCTGAAGGAGGCCCGCAAGGCTTTGGCGCGGGGGGATTTCCCCGTGGGATGCGTCATGGTGCACGAGGGCCGGATTGTCGCGCGGGGCTCGCGCGAAGGCACCTGCGGCGACGGGCGCAACGAGCTAGACCATGCCGAGATGGTGGCGCTGCGGCGACTGGCCGCGCACGCGCAGCCGTTGGACCCCTCGGCCGTCACCGCTTTCAGCACCATGGAGCCCTGCCTCATGTGCTTCAGCGCCATGATGCTGCACGGCATCGGCGAGATCGTTTACGGCTATGAGGACGCCATGGGCGGGGGCACCGCCAGCGACCGTTCGCGGATGAGCCCGCTCTACCGCGACAGTCGCATCCGCGTGCGCGGCGGCGTTCACCGCGGGGAGAGCCTCGCGCTGTTCAAGGCTTTTTTTTCCGACCCCCGCCACTCCTATTGGCGCGGCAGCCGCCTCGCAGAATACACCCTGAATCAGTAGCCGGGCGCGCCGCCGCGGGTGTGGAAAAAACCGGTGGATGCATTTTTTTCTTGCATTCCTTGATGTTGTAGACTATTTATAGCGGTCAAAATTTATCGGTCCCATGCAATGGGCTTTGCAAGCCAAGCAAATTCATGGGGTTATGGAAATCAGAGGACCGCTCGGTCCTTTGGGTGACCTTTTAAGAGGGGAGGTGTCGGCATAGCACTCACGACGCGACCGATGCGGCCAACCCGCTCGGCAGACCGAACAAACATCAACCAGGACATCCGGGCCCGACAGGTCCGGGCCATCGACCCTGAAGGCAATCAGCTGGGAGTCATCCCCACGGAGCAGGCCTTGGCCGCTGCCGCAGAATTCGGTCTTGATCTGGTGGAGGTTTCGCCGAACGCGGACCCGCCGGTATGCAAGATCATGGACTACGGCCGGTACCGATACGAGCAGACCAAGAAGAAGCATGAGGCCAAAAAGAAACAGGCGTCTTTCAAGCTCAAGGAAATAAAGGTCCGACCCAAGACCGGCCAGCATGACCTGGGAGTGAAGATCGGCCGCATCCGTGAGTTCATCACCAAAAAAGACAAGGTCAAAGTGACCGTGATGTTCCGCGGCCGGGAAATCGCCCTCTCCCACATGGGAATGGAGCTGCTTCAAAAAATAGCCGCCGAAGTGCAGGACATCACGGTGGTCGAACAGACGCCCAAATTCGACAACCGCACACTTTTCCTGGTGTTGGCCCCGAAATGACGGCAAGCACCTCTGCCGAACGCCGGGATGGGGGGACGATGTAAGCCGTTCACCTGCCGCACAAATGGAAGGTTTCATCCGGGTGGCGTGGGCCGGTGGTGGGTGTGCTCACGCCATCTGTTTTGGATTCTATGGACAATCTCAAGTAAGATACTCTCGCAAGGAGAAGCGGACATGCCCAAGATCAAAACCAACCGTTCGGCTGCCAAACGGTTTAAAAAGACCGGCACCGGCAAGATCGTCTATCACAAGGCCTTCGGCAGTCACATTTTGACCACCAAGTCGCGCAAGCGCAAACGCTCGCTGCGCAAGAGCCCGATCGTGCACCCGAGCAACATGCGGACCCTTAAGCTGCTGCTGCCCAACGGGTGAAGATTTCGTCGCTTTCGTCTATGAATTTCCCGAAATTTTTATAGAGGTGAAACGCCATGCGTGTCAAACGTGGATTCAAAGCCAGACATCGACGCCAAAAAGTACTCAAACTCGCCAGGGGGTTCCGCGGCGGCCGCAGCAAGCTCTTCCGAACGGCCGCCGGAACACTTGACCGCGCCCTTCGCTATGCCTACCGGGACCGCAAGGCCCGCAAACGCGATCTGCGCGCGCTCTGGATCACCCGCATCAACGCCGCCGTGCGCATGAACAACCTGTCGTACAACAAGTTCATCCACGGGTTGAAACAGGCCAACGTGGAACTGGACCGCAAGGTCCTGGCCGAGTTGGCGGTTTCGGATCCAACGGGGTTCGCCCACATCGTCAAACTGGCCTCTCGGCCGGCCTAAGGCCGGGGACCTGCCGCCGCAGCCTCAATCCGGTCTGGGAAGACGACGGGGAGGCGGCCTCCTTACGGTGGGGGATTGTGGAACTGAATCTGGATCAGATTGAGGCGGATGCGCGCGCCGAGCTGAAGGCGGCCGGATCGGACCCTGAAGCCATCCAGGCGCTGAGCGTCAAGTACCTCGGCCGCAAGGGGATTCTCACCCAGTTTCTGCGGTCCATCGCCGGCCTGCCGCCCGAGCAGCGCCCGGCCGCCGGCCAAAAAGCCAACGAGATCAAACAGGGTCTGGGCGCGGCGATTGCCGCCGCCCTGCAGGCCATCGAGCAGGCCTCATCGTCCGCAGGCGACCGCATCGACGTCTCCCTGCCGGGGCGGATGGAGGCCTGGGGGGCCCTGCACCCCATCACCCGGGTCAGCGGCGAGATCTGCGACATCTTGTCCAAAATGGGCTTCGACATCGTAGAGGGGCCCGAGGTCGAGAGGGACTACTACAACTTCGAAGCACTGAACATCCCCAAAAACCACCCGGCACGAGACATGCAGGACACGTTTTTCGTGTCGGCGGACGTCGTGCTGCGCACGCACACCTCACCGCTCCAGATCCGGACGATGGAACGCCAGCCGCCGCCCGTTCGGGTGATTGCGCCGGGCAAGGTCTTCCGCTGCGACTCGGACCAGACGCACACCCCCATGTTCCACCAGGTCGAGGGCCTGCTGGTGGACGAAAACGTCTCCTTCGGCGACCTGAAGGGTACCCTCACCGCCTTCGTGCACCAGATGTTCGACGAACAGACCCGCCTGCGCTTCCGGCCCAGCTTTTTTCCGTTCACCGAACCGAGCGCCGAGGTGGACATCCTGTGCGTCATCTGCCGGGGCAAGGGCTGCCGGGTCTGCAAGCACACCGGTTGGTTGGAAATTCTCGGCTCGGGCATGGTCCACCCGGCCGTCTTCGAAAATGTGGGCTACGACTCCCGGCGGTACACCGGCTTTGCCTTCGGCATGGGCGTCGAGCGGGTGGCCATGTTGAAATACGGGATCGACGACCTGCGGAAATTTTTTGAAAACGACTTGCGCTTCCTGAGCCAATTCTGATGCAATTAGGTGTTTGGGTATTCGGGTATTTTGTGGTTTAGCAAAAAAGAACCCCCTGAAAACCCGGGAGTGCGTCAGTTTCCCCCAAACGCCTGAATGGCCAAAAACCAAACACCCAAATACCTGAACGACTAGAAACCCAATTCGCCATGAAAGTAAGTTTAAGCTGGCTGGCCGAATACACCCCGATCAAACTGAGCGCCGCTGACCTGGCCGAAGCCCTCACCCTGGTGGGGCTTGCGGTCGATGCGGCGGATGACCGTTTTCGTTTCCTCGACACGGTGCGGGTCGGGCGCATCCTCAGCGTGGATCCGCACCCCGCCGCCGAGAAGCTCACGGTCTGCCGGGTCGACACCGGCGAGCGCATCCTTTCGATTGTCTGCGGCGCGCCCAACGTGGCGGCGGGCGCGCTGGCGGCGGTGGCCCTGCCGGGCACCGTGATGCCGGACGGGGCCGTCTTGGAGGCGGGCGTCATCCGCGGCCGGCCATCCGAAGCGATGCTGTGCAGCGCCTCGGAGCTGGCCCTCGGCACGGAAGCCGACGGCATTCTGATTCTGGAAGGCCCCCTGACGGTCGGCGCCCCGCTCAACCGGGCGCTCGGCCTCTCGGACCCCGTGCTGGACATCGACCTGACCCCGAACCGGGCCGACTGCCTGAGCCTCCTCGGGGTGGCGCGGGAAGTGGCGGCCATACAGCGCACGCGCCTGAAACACCCCCGGGTGAAGGTTGCGGACGCCGACGACCGCGTCACCCGCCTGGCGTCGGTGCGCATCGAGGCTCCCGATCATTGCCGGCGCTACGCCGCCCGGGTGCTGGAAGCGGTCGTCGTGAAACCCTCGCCCTTCTGGCTGCAGGACCGCCTGCTTTCGGTGGGCCTGCGGCCCATCAACAACATCGTGGACGTCACCAATTTCGTGATGATGGAGTGCGGCCAGCCGCTGCACGCCTTCGACCTCGATCGCCTGGCCGAAAACCGCATCGTCGTGCGCACGGCCGGGCCGGGAGAGAAGTTCGTCACCCTGGATCAGAAAGAGCGCGTGCTCGACTCCGAAATGCTCATGATTTGCGACGGTGTTAAGCCCGTAGCGGTCGCCGGCGTCATGGGCGGCCTCAACTCGGAAATCGGCCGCCAGACCACTCGTGTTCTGATCGAAAGCGCCTGCTTCGACCCGGTGAGCGTCCGCAAAACCTCCAAGAAGCTCGGCCTGGGCACGGACGCCTCGCGACGCTTCGAAAGAGGGGTCGACCCGGCGGGGACCGTCCTCGCCGCCACCCGCGCCGCCCAGCTGATGGCGCAAGTGAGCGGCGGTAAAATCGCGGGTGGCGTGATCGACGCCCATCCGCGTCCCTGGGCGCCGAATCCGATCCGGCTCAGCGTCAGCCGGACCGCCCGGCTGTTGGGGGTCAAGGTCGATAAGAAAAAAATCTCCCGGCTGCTGTCGGCCATCGATTTCAAGGTCGACGGCACTCCGGCCCGCGACGAACTCGAAATAACGCCCCCCTCCTTCCGCGTGGACGTCGCCCGGCCCGAGGACCTCATGGAGGAGGTGGCGCGCCGGTCCGGCTTCGACACCATCCCGGTCACCTTTCCCGCCATGCCGGCCGGCCAGCGGCCGCCGGCTCGCCGGCTCGAGCTGCGCCAGCGGGCCAAGGCCATTTTGAACGGCCTCGGCTTCTCGGAGGTGATCACCTACAGTTTCATTCACCCGATGTCCTGCGACCGGCTGCAGCTGGGTGCGGACGACCCGCGGCGGGCGACGGTGGCCGTGCTGAACCCGCTGGCCGAAGACCAGGCCGTGATGCGCTCCTCGCTCATCCCGGGGCTGCTCGAAACCATGCGATTCAACCTCGCCCAGCAGACCAAACGTCTCAAGATCTTCGAAATCGGGAAGGTCTTTCTGCAGACCCCCGGCGCCGAGCTGCCGGAGGAGCCGGAAATCATCGCCGGCCTGTGGACCGGTTCACGGCAGGCGCTCTCCTGGCACGGCCGGGAGACCCCGTGCGACTTTTACGATCTCAAAGGGGCGGTCGAAAGCCTGCTCGACGCCCTCGCCTTGGAGGGTGTCCGCTTCGTGGGCATGCCGGACGCCGACTGCCGCTACACCCGGCCGGGCCGTTCGGCCCGCCTGCTGGCGGCCGGCCGCGAGGTGGGCCTCATCGGCGAGATCCACGCGCGCGTGCGCGCCGCCTACGACCTCAAGCAGACCGGCTTTGTGTTCGAACTGGACACGGGCTCGCTCGAGGCGCTGCTGTCGGAAACCCGCTACCGCATGCGCATTCCGAAATTCCCGGCCGTCACCCGGGACATCACCCTCATCCTGGATCAGGCCGTCGAGGCCCAGCAGGTGCTCGATGCCGTCGGGGCCATGCGCCTCGCGTTGATGGAGAACGTCCAGCTGTTCGACGTGTTTGCGGGTGCGCCGATCCCGGCCGGCAAGCGCAGCCTGTCGTTCCGGTTCACCTATCGCTCACCGGAAAAAACCCTGGAGGACGCCGAGGTCAACCGCCTGCACCAGAACCTCGTGGACCGGCTGTTGACCGAATTTCAAGCGGCGCTGCCCCGCTGAGCATCGCAGCGGCGGGCCGCCGTGGAAAAGGATTGGGGTGACGGCAGATGAAACCACCTGTCCCCGCAACTGCACCGGCCATCCCCGATAAGCTGTACTTTAAAATCGGGGAGGTCAGCCGCATCGCGGAGCTGCCGACCCACGTGCTGCGCTTCTGGGAGTCGGAGTTCCCGAAGATCGCCCCCAAACGGACTGCCTCGGGTCAGCGCCTTTACACGCGCAAAGAGGTCGAACGGGTACTGGCGATCAAGGATCTCCTCTACCGGCGCCGGTTCACGATTGAGGGCGCTCGCCAGCACCTGAAGGCCGGCGACGAAGACGAGGCGGCCGATCCCCGCACGTTGATGGAGGAGGTGCGCTCCGAGCTGGCGCAGCTGCGCCGCCTCCTGGAATAACCCGCTGCGGGCATGGCCGGCGGCAGCAATGGCGAGAAATCACCGAGATTGCTGGTGAAATGTATTGACAAGGCGCTGGCGTTGTCGTAGATACTGGGTTGATGATGAGCGGGCATAGCTCAGCTGGTAGAGTACAAGCTTCCCAAGCTTGGTGTCGCGAGTTCGAATCTCGTTGCCCGCTCCATCCATGTTTTTCCGTTTTGCTCGGTAGGTTTGGGTAGGGCGTTATGTGACGTGGAATGCACGCAACCATGATTATCCAATGAGCGGATAACCCCTTCGGATCCACCGCGGAAGTTCTACCTGGACGTGAGGAAACGGGCCTAAAGCCCGTTTTTTATTTGACAGCAAGGGCGGGAGGCTCGTTCGTGGGCAAGGCCAAGCGACCCGATAAGGGCCGGCGCGATCACGCGACGCCGCTGCCGGCCGCACCGGTTGCCGAAACGTGGATCGTGAGCCAGGCGCGGCCGCTGGCCGAGTCGCTGTGCGACGCGCAGGGGCTGGAGCTGGTGCACCTCGAGTACCTGCGCGAGCGCGGCGGGCGCGTCATGCGCCTGAGCATCGACAAGCCGGGCGGCGTGACGCTGGAGGACTGCGCGGCCGTCAGCCGCGAACTGGGGGACATCCTTGACGTGCACCTGCCCGACATCGGGCGGTATCACCTGGAGGTCTCCTCCCCGGGGCCGCGGCGGCGGATTTCACGGGAGGCGGATTTCGAGCGCTTCCGCGGGCACCGGGCGAAAATCAGGACCCTGAACCCGATCAACGGACAGAAGAACTTCAGCGGCGTCTTGGAAGGTCTGTCCGCAGGCGCCGTGACGCTGAACACGGGCCAGGCGACGGTCGCCATCGCGATCGACGCCATTTCGAAAGCGTATCTGACAGACGCGTGACCTCCCGCCCCGGCGGGGGGAGGCGGGCCTGTCGCACTTTGCAACCGGATGGAGAAAACCCATGTTGATTTCGGAGATCAAACGGGTCATCGAACAAGTCAGCCGTGACAAGGGCATCGAGCGGCACGTACTCGTCAAAGCGCTCGAGGAGGCGCTGAAATCGGCCGCCCGCAAGAAATACGGCCCCAAGATCGACATCGAGGTCCAGTACGGCGAGGAAACGGGCGAATTGGAGGTCTTCCAATTCAAGGAAGTGGCCGAGGCGGTCGAAGACCCCATGCTGCAGATCAGCATCGAGGAGGGCCGCAAGCTGGACCCCGAGTGCGAGGTCGGGGACAGCCTCGGCACCAAGATGGACACCGCCACCTTCGGCCGCATCGCGGCCCAGTCCGCCAAGCAGGTGATCATCCAGAAGCTCAAGGACGCGGAGAAGGACGCCGTCTACACCAGCTTCATCGAGCGCAGGGGCGAGATCATCAACGGCATCGTGCAGCGCATCGACCGGGGCGACATCATCGTCAACCTCGGCCAGACCGAGGGCGTCCTGCCCGTGCGCGAGCAGGTGCCCAAGGAGAGCTACCGCCGCGGGGACCGCATCCGCGCCATGATCCTGGAAGTGATGCACGAGTCGCGCGGCCCTCAGGTCGTGCTGTCGCGGACCCACCCCAGCTTTTTGATCACGCTCTTCCGCACCGAAGTGCCCGAGATCAGCGAGGGCATCGTCTCCATCATGGGGGCCTCCCGCGAACCCGGGGTGCGCGCCAAGATCGCCGTCGCCTCGAGCAATTCCGACATCGACCCGGTCGGCGCCTGCGTCGGCATGAAGGGCAGCCGCGTGCAGAACGTCGTCCAGGAGCTGCGCGGCGAGAAAATCGACATCATTCCCTGGCACGTCGACACCGCCAAGTTCGTCTGCAATTCACTGGCCCCGGCGGAGATCTCGCGGGTGATCATCGACGAGGACAACAAGTCGATGGAGGTGATCGTCCCGGACGAGTTCCTGTCGATCGCCATCGGCAAGAAAGGGCAGAATGTCCGGCTGGCCTCCAAGCTGACGGGGTGGCACCTGGACGTGAAAAGCGAGAGCATTTACAACCAGACCATGCAGAGCGGCTACAACTCGCTCATGGCGCTCCCCGGGGTCGGCATCAGCCTGGCGGATGCGCTCTACGAGAAGGGGTATTATTCCGCCGAGGAAATCGGCAAAGCCTCGGTCGAGGACCTGCTGCAAATCCGGGGAATCGACGAAACGCTCGCCCGCCGCCTGATCGAGGCGGCCAATAACGCCGTCGAGCAGGCGGCAGCGGCAGCGGAAAACGATGAAAGCCCGCCGGCGGGCGAGCCGGATGACGAGGCCCGCGAGGCCGAAGGCCTCGCGAAGACCGCCGTGGAGACTGACGCGGAGACCGACGCAAAGCCGGCCGATGAGGTTTGAGGCGCCGCCGGCTCACCGGTGGGGCGCCACAGGAGCGCAACGAGGGGGAGTTCATGTCAAAAATCCGGGTCTATGAACTGGCCAGGGAACTCAATCTGACCAACAAAGTGCTGATGGACAAGCTCATCAATATGGGCATCCCCGTCGGCAGTCACATGAGTTCGCTCGACGACGAAGCGGTGACCCGCGCCAAGGCCGTCATTTTCGGCAAGAAAGCGCGCGCCGTCGAAGACACGCGGGTCAAACCCACGGTGATTCGCCGCCGGCGCAAGGTGGCCGAGCCCGAAGCCGGGCCGGCCGCCGCGGAACCGGAGCCGGCGAGGGAGGCCCCGGAGGCCGGGGCCGCCGCGGAACCGGAGCCGGCCCCTGCAGCCGGGGCCATGGCCGAAAGCGCCGAGGCCGCGTCAGTGGAGACCGCACCGGCGCCGACGGCTGAGACCCCGGAGGGGATCGAGCCCGCCGAGAGCCCCGCAGCCGCCGCGCCGCTCGAGGCCGAAGCCGCCCCGCAGGTCGAGCCGACGACTCTCCCGTCGGAGCCGGCCGCAGCCGCCGACCGGTTGAAAAAGGTCGTCAAGAAGATCAAACGTGACGAACCCGCCCGCATCATCAAGATGCCGACGGCCGCTCCGGAAGGGCCGGCGGAACGGGTAAAGGGTCAGCCGGCGGTCATCGAGCCCAGGGGCGCCAAGGCGGCGCCTCGCCCCGGCGAAACGCCGGAGGCCGCCCCCGGCACGGCGGAGGCCCTCGACCGCGACGGCAAGCGCAAGAAAAAGAAAGGCAAGGCCGAAGAACCCGAAGCCGAAAAGAAGTTCATCAAGAAGAAGATCTCTTTCCGCAAGAAGGCGGTGGTCGAAGCCGAAGAGTTGTACGACGACGCCCGCACCCGCAAGCCCCGCAAGGGCGCCAAGGGCAGGAAGGAGCTGGCCGCCCAGAAACCGGCGGCCACCGTGGCCAAGGCCATCAAGCGAAGGATCAAAATCGACGACGCGATTCTGCTCGGGGAGCTGGCGAAACGGCTGGGCGTCAAGTCCGGGGAAATCATCAAGGTGCTCATGGGCATGGGGATGATGGCGACCGTCAACCAATCCATCGATTTCGACACCGCGGTCCTCATCGCCGCGGAGTTCAGCTACGAGGTCGAGCGCGCGGCCTTTGAGGAGGACACCATTTTGAAGCCGGTCGTGGACGAACCCGAAAAACTGGCCACGCGGGCGCCGGTGGTCACCATCATGGGCCACGTCGATCACGGCAAAACCTCGCTGCTGGACGTCATCCGCAAGACCCGCATCACCGAAACCGAGGCCGGGGGCATCACCCAGCACATCGGCGCCTATTACGTCCAGACCCCCCGCGGCGCCATCGCCTTTCTGGACACGCCGGGCCATGAGGCCTTCACGGCCATGCGCGCCCGCGGGGCCAAGGTCACGGACCTGGTCGTGCTGGTCGTTGCGGCCGACGACGGCGTCATGCCCCAGACCGTGGAGGCCATCAACCATGCCCGCGCGGCCAACGTGCCGATCATCGTGGCCGTCAACAAGATCGACAAGCCGGGCGCCGATCCGGACCGCGTCAAGCGGTCCTTGATCGAACGGGGGCTGACCCCGGAGGAATGGGGCGGCGACGCCATCTTCGTCAATGTCTCCGCCAAGCAGGAAGTCGGCATCGACCAGCTGCTCGAGATGATCCTGCTGCAGGCCGAAGTCATGGAACTCAGGGCCAACCCGGACAAGCTGGCCCGCGGCCATGTGGTCGAGGCGAAAATCGACTCCGGCCGGGGGCCGGTGGCCACGGTGCTGGTCAGCGAAGGCACCCTGCACAACGGCGACCCGGTCGTCTGCGGGGTGCACTACGGCAAGGTCCGGGCCATGCTCGACGACCGCGGCCAGCCGCTGGAAGCCGCCGGCCCCTCCATCCCCGTCGAGATCATCGGACTGTCCGGCGTACCGATGGCCGGCGACGAGTTCGTGGCGGTGGTCGATGAAAAGGCCGCCAAGCAGATCAGCCTGCACCGCATGCAGAAGCAGCGCGCCCGGGATTTGGCCCAAACCAGCCGCCCCAGCCTGGAGAGCCTGTTCGAACGCATGAAGCAGGGCGAAGTCAAGGAGCTCAACCTGATCCTCAAGGCCGACGTGCACGGTTCGATCGAGGCCCTCTCGGACGCGCTGACCCAACTGTCCAACGAGGAGGTCAAGGTCAACGTGGTGCACGCCGCCACCGGCACCATCAGCGAGTCCGACATTTCGCTGGCGACCGTGTCGCAGGCCATCATCATCGGCTTCAACGTCCGGCCCACGCCGAAAATCCAGGCCCTGGCCGCCGAAGAGGGCGTGGACATGCGCTTCTACAATGTCATTTACGACGTCATCAACGACGTCAAAAGCGCCATGACCGGCCTGATGGCCTCCCGCTTTGAGGAGCGCACCCTCGGATCGGCCGACGTCCGCGAGGTGTTCGTGATCCCGAAGGTGGGCGCCATCGCCGGCTGCTACGTCACCGACGGCCGGGTCGAACGCGGCCGCAGCCTGCGCCTGGTCCGGGACGGCGTCATCGTCTACCAGGGCAAAAACTCCTCTCTGCGGCGTTTCAAGGATGACGTCAAAGAGGTCCAGAGCGGCTACGAGTGCGGCATCGGCATCGAGAATTTCAACGATATCAAGGCCGGCGACCGGATCGAGTTTTTCTACCTGGAGGAGATCAAGCCGGTCATGGCTTAGCCCTGGCTGAGGGCCGGTCTCTGCACGGCCCGGCGGTTTGGAGCGCCCGGGCACCGCCGTGGCCGTTCTTGCTTTCAACCCTCCGGATGCTTTGACGTCGGCCGACGGCAGGGTGTCGAACGGCTCTGCCGAAAGCGGCAGGCGAGGGCAATCAAAAATGGTCGTGGGTGTCGGGTTGATCACGTTCAGGCTGCACGAGTGCCATTCGCTCAAGGAGAAGCGGCGCATCGTTAAGGCGGTGATTGCCCAGCTGCGCAACCACTTCAACGCTTCGGTGGCCGAGGTGGCGGACAACGACGTACACCAGCGGGCGGTGGTCGGTTTTTCGCTGGTCGGCAACGACAAGGCCCTGATCAACTCCAAGATCGACAAAATGTTCAACCTGGCCGAAGAGCTGGGCCTGGCCGAGGTCATCGACTCGGAGATGGAGCTGATCACCTTATGACGAGCTATGCACGCGCCGATCGCGTCGGAGGCCTCATTCAGCAGATCCTCTCGGAGCTGCTGCGGCGGGACATCAGCGACCCGAGGGTGCAGAGGGTCACCATCACCGAGGTGAAGGTGACTCGGGATCTGCGGCTGGCACGGATTTACTTTGCCGCCGCCGGCGGAGAAGCTGTCGCCGCCGACGCCGTCCAGGGGTTTCGCAGCGCGGCCGGCTTCATCAAACGCCGCCTCGGCCCGCAGCTCGGGCTTCGTTACATGCCGGCGCTGGAATTTTTTTACGATGCGTCCTTCGATCACGGCGCGCGGATCGACCAATTGCTGAAATCCATTGCCACACGTTCGAATGAACCCGATCCTTCAAACGATTAAAACGGCCGAACGCATCCTGGTGACCGCGCACACCGACCCGGACGGAGACGCCGTCGGCTCGCTGCTGGCCATGGGGCTGGCATTGGAGCGGCTGGGCAAACGGACGACCCTGTACAACGAAAGCCCCATCCCGGCGGTGTACCAGTTCCTGCCGGCCGTGGGCCGCATCGATCGGCATCTGGAGGCGGCCGCCGCCTTCGACGCCGCGGTGGTCCTCGACTGCGGGGACCTCCCGCGGATCGGCGGCGCGGGATGCGCTGCGATGAGCCGGGCGGCGTCCGTCATCAATATCGACCACCACGTCTCCAACACCGGTTTCGGGTCCCACCGCCTGATCGACGGTCGCGCCTGCGCCACGGCGGAGATCGTCTACCGCCTGATCCGGGCGCTGGGAGTCCCGCTGGACAAGGAGATCGCCACCTGCATCTACACCGGGATCCTGACCGACACGGGGTCGTTCCGGTTCTCGAACACCAACGCCTCCGCCTTTGCCATCAGCCGGGAGATGGTGGAGGCCGGAGTCGATCCGTTCGAGGTCGCCCAGCACGTCTTCGGGTCCTACTCGCTCGGCCGGCTCAAGCTGCTGAACCTGGCGTTGAACTCGATCGAGATCTCCCCCAACGGCAAGCTGTCGCTGATGACCGTCACCCGCGGCATGCTGGAGGAGACCCGGACCCAACAGGAGGATGTCGACGGCCTGATCAATTACGCCCGGCGCATTGAAGCCGTCCGGGTGGCCGCCCTGATCCAGGAGCAGATCAATGGCCGGGCCGCCGCGAACGGCCGCGTTCGCTTGCACGTCAGCTTGCGCTCCGACGGCAGCGTTGATGTCGCCGCCATCGCCGGCACCTTCGGCGGCGGCGGGCATCGCAGCGCCGCCGGCTTTCAGATCGAATCGACCCTGGCGGACATCAAGTCGGAGCTGCTGGCGTGGGCCGAGGGCATGGGATGAGGGTCGGCCGGCCGCCGGTCGCCTCATCGCCGGTCCATCAAGCAACAGAACCGGCCGACCGGCTGACCGCCCCATGAACGGGATCGTCGTCATCCACAAGCCCGCCGGCGTGTCATCGGCCCGGGTGGTGGCCCGCGTCAAGCGGCTGCTGCAGGCCCGCAAAGTCGGGCACACCGGGACCCTGGACCCCTTTGCCCGGGGCGTGCTGGTCTGCTGCATCGGTCAGGCCACGCGGCTGGCCCGCTTTCTGGTGGAGCGCCCAAAGACCTACGCGGGCGTGCTGACGTTGGGCGTTGAAACCGACACCCAGGACGCGACCGGCAGGGTCACTGCCGAACGCCCCCCGGCCCGGGTGTCCGAGGAGGAGCTGCATCGGGTCTTTCAACGCTACGCGGGCGCGTATCGGCAGGCACCGCCGACCTACTCGGCCCTCAAACACGAGGGAGTGCCGCTTTACACGCTGGCCCGACGCGGCCGGCCGGTCCAGAAGCCGGCACGGGAGGTTTTCATCTACCACCTCCGGCTGGAAGCGGCCGAGCTGCCCCGGGTGCGGTTCGAGGTGCGCTGTTCCGCCGGGACCTACATCCGGACCTTGTGTGCGGACATCGGGCGCGACCTGGGGTGCGGCGGCCATCTGAGCGAGTTGACCCGCCTGGAAAGCGGCGGGTTTACCTTGGACCAGGCGCTGACGCTCGAGGACCTGGAGGATCTGGCGCGACGGGGCGCATCGAGCCGCGCCATCATTCCCATGGCGCGGGCGCTGCCGGCGGTGGCTGAAATCGCGGCCGGCCCGCCGCTGATGGAAAAGGTGCGGCACGGGCGGGAGCTGACGCGGGCGGATGTCGGCCCGGCAGCGGCCGTGAACGACGGGCAGTTGCTGAAACTCATCGATCCGCAGGGCGATCTGCTGGCGCTGTTGCGGCTCGCGCCGGGAACGGATGCCGTCGAATACTGCTGCGTGTTCGCACCGGCGGAGCGCCGCTGAGCCGTTATTTTTATTGCACTCTGTGTCAGCTTGCTTTAAGTAGAATATGGGGATCAATCCACTCAAGCCATTTATGAAAGGACAAGGAGGATAGAACGTCGTGACTCTGTCAACTCAGGACAAGAAAAATTTGATTGAAAAGTTCAAGGTGCACGATTCCGACACGGGGTCCCCTGAGGTCCAGGTCGGCCTGCTCACCAACCGCATCGAATACCTGACCGAGCATTTGAAGGTCCACAAAAAGGACCATCACTCGCGCCGCGGGCTGCTGATGCTGGTCGGCCGGCGCCGCCGCCTGCTGAACTACGTCAAGTTTAAAGACGTCAACCGCTACCGGGCCATCATCGAGACGCTCGGTCTCAAAAAATAACCTTACAGCATGTGAAGCGACGCCCGGCCGTTCCGATAACGTCCGGCCGCTCCGGCGCAAAAACCGGGCGGCGGCCGGGACCTGCCGGCGGGTTCGGGCAGTCCGGCTTCGCATGGGGAGAATGGCATGGAATTTCTATTGAAGGAAGAGATCGGCGGCAAAACCTTGAGCATCCAGACCGGCAAGGTGGCCAAACAGGCCTCCGGTTCGGTCGTGGTTCAGTACGGCGACACCGTCGTGCTGGTCACCGTGGTGTCCACCCAGGAGGAGCGCCCCGGGGACTTTGTGCCGCTCACCGTGGAGTACCAGGAGAAGATATACGCGGCCGGGCGGATCCCGGGCAACTATTTCCGCCGCGAGATCGGTCGCCCCAGTGAAAAGGAGACCTTGACCTCGCGGCTGATCGATCGCCCCATCCGGCCGCTGTTCCCGAAGGGGTACCGCTGCGAGACCCAGGTAATCGCCACCGTGCTGTCGATGGACCAGGAAAACGACGCGGACACTCTCGCCATGGTCGGGGCCTCGGCGGCCCTTCACCTCTCCGACGTCCCGTTTGCCGGGCCGATCGCCGCCGTGCGGGTGGGCCGGGTCGACGGGGAGTTCAAGGTCAACCCCCCCCTCCAGGATTGGGAGCGCTGCGACATCAACATCATCGTGGCCGGCTCGAAGACCGGGGTCGTCATGGTGGAAGGCGGCGCCAACATCGTCGGCGAAGCCGACATGCTGGAGGCCATTTTTTTCGGCCACCGCGCCATGCAGCCGCTGATCGACATGCAGGTCAAGCTCCGCGAAATGGCCGGCGCGACGAAGCGAGCCTATGCCGCCAAGCCGAAAGACCCCGAGCTGGTCGCCAAGGTCGAATCCACGGCGGCCGCCGCCCTGCGGGAGGCCCTGCTGACCCCCGAGAAGATCCAGCGCCAGCAGGCCACGCGGGCGGTGCGCAAAGCGCTCCTGGAAACCCTGGGAGAGGCGTACGCCGAGCGCCGCGAGGAGGTGCTGGAGGCGCTGGACGACCTCAAGCGCCGCCTGCTGCGCGGCCTCATCCTCACGGAGGGCCGCCGGGTCGACGGGCGGCGCTTCGACCAGATCCGTCCCATCACCTGCGAGGTGGGGATCCTGCCCCGGACCCACGGCAGCGCCTTGTTCACGCGGGGCGAGACCCAGGTGCTCGGCGTCCTGACGCTCGGCTCCGGCCGGGACGAGCAGCGCGTGGAGACCCTCTCCGGCGAGGAGATGCGGCCCTTCCTGCTGCACTACAACTTCCCGCCCTATTCCGTGGGCGAGGCCAAACGCATCTCCGGCCCCAGCCGCCGCGACATCGGCCACGGCGGCCTGTCCACCCGGGCCGTCGAAAAGATCCTGCCGGCCAAGGGGGATTTCGACTATACCATCCGGCTGGTGTCCGAGGTGCTGGAGTCCAACGGCTCCTCCTCCATGGGCACCGTCTGCTCCTGCTGCCTGGCACTGATGGACGGCGGGGTCCCCATCAAGACCCCGGTGGCCGGGATCGCCATGGGGCTTGTCAGCGAAGGCGAGAAGACGGTCGTGCTCTCGGACATCCTCGGCGACGAGGACCACTGCGGGGACATGGACTTCAAGGTGACCGGCACCCACGACGGGGTCACCGCCCTGCAGATGGACATCAAGATCCACGAGCTGTCACGGGCGATCCTGGAGCAGGCGCTGGAGCAGGCCCGCCGGGGCCGCCTGCACATCCTCGGCAAGATGCAGGAGGCCATCGCCGCGCCGCGCAAGCAGATCTCGCCCTACGCGCCCACCATCACCACGCTCACCATCAACCCCGACAAGATCCGGGAGGTGATCGGCCCGGGCGGCAAGGTCATCCGCGCCATCCAGAGTGAAACCAACACCACCGTCGAGATCGACGACTCGGGGACCGTGAAAATCGCCGCCTTCTCCAAGCAGGAGGCCGACCAGGCCGTGAAGCTGGTCCAGCAGATCGTGGCCGACCCCGAGGTGGGCGCGATCTACGAAGGCACGGTGGTGAAAATCACGGACTTCGGCGCCTTCGTCAACATCATGCCGGGCACCGACGGCCTGGTGCACATCTCCCAGCTGGCCAACCGCCGGGTCACCAAAGTCTCGGACGTCGTCAAGGAAGGCGAAAAGCTGAAAGTCAAGGTGCTCGAAATCGGACGCGACGGCAAGATCCGGCTGAGCCACAAGGCGGTCCTCGAAGAGGAACATGGACGCCCCAACGGTTAAAACGGTGCTGCCCAACGGTGTGCGGCTGGTGAGTCAACACATGCCGCACACCCGCTCCGTTTCCATGGGGGTGTGGGTGAACGTGGGGGCCCGGGACGAAGCCGATCCCGAAAACGGGCTTTCGCATTTCATCGAGCACATGATCTTCAAGGGCACGGCCCGGCGCAGCGCCTTCCAAATCGCCAAGGAATTCGACGCCATCGGCGGGCACACCAACGCCTTCACCACCATGGAGCACACCTGCTACCACGCCAAGGTGCTCGACAGCCAGGTCGAGACCATGGTGGACATCCTGTCGGACATCTTTCTCAACTCGACCTTCGACCCCCGGGAAGTGGAGCGCGAACGGCCGGTCATCCTGCAGGAGATCGGCATGGTGGAGGACAGCCCGGATGAGTACATCCACTATCTCTCCGGCCACCACTTCTGGGGCGAGCACCCGCTGGGCCGCTCGATCTTAGGCACGCGCGAAACGATCGCCAACTTCGGCTCCGAGGAGATCCGCCGGTTCTTTCACCGGCTCTACCAGCCCGAGCGCATCGTGGTCGCCGCCGCCGGCCACCTGGAGCACCGCCGGCTGGAGGACCTCGTGGGACCGGCGTTCGAGTCCGTGGGTGCCGGAAACGGATTCCCGGAACGGGCGACCCCTTCCACCCGCTGCCGCGTCGACCTTCACCCGCGGGACCTCGAGCAGGTCCATATCTGTCTGGGCACGACCGGGCTTTCGGTGGTCGACCCGCGGCGCTACGCCTTCTCGCTGCTGAACACCCTCCTGGGGGGCAACATGAGCTCCCGGCTGTTCCAGGAAGTGCGCGAAAAGCGGGGGCTCGCCTATGCGGTTTACTCCTTCATCGCCGCCCACGTCGACACGGGAATGTTCGGCGTCTACCTCGCCGTCAGCCCCGGGCAGGCCCTGGAAGCGGTCGAGCTCGTGGTGGCGGAGCTTTTGAAACTGACCCGCGAACCGGTCGACGCGGCGGAGCTCAAGGGCGCCGCCGAGTACACCAAGGGCAGCCTGCTGCTCGCCTCCGAAAGCGCCGACACCCAGATGGTGCGTGCGGCCCAGAACGAAATCTATTTCGGGGCCGACATCCCCCTGGCAGCCGTCATCGACCGCATCGAGTCCACGACCCGTGAGGACCTTCTGCAGCTGGCAAACGACCTGTTCCGCCGGGACCGGATGGTGCTGACCCTGCTCGGTCCGGTCGACACCCCGAAAGAATCGTTTGAAATGTGTCTGGCGTCGAACGCATGAACGCGCCGGGACCCGTCGTCCGGATCATGCGCCTCCGGCCGGAGCAGGACGCCGACCTTCCGCTGCCGCGCTACATGACGCCGGAGGCCGCCGGCATGGACCTGTGTGCCGCGGTGGCCCGGGACACCCGCCTGGAAAAGGGGCAGATCGCGCTGCTCCCCACCGGCTTCGCCATGGCGCTGCCCCCGGGCTACGAGGCCCAGATCCGCCCCCGCAGCGGGCTGGCCGTCCACCACGGCATCGGGATGATCAACTCGCCCGGCACCATCGACGCCGACTACCGCGGCGAAGTGATGATCGCCCTCATCAACCTCGGCCCCGCCGCCTACACCGTCCGCCGCGGCGACCGCATTGCCCAGATGGTCATCCAGCGTGTCCACCAGGCGCGGCTGGAAGAGGTGGGCCGGCTCGAGGCGACCGACCGCAGCACCGGCGGGTTCGGGCATACCGGGAGATAAAAAAGTTTAAGGTTTAAAGTTCAAGGTTTAAGGGGAATGAATATCGGCCTTGTTTTACTTTAAACTTTTAACCTTAAACTTTAAACTTGTATCATGCATTCCGCCCGAGGTGAGATGAGCCCTGAACCGCCCCATCCGGTCGAACCTATAGAGAGGGAGTTGTCCGTCTGCGTCCTCGGCAGCGGCAGCCGGGGCAATTCCATTTACGTGTCCGACGGGGCCACCTCCATCCTGGTCGACGCCGGTTTTTCCGCCCGGGAAATCGACCGCCGCATGCGCAGCCAGGGCATCGACCCTGCCCGGCTGGACGCCATCCTGGTCACCCATGAGCATGCGGACCACGTGCGGGGGGTCGAGCGCCTGGTGCGCCGCCACCATCTGCCGGTCTTCCTGACCGCCGGCACCCGGCGGGAGGCGGGCTCGCTGCAGTGCCTCCCGGAGATCCATTCCTTCGCCTGCGGCAGCGAACTTCGGATCAACACTCTCACGGTCAGGCCGTTTTCCATTTCGCACGACGCCCGGGACCCAGCGGGGTTCACCATCGGCGCCAACGGCAGCCGGATCGGCATCGCCACCGACCTGGGCCACGTCACGGCGTTGGTCCGGGAGCATCTGCGCGGCTGCCGCTTGCTGATCCTGGAGGCCAACCACGACCCCGGGATGCTGATGGACGGCCCCTACCCCTGGTTCCTGAAACAGCGCATCCGCAGCCGCGTCGGCCACCTCTCGAACCAGGAATCCTGCCGGCTGCTGGAAGAGGTCCTCCACCCGGCGCTCGAGCAGGTGGTCCTCGCCCATCTGAGTGAAACCAACAACACCCCTGCCAAAGCGTTGACCGAGATGTCGACCCTGCTTTCCGGGACATCCGTCCGCCTTTCGGCCGCTTCCCAGACCACCCCTTCGCCGCTGCTCCGCCTGCCGTAGACCCGGCGGGCGCACCGCGCCGGTCGAGCGCCGCCGCCCGGCCCTTCTAGCTTGACACGTGTCGGAAATCCAATTACCAAGGTACTGAAAAACCGTGCCTGAGAAGTTGATTCGAGGGGGGCGTGCGAACGCTCGCCGCCCCCGATCCGTACTGCGCTTGCCAAGACGCCGCACGTCCGGGCCGGCAGCAGGATGCGTGTTTGGATCCTTCTTTTTGTTCCAATCAACCCACCACTCCACAGGAGGTCGTTCATGCGCAAGCACTTTGGAACACTTTTCATCGTAGCCCTAATCTGCCTGGCCCTGCCGACGGCGCCGGCCCTGGCCCAGAAGCTCTCCTTCAGCATCGTCACCGGCGGCACCGGCGGCGTCTGGTATCCCCTGGGGGGCGCGATCGGCGGGGTGATCGGGAAGAGCGTGCCCAACACGGACGCCACCGCCGAGGTCACCACGGCGGCCATCGACAATTTGAAATTGCTCGCAGCCGGAAAGGCGGGGATGGCCTTCGCCTACGACTACCACACCGTCTGGGCGAACGAGGGCAAGATCGCCGAACTCTCCAAGAAGCAGCCGGTGCGGATCGTGATGGGATTCTACGAGCAGCCCCTGCACATCGTGACCAAGGAGGGCACCGGCATCAAATCCGTCATGGACCTCAAGGGCAAGCGGGTCTCCGTCGGCGCGCCCAACAGCGGCACCGAGGAGCAGGCCGACTACGTTCTCAAGGGCCTGGGATATGACTGGAACAAGGATTTCAAACGCGAGAAGCTCGGGGCGGGCGAGTCCGTGGCGGCTCTCAAGGACGGCAAGATCGACGCCATGTTCTGGAGCGGCGCGATCCCCACCTCCTCCATCATCGACCTGGCCTCCACCCCCGGCCTCAAGATGGTGCTTTTGCCCGTGGCGGGCGAGGAGGCCGAGAAGATCATGAAGGCCAACCCGGGGGTCTTCCACAAGACCGCATTCCCGAAGGGGGTTTACTCCGGGGTCGAGAGCGACGTGCCCGCCATCGCCATCACCGCCGTGTTGAACGCGATGGAGAACTTCCCCGAGGACCGGGTTTACCAGATCGTGAGCGCCGTCTTCGCCAACCTCCAGGAGATCTCCGCGGTCTGGAAGGGCGCCTTGAAGCTGACCCCCGAAATGGCGGTCGGGCAGCTGACCCCGGATGCGGTCAAGTTCATCCACCCCGGCGCGGCGAAGTTCTTCAAGGAGAAGGGCGCGCTGAAGTAACGGCACTGCCGGCAGCGCCCACGCTGCCGCAGTTCCCGCAGAAAAAATCCCCGCGGGCGGAGAGCCCGCGGGGATTTTACGTTGCCGCCGGTCGGTGGTTATTGGGTCGGGCAGACCTCGTC
>JALOPD010000181.1 GCA_025454075.1 Desulfobacterales bacterium | reverse complement strand
CTTCAACGCGTCGCGGATCCAGTTGTAGTTGTCGCGGTCCTGGAAGCGGCGCTGCGGGTCGATGCACGCCATGGCGGTCCGGTCGGTCCGGGCGAGGTCCTCCTCCCGGCCGCTCAGGCAGACCCAGCGGAACGGGCCGTAGCCGTAGTCGAAGAGGATCGGCCCCATGATGTCTTCGACATAAGACTGGAAGATGAACCCGTCGAGCGGGTTTTCGCCGTTCCGGCAGACATCCTTGATGCCGGCGTCGAAGACCGCCTTGAGGAAGCTGTTGCCGTAGTCGAAGAAATAGGTGCCGCGGTCGGAGAGGGCCTTGACGAGTTCGTAGTGACGCCGCAGGGTCGCATCCACCATCTCCTTGAACCCGGCATGGCCGCTGCGCAGCAGCTCGGTGCGCTGTCCGAAGCTGATCCCCTGGGGACAGTAGCCGCCCTCGTAGACCGCATGGCAGGAGGTCTGGTCCGAGAGCAGGTCGATCCGGGCGTCATGGTGGACGGCATACTCCAGCAGGTCGACCACATTGCCGTAAGGCCGGATCGTCGGTCGCCTGGTCGATCCAGCCCTGGTCGAGGCGGGTCTGGATGCGCGAGTAGTCCACCTCGGCGATGATGCCGACCCCGTTGGCGATGACGACGGCCTTGCCCTGGGCGCCGCTCATCCCGCCCAGGCCCGAGGTCACGAACAGCCGCCCGGCGAGGTCCTGGTCGGCCGGGATGTCGAGCTTGGCGCGGCCGGCGTTCAAAAGCGTGCTGTAGGTGCCGTGCACGATGCCCTGGGGGCCGATGTACATCCAGCCGCCGGCGGTCATCTGGCCGTAGTTGGCCACCCCCAGGGCCATGGCGCGGTGCCAGTTCGCCTGGTCGTCGAAGCAGCCCACCATGAGGGCGTTGGTGAGGATGACCCGCGGGGCTTCCGGCGAGGAGGCGAAAAGGCCGGCCGGATGCCCGGAGGCCATGACGAGCGTCTGCTCGCGGGTCAGGACCTCGAGGTAGCGCCGGATCAGGCGGTACTGCATCCAGTTCTGGCAGACCTGGCCGGTCTCGCCGTAGGTGACCAGCTCGTAGGGATAGAGCGCCACGTCGAAGTCGAGGTTGTTGTCGATCATCACCTGGAAGGCCCGGCCTTCGATGCATTGGCCCTGGTACGCGTCGACGGGCAGGCCCCTGATCGGCCCCGGCGGCCGGAAGCGGTAGCCGTAGATCCGGCCGCGGCTCGAGAGCTCTTCCATGAACTCCGGCGCCAGGACGGCATGCCACTTATCGGGGATGTAGCGCAGGGCGTTCCTGAGGGCGAGCGCGGTGTCCTGCGGAGACAGATTGAAGTGCCGCGCCGGGGCGCGCCGGATGCCGGCGGCGAACTCCGGCATGGGCGGCAGTTCGTCGAAAAGTGCCCCGAGGTGGATTTGCATGGCCTTGGCGATGTCGGTATTGGTGAACATGGCGTCCTCTGCCGGCCGCAGCCGAGCATCCGGTCGATCTTGACGCGGAGCGCGGTGGCGATATCGCGCCTCGCGATCGGCTGTATCAGCTGATCCTCGTTTCCAGGCGTTATATCACACTTCTCCCCCCGGTGAAGCTGGAAAGCGACGTCCCGGGCAGGCGCGCGGCCTTCTTAACGATCCGGCCGTTCGGCTTCGGTCCACGGTCGACCCGCCAACGGGCCGGCGGCGACCGCGCGCTCACAGCCCGAGGTATGCTTTCTTCAGATGCTCGTTTCTGAGCAGTTCGCTGCCTGCGCCTTGCAGGACCATGCGGCCGTTTTCGAGGACGAAGGCCCGGTGGGCGAGGGTGAGGGCCTTGACCACATTCTGCTCGACCAGCAGGATGGCGACCCCGTTGCGGTTGATGCGGTCGATCGTCCGGAAGGTGTTTTCCACCAGGATGGGCGCCAGGCCGAGGGACGGCTCGTCCACCAGCAGCAGCGTCGGCCTGGCCATCAGGCCGCGGGCGATCGCGAGCATCTGCTGCTCGCCGCCGGAGAGCGAACCGGCGAGCTGGCTGCGGAGCTCGCCCAGCTTCGGGAAGATCCCGTACATCTCCTGCAACAGCGCCCGGCGGTCCGCCCGCGAACGCGGGGTATAGGCCCCGACCTCGAGGTTCTCCTCGACGCTCAGCAGGGGAAACACCCGCCGGCCCTGGGGGATGTGGACGATCCCGCGATCGACGATGGCGTTGGGAGTGCAGCCTTCGATCGGCTGCCCGTCGAAGCGGATGCTGCCCGACTTTTTCTTCAGCAGGCCCGAAATGGCCAGCAGCAGGGTCGTCTTGCCGGCGGCGTTGGCGCCCACGATCGAGACGATCTCGCCCGGCGCGACCGTGAGCGCGACGTCGAAGAGGACCTGGACCTCCCCGTAGTGGACGTTGAGGCCCTCAACCCTGAGCACCGGGATAGTCCTCCCCCAGGTAGGCCCTGATCACGTCGGGATTGCAGGTGACCTCCGCCGGGTCGCCGGAGCAGATCAATTTGCCGTAGTCGAGCACCAGGATGCGCTGCGAGAGCTGCATGATCGCCGCCATCACGTGCTCGATGATCAGGAGGGTGACCCCGGACGCCCGGATGCGCTTGATCAGCGCCATCATCTCCTTCAGCTCGTGGGGCGTCAGCCCGGCCATGACCTCGTCCAGCAGAAACAGCTTCGGGGCTGTCGCCAGCCCCCGCGCCACCTCGAGGCGCTTGCGGTCGGAGATGGTGAGGCTGCGCCCGAGCAGGTGCTTCTTGTCGGCCAGCCCGACGAACTCAAGGACCTCCTCGGCCCGGCAGGCGGCGGCCTTGACGCTCTTCTCGCGGCAGAGGGCGCCGACCATCACGTTCTGCAGGACGGGGATGCTGCCGAAGGGCTTGGTGATCTGAAACGTGCGGCAGAGCCCCATGCGGGCCAGGATTTCGGGCTTGCGCCCCGCGATCTCATGGCCGTCGAAGGACAGGCTTCCGTTCCGGGGCGCGAAAAACCCCGTGATGACGTTGAAGAGCGTGGTCTTGCCCGCCCCGTTCGGCCCGATCAGGCCCACGACCTCGCCGCGCTCGATCGCAAAGCTGACGTCCTGCAGGACCGGGTTGCCGCCGAACCACTTGCTGACGCGGGATACCTGGAGCAGCGCCTTCATCTTCGGTCCTCGCGTTTGGTGCGTGCCGCCATCCAGGCCGTGAGCGTGCCGTAGATCCCCTTGGGCATGTACAGCATGGTCAGGACCAGAATCAGGCCGTAGATGATCATGTGCAGCCCCGGCGCGGTGGTGCCGAGCTGGCTGCGCAGGGCGATCGTGACCGGCACGAAGATGCAGGCGCCGATGACCGGCCCGCCGAAGGTGCCGAGGCCGCCCACGATGGCGAACAGGGCGACCTGCACCGAGAGCTGCAGGCGGCTGACGCCCGAAGGGTCGATGTAGACCACGTACTGCGCGTAGAACGTGCCGGCGACCGCCGAAAGAAAGGCGCTGAGCGCCATCGCGGCCAGCCGGACCTGACCCGTCTTGACGCCGAGCGCGCGGGCGGCGTCCTCGTTCTCGCGGAAGGCCGCCAGGAAGTATCCCAGCCGGGAGCGCTCGACGACGATCGCTACGGCCAGCACCACAAGAAAGAGCCCGAACCCGAGGTAGACATAGGCGAGCTTGGAGGCGAAGACCATGCGCGCCAGGCCGGGCTCGATCGGCAGCGCGATGCCCTCGGCGCCCTGAGTCAGGCCGCGCCAGTTCATCGTCAGGATGTAAGCCACCTGGCCGAAGGCGAGGGTCGCCAGAGCGAAGTAATGGCTGCGCAGCCGGAAGCACACAATGCCGAGCCCCGCTCCCACGGCCGCCGCCAGGAGGCCGCCGGCGAACATTCCCAGCCAGGGGCTGATCCCCAGCCGCAGGAAGAGCAGGGTGGAGGTGTAGGCGCCGATCGCGAAAAAGGCGTTGTGCCCGAGCGAAACCATGCCGGCGTAGCCGCCCAGGATGTTCCAGGCCCCGGAGAAGCTCGCCCAGAGAAACACCAGGATGAACCCGTCGAGGTAGAAATCGTTGCGGATGAAAAGCGGCGCCAGCCCCAGGGCCAGCAGGGCGGCGGCGAGAAGGAGCGGGCGGCTACTCGATGACCTCAATGCGCTCGACCTCCTCTTCGCCCCGGATCCCGAAAAGCCCGGACGGCTTCAACACCAGCACGGCGATGAAAAGCAGGAAATACACGGCCTGCTTGCTGTCCGGCCCGATCAGGAAATCCGAGAACACCTCGACGACGCCGATGAAGAGCCCCGCCAGAACCGCCCCAACCACGCTGCCCATGCCGCCGAACACCACCACCACGAACATCACCAGCACGAACTCGAAACCCACGAAGGGGTGCACCGTGAACATGGGGATCATCAGGGCGCCGGCCACCCCTACGAGCAGCAGCCCGACGGCAAAGGTGAACTTATAGACCTTGTCGACGTCGATGCCCATCAGCAGCGCGGTCGAGCGGTCCTGGGCGGTGGCCCGGATGATCTTGCCGCTGTAGCTCAGCTTCAGAAAGAGATAAAAGGCGATCGATATGGAGAGGCCGATCAGGAAGGCGATCAGGCGGCCCGGGTTGACGATGATCTCTTCTATGCCCAGGCCGGGAAAGGGGCCGAGCACGATCTGTGCGCGCAGGTAGTCGAGACTCACGCTGCGGAAATCCGCCGACCACCATAAAAGCGCCGCGTTCTCGATCACGATGGACAGGCCGACCATGACGAAGATCTGGTTCAGGTGCGGCGCCCCCAGGGTGGGGCGGACGGCGATGCGGTAGGTCAGGAGCCCCAGCCCAAAGAGCGCCGGGGCCACGACGGCGATGGACAGGTAGGGGTCCATGTGCAGCAGGTGGAAGAGCCAGAAGCTCAGGTACATGGCGATCATCAGGAATTCGCCGTGGGCGAAATTGACGATTTTCATCACGCCGAAGATCAGGGTGAGCCCGATGCTGGACAGGGCATACACCCCGCCCAGCAGCAGGCCGGAGATCAGGAGCTGGATGAAGAGGGTCTGGTCCATCGGTTAAGGAATCATCAGCGGATCAGGCCCATGCCGTCATGCCGGGTCCGATCCGCCTCCGCCGCGGGCCAGGATTGCGTTGCGGGCCGGAATGACGGACGGCTGGCGCATGGGTTCGGCGAGTCGATTCGGGCGCCTGCGGCCGCCTACCTGGCCTCGGCGGTCGCGATTTCCCTGGGGAAGACGAGCCTGAGCTTCCCGTCCTGCCATTGGCTGATCCCCGCCGATGCGTAAACGTTTTGGCCGGCGTTGGGCGCTCCGGGAGGCGCGAACCTGATCCCCCAGTTGAGGACGCCCTTGCCTGGCGGCACGTCCAGCCCCAGGGCCGCCTCGCGCAGTTTCTCGGGGTCCAGCCCGCCGGCCCGGGGCATGATGTGCTTGTACAGGATCCACGCACCGGCGAAGCCGACGAAGGCGGTGGGGTTCGGGTACTCGCCGTTGTGGGACGCCTGGTAGCGCCTGACGAAATCGGCGGCCTCCGATTTCTGCTCGGCGCCCAGCCGGTCGATCGAGATCTCGGCCGGGATTCCGCCGGCCAGGATGCCTTCGGCGTCCTTCGTGAGGGCGCTGTAGAAATCGGGGGTGCCCTGGCCGGCCGTGGTGCCGATGACCGGGACGGCGAGGCGCAGCTCGGCGGACTGGCGGTGGAAGAGAATGGCGTCGTTGATGTACTGGGCCGCGATCAGGACGTCGGGTTTGGCCTGTTTCAGCTTGAGCACCAGCCCGGAGAGGTCGGCCGTCTTGGCGCTGTAGGTTTCGACCGCCACGATGTTCAGACCCAGCGATTTGGCGTGCGCCTGCAGGGCGGTTCCCGTGGAGGTGCCGAAGCCGCCGTCCTCATGGATGATCGCCAGACGCAGCTCCCTGGACGACTTGCTGAGCCTTGGGGCCAGGACCTGGGCGGCATAGTCCACCATCTGGGCGGCCATCATGTCGCCGCTGAAGGTCGTGCGGAAGATGTATTTGAACCCGCGGCCCGTGATCTGACCGGATACCCCTTCGTTCTCGAGGTAGAAGACCTTGTTCTGCTCCGCGACCACCGTGGCCGCCATCGCCAGGCTGCTCGACTGGGTGCCGATGATGGCCGTGATCTTCTCGTTGGTGATGAGCCGGTTGGCTTCGCTCGCCGCCGCTTGAGGCTCGGCGGCGTCGGCGGAAACCAGAACCACCTTCCGGCCCAGCACCCCGCCGGTCGCGTTGATCATGTCGGTCGCGATCCGGATGCCATCGAAGTTCTTGATGCCGTTTTTGGCCTGCGGGCCCGTGAGCGGAAGAATCGTTCCGATGCGCCAGGCCTCATCGGCGGCGGCCGTCCGGCCGACGCCGACCCCCAGCATCCCCATCCACAGGACCATTGCCATAGCGGTGGCTGCCTTCATTTCTGCCCTCCTCGGCATTCGGGCGGCTGAGCATCGGCCGGCCGGCTGTCAGTGACTCTGTGCGATGCGATGGTTCGGAGGCCTGCCGTCGCCGGTCCATTACCGTCGGTCCCCGGAACGCATGGCGGATCCGCTTTGTTAGGAGAGAAGTCCCTGCCTGTCAATACCAATGTGCTGCCCTGCCGCGCGAACCGGCAAACGCGCACGTATCGGGGCCGGGGGCTGATCGAACCGGCGCGCCGTGCAGTGAACGATCGACTTCGACTTGCTCAAGGACTTTTCCGGAAGGCTATTTCCCGAGGGGCATCGCCGAGCAGAACCTGGCGGCCGCTGCCGCGGGTCTGGCGCTCGCCGTGCAGATCCTCTGCATCCATTCCTTCGTCGTCTTCGCGACCGGCCTCTGCTCTGCCCGGACGAGGAGCACAGCCTCATCGGCGGCGCGGGACTCGCCAGCGCTAAAGGCGCTGCGCGCCGTTTCCGGCGCGCCGGTGGAACTGGTCGGCATCGCGCTACCCATCGTCGGAAGCGAGGCGGCGTTAGTCAATGGGGTGGTTTTTCCGGTGGACGGCGGAGCTAGGGCGTGGTGGCGCAGGCTCGGCTGGGAGACTACCGCAACACGATAAACGGGGAGCTTCCGGCGACGGCGATCGTCCGGAACTCCCCGTTGACTTGTGGCGGTGTCGACGCCGGCGCTGCTACTTCTTCTTGGCGGCGGGTTTCTTGGCGGCCGGTTTTTTTGCGACGGTTTTTTTGGCGACGGGCTTCTTGGCGGCGCATTTCCCGGTGGCGCACTTGCCGGTGGTCTTCTTGGCAGCCGGTTTTTTGGTCGTCTTGGCGGGTTTCTTTGCTGCTGGCATCATTTCCTCCTCAGTTCTTGGATTAGGTGGCTCTTGATCGAAAGTCCAGCCTCCCTGTCGATTGTGTTAACTGTTATTATAGTCTACAATATATAGAGTTGCAATGGTTTTTATATGCGGAATGCCAGATCCATGCAGTGACCTGCGGCGGCAGACGCCAACCGCTTTACTTCAGCACCCGGCCGGTCTAAGATCCAACCAGCGATGGCTGCAGCTACACCCCCGTCCAGGCAACGTTATATGCAATCCCGGAGAACGATCGGATGAAAACCGTAGTGCTCGACATGGAGAACATGACCCTCGACGCCTTGGCGGCGGCGGCGCGCGAAGGGGTTGG
>JALOPD010000557.1 GCA_025454075.1 Desulfobacterales bacterium | reverse complement strand
CCCATCGTTTCACCTCACCTGGATGCGGGTCGACCGCGGCAGGCCCATCAGCTCGCCGTCCGGACGCACGAAGAAGGCATCGACCCCCAGCGGATAGTCGGCATTGACGGTCACCAGCGCCTGGAACTCCGCGATCGGAATCCCGGCCATTTCGGGCGCGATCCCCGCGGGTCCGGGGATCCCCGGGCCGGTCAGCCGCACGCGGAACCGCTCCGGGCCGCCCGCGGGCGGCGGATCCACGCAATACACCAGGGTGGCCCCGTCCTCGGGCGACTCGAACGCGCCGCGCCGCGCGCGGCAGACCCCGCCCCGGCCGCCGCCGTCGATAAAAAAGATGAAATCGGCGTCTTCCAGGGACGACACCCTCGCGCCGGTGGCTCCGGCGATGGCCGCCTGCAGCGCCGCGGCGCCGCCGCTTCCGGCCACGCAGAAGCCGACTTCGGAATCGAGCAGGCACTCCGCCAAGGCCCGCGCCGCGGCGAACGGCGCAGGCCCGTCGACGGTTTCCAGGCGCACGACCCGGCCGGGCCGGCTCAGGGCCTGGAGCAGGCGGCGATAGTTTTTCTGGCTGCGGTGAATGCGGCCGTCCATGGTCTCGGGCGCCCCTCAGCCGCCCAGTGAACCGAAGTCCACGCGTTCTTTTTTCATGGATTCGAACCGGACTTCGGTGGCGGCAGCCAGCCGGGCGGAAAGTCCCTTCGCCGCGGCGCGTTTGGCTTCCAGCCGGCGGATCAGCGTCTCGATGGCGGCGAGGAGATCCGTTCGTCCGCTCTCCTCGGCGGCCGCGACGACCGCCAGCAAAAGCGCCTGATCGGGCGCATCGCCGCAGACCGCGCCGTAGCCCGGATGCCCGTCCAGCTCGACGTGGGCCTCGCTGGCCAGCACCTCGCCGAGATGAAAGGGCGTGTCGAACGGATCGCGCACGGTGAGCATGATCAGCCCGGTCCGCGGAGCCTGCAGCACGCGGTATTCGCCCAGCGGCCAGAGCCGGTCCAGCATGACCGCGACCTCATCGGGTTCGGCGGCGGTCAGCGCGGCGAGCAGGCGCTCTTTGGAGCCTCTGGGCCCACCCGGCCCCGGTGCCGCCGCCGGTGGGTTTTCATCCATAGGTTGCAAGAAACGCCTCCAGGTTCGAAAAATCGGCGAAGCGCCGCTCCAGGGTGCGACGGTCCCAGTCCCACCAGGCGATCGCCAGCAGCCGTTCGATGATCTCGGGGGCAAACC
This sequence comes from Desulfobacterales bacterium, assembly GCA_025454075.1. The sequence goes on along the minus strand of JALOPD010000557.1, from coordinate 1,736 downwards.
GCAGGTGCAGCGGACGGGCCGGGACCCCGGCCACCACCTGGTACGGTGCGACATCCCGGGTGACCACCGCGCCGGCGGCCACCACCGCGCCGGTCCCGATGCAGACCCCGGCCATGACCTTGGCCGCGGCGCCGATCCACACGTCATGCCCGATGCGGCAGCGGCGTTGGCGCCGCCACGCGAAAATCTCCTCGTCATCCGTGGCCGCGAAACTGTAGCGCCGGCGGCGGTAGGTGCAGTGGTGCTGGGTGACGCGCTCCATGGGGTGGTCGCCGGGGTTGATGACGACATGCGAGGCGATCGAACAGAACTTGCCGATGTCGGTGTAGATCACCGTGCCGTCCGTGCCGGCCAGATAGCTGTAGTCCCCCAGCCGAGATTCGATCACGGTCCAGTCGGCGCCGATGTCGGTGTAGCCGCCGATGGCCGAGTCGCGGACTTCCGCCGACGGATGGATCTGCGGGGCCGCGGCGACCGCGGCCGGATCGAGTTCGCTTTTCTGGAACGCTGTCGCCATGAGCCTCCCGGGGGTCTGTTTCGCAAGCACTCTGGCGGCTGCGGATTAGGAACGCATTAGGATGCCGTTAGAATAATGAAAAGAACGGCTGCCGGGATGCGGGCCATGCCTTATTTCATCAGTCCCGATTTCCGGACGAAATCCTCCGGTCCGGGGCGCGTCAGCCAGGCCTTGATCTGGTCACGGATCGCGCGCACCTGGGCCAGCCGTTCTTCATGGGTGCCGGCGGCACAGGACGGGTCCGGAAACGGAATGTGCCAGCGACGGGTGATTCCGGGGAACAGGGGGCACTGCTGCTCCGTATCGCCGCAGACCGTGATGACGTGACGCCCGTTCTCCGGCCAGCCGCTTCAAATAGGCTTCGGCGATCTGGCTGCGGCCGCTGTTATGCCGGCAGATGATGAGCACTTTCAAGGGATCGGCCATGATCGGTTCCTCGCATCCGGGGGCTTGACCCCGCTCGGCGCGGGGCGTCTTTATCGGCAGGCATACCCCGGACATGCTAGGAACGGGTTAGGATTTCGATAGGCCTCGATGAGCCGCCGCCGATGCCAGCCCAGTCAGCCGGAGCCACCGGGTGGGGACCGCGGCCGGATGCGCCAGCGGTCGACGCCCGGTCAAAGACCCGTCGCGATCACCAGATCCGTGATCGGTCCGCGGGACTTGTCGCCCTTCAGGACGATGTGGGAGTAGTTTTTGCTCCCCTTGAACTTCTTGACCACCCAGTTCAGCCCGTTGTTCTCCTGGTTGAGGTAGGGGTTGTCGACCTGCCGCGTGTCGCCCAGGCAGAGGCATTTCACCCCCTCGCCCATGCGCGTGAGCAGCGCCCGGCACTCCGACCGCGACAGGTTCTGCATCTCGTCGATGATGACGACGGCGTTTTCGATGTTCATCCCGCGGATGTAGGCCAGCGGCAGGATCTCGAAGACCCTGGGATTGAACTGCGGCGGGTAGACATCGCCGTCCATGAACAGCTTGCTGGCCGGCCGCAGCCGGTGGAGCTTGGCGCCCAGCTCGGCGATGTAGCGCGTATAGGGCTCCATCTTCTCTTCGAGCTTGCCGGGCAGGTAGCCCAGCTTCGGGCCGATCTCGATCGTCGGTTTGATGACGAAGATCTTTTGATGGGACTTGCGCTCGAGCACGAGGAACAGCGCCGCGGCGAGCGCCAGATAGCTCTTGCCGTAGCCGGCCTCGCTTTGCACCGACACCAGGTCGATGT
>JALOPD010000033.1 GCA_025454075.1 Desulfobacterales bacterium | reverse complement strand
GCAGATGCTGGCGATGGGCTTGCCGGCCCCTGCAAAATGCTTGACGATCTCGATGACCTTGGGGTTCAGGCGGATGTATTCCGGGGCCCGGCCGCCCGGAATCACCAGGCCGTCGTAGCCCTCAGCCTTCACCTCGTCGAAGGCGGCATTGAGGGTGAAGTTGTGGCCACGTTTTTCACTGTAAGTCTGGTCGCCCTCGAAATCGTGTATCGCCGTGCGCACGATTTCTCCCGCCTTTTTGCCGGGACAGACGGCGTGCACCGTGTGCCCGACGGCCAAAAGGGCTTGGAAAGGAACCATCACCTCGTAGTCCTCGACGAAGTCCCCCACCAGCATGAGAATCTTTTTCGCAGCCATAAATACCTCCTTGATTTTGATAAGAATTCCGCCGCCCGCCGGTCGGTCTACCGGCTACAAAACCATATTTGATCGCTCCCCCGGTCGGCGGGCTGACCGGCTGCCCGACACGTCGTTAAGCATCCTCCATGTGCAGCCGGGTCGTGATCTGGATGCAGCCCTTGAAGGAGCGGGCCACCGGGCAGAAGTCGGCATGCATGTCGTGCGCCCTTTGCGCGGTTTCGCGCTGGGCGGGGTCCAACTTGAGATGGTAGTCCGCATGAATGCGCTTGATCACCAGCACCTTGCCGTCGCGCTCCACTTCGCCCCGGGCTTCCGCCACCAGCCGTCCATCGCCGGCCGGGATTTTGCGCGCCTCCAGCGCGCCTCCGAAGGTCCCGGTCAGTCAGCCCGCGGCGGCCGCCACGACGTAGTCGAGAGTCGCGGCGTGCGGTTCGTGGACGTTGGTGTCGACCCCGTAGTGTTGAGCGATTTCCGAGTGCACCCCGAAAAATACGGGTGTGGGAACCTGCGGCAGATACGCCCGGCGCAGCGGCCCCTTGATGCGTTCGATTTTGACGCGTGAGGTGTAAGCTACTTCGTCGGCCATGGAAACCTCCTTGAAAAGAGTGGGGAGCGGCTGGAGAACCGCCACCGCGTCCGGCAGCCATCATGGGCTCGGGTTGCGGGCGGGCGGCGAGGTATTATGATTACACCATATGGATTCGGAGAGCAATGGCAAGCCCCGCTAAGAGATTCGCATGATCATCCAAGCTGAAGTGAATATCCACGCACCGCTGCCGGTCGTCTGGCGGGTGTTTTCGCACTTGGACGACTGGAAGGACTGGAACACCGCCTGCAACAGCTGTCGGTTCGTTGAGGGGGAGGCACTGACAGGTGGCGCCTGCTTCACGTTCGTGGTCAAGCCCATCATCTTCCCGGTGCGGGTGGAACCGCGGGTGGTCAGCTGCGATCCGGGCCGGGAGGTCGTCTGGGAGGGCGAGCGGTTCGGCATCCGGGCCGTGCACACCTGGCGCTTCCGGGAACTTGCCGACGGGGTGCTTTTGGAGAGTGTTGAGACATTCAAAGGGCCGCTGCTGTCCCTGGGGCATTTGGTCGGGGTGCCCAAACGCTTGCACCGGCTCACCGTGCAGATGCTCGACCAGATCAAGCGGCATTCCGAGGCTTGCAGCGCCGCCCCTTTACCGGAAACGCTCGCCTGATTCTCGCCGCTTCGGGCCGCTTTGCCGACAAAACTGCATAGGCGTGCTTCTGTGTTTGCTCCTGTTGACAATTCCCAACAAATCGGATAGCCTATTTCAATATTGCCTAATTCCGGTGTTGCCGGAAACGGGGGACCCATTTCTTTGGGGCTAATCGTCTACCGACGAAGGGTAACCTTATCGGCCCTAGCCCATCAGCTAACCTCGTAGGCATCGATGAGGGGAACCTTCGGAGTCGAACGGAGGTCTTTCCTCTCCAATCTCGATTCCGGAGGTGCAGACCATGTTTTCAGCTTTTTTCGCAGCAGCCGTGCCGTGCCAGCATCTTTTTCATTTCCTGCCCAGCTATCGATCGATGAATCAGAAAAAGATCTTAAATGCCGCTTTCAGATTTTTGGGCGCCGGACTGTTTTTTCTGATTGTTTTGCTGGCCGCCGGCCGGGCATCTGCCGTCGATGTGACGCTGGCATGGGATTCCAACGCGGAATCCGATCTGGAGGGATATGGGGTGTATCTCAATAAGGGCACGTCGGGCCCCCCATATAATCTGTTCGGCTATGTCACCACGGGTGAGCTCGCCAACCCAAGCAGCCCGGACTTCACCGTCACCGGCCTTGAAAAAGGCGCTCGCTACTATTTTGCGGTGACGGCCTATGACACCGAAGGAAACGAAAGCTCTTTCTCGAACTCGGTGTGTGCCGAAGTCGGCGATGTGATCGCCCCCTGTTCGAATACGGATGTGGACGGTGGCGGCAGCGGAAGCAGCGGCGGCGGCAGCGGCGGCGGTGCCGGGTGTTTTATCGAAACGGCATCGATCGATTCGGCTCCTTTCAACCCCTGCCTGGTTGCCCTGACGGCTTTGGGGTGCATGGTTGCCGGCCTGATCCTCAGCGCCAAACGCCCATTCACGCGATTTCTTCCTGCAAGGGCAAAGTCGACTAAATAGTCTCGGATCACATTAACTGTCGGCGGGGCCTGGCACTCAGGCCCCGCTTTTTTAGTTCCCTTGACCCTTCATTTATCCGGCGACAGGGCGCACTCGGTGTCGGCCGGGCCGGAGTCCTGTAAAAAATCGATCACCTGCCGCGCAAGCTCGCGCCCGACCACGTTCTCTTCATCGACTGCGAAAGCGGCCCCCAGCTCCCACAGCTCACGCGTGGCAATATGGTAGCGACTGCGGACGATCGCGCTGGAGCCCGGAGACAACGCTTGGATGTTCTGGAGGATTCGTTTGGCCGAGCGCGGGTCCGGCACCGTCACCACAATCACGCAGGCGCTGTGAATGCCGGCGTGGGCGATGATGTCGGCGTTGGAGGCATCCCCCAAGTGCACCCTCAGCCCCATTCGCAGCGCCGCCTTGACGGAGCGGGGGTTGAGCTCGATCACGTTTGGGGTGATGCCCTTCTCAAGCAACGCCCGCGCTACCTTGCGGCCGGCCGGCCCGAAGCCGACGATGAACACGCCTCTCGTCCGTGCAGGAGGGACGGTCTCTTTCTCCCCCACCGTCGGGCGGCCCGGCGGTGAAAACAGCCCGACGATCCTGCGGGCGACCGGCCGCGCGAAGGCGACCATGTAGGGGGATAGGAACATGGAGAGGATCGTCACCGACACCGCGAGGGAGAAAATGTGGCTGTCGATCAAGCCGCCGTTCCTGGCCTCGGTTGCCAGCACGAAGGAGAACTCTCCGATCTGGGCCAGGGTGATCCCGGTGGCCAGCGCGTAGGCCGGGCTCATTTTGAGCGCCACGCCGATGCCGAAGATGATAAGGGCCTTTCCGCCAAAGACCACTCCGAGCCAGACGAGCACCTCCTGCCAGTTGGCCAGAAACCAATTCGGGTCGGCCAGCATCCCCACGGATGTGAAAAACAAGGTCACAAACAGGGTGCGCAGGGAGCCGACGTCCGTGCGAATCTGAGATGCAAAGGGAGACTCGGCCAGCAGCATCCCCGCCAGGAAAGCCCCCAGCGCCGGCGACAGCCCCAAGGAGTGCGCCGCCCACGCCGAACCGAAGGCCAGGATGATGGCCAGCAGCACCACCAGCTCCCGGTCGGCGAACATCCCTCGACCCATCAGCAGCCGCGGGATGAGGTGGTAGAACAACCCGTAGAACACGACCACCATCCCGCCGGCCGCGCCGATGGTCTTGCCGATCTGCAGGGCGACCTCCGGTGCGCTGCCGCCGTGGCTCAACACGGTGAGAGCGAGCACCAGCGGCACCACCGCGATGTCCTGGACGAGCAGGATGCCCAGCGCCGCCCTTCCCGAGACCGAATCGATTTCGGCGCGGTCCATGAGGGTTCTGAGAACGATGGCCGTCGAGCTCACGGCCACCATCTCCCCCCAGGCGACGGCCGCACCGACGGAGCCCCGCGAGGAAAAAATCAGAGCGAACAGCGCCAGGGTGACCCCCACCTGCATCACCCCGCCCAGCAGCACCATGGACCCCATGCGTTTGAGCCGCCCGAGGGAAAACTCCAAGCCGATGCTGAACAGCAGCAACGCCACCCCCAGTTCCCCCCAGTGGGCGAGGGCCTCCCGGTCGAACAGGGCCGAGCCGAGAATGGTGCCGGCGAGCAGATAGCCGATGATGGCGCTCTGATTGAGGCGCCGGGCCCCCGCGCCGAGTACGAAGGCGGCCGAAAGAAGCAGGACGAGTTTGGCGAGTGTCTCCCAGATTTCCATAAGCCCAACCGAAGTCGACTATCCGGCGTTTGTTTGCACCCTTTAGGCCGCACGCCGGGCCAAGGCCGCCGACGGATCCACCCAGCGCCGGGAGTTCATCCACAGGGAATCCAACATGCAGCGCCCCTGACCGGGTCCGCATGAGTCGCGGGTTGAGTGCCGACGGCCGCCTGAAATTTACGCCTTATTGTAACGACGGGGCGGGGGCAAGACAACAGAAAGTGCGAAAAGGAAGGTTGGGCCGGCCGGCAGGCTAAGCCGGAGGCAAAACGGATTTGAGCTTAAATGACAAATCCTCCATGGTGAAGGGCTTTTGGATGAAACCGACGCAGCCGCGGTTCATGATCTCGCGGGCTTGGCCCTGCAAGCTGAAGCCGCTGGCGAGCAGCACTTTCACGTGGCGGCTGATCCGTTTCAGCTCGTCGAAAACCTCGCCCCCGCCCATTTCCGGCATGATCATGTCCAGGATCACCAGGCTCACGCGATCGGAGTTTTCCCGGAAGCGTTCGATGGCTTCGCGGCCGCTATGGGCCTTTATGACCGTGTAGCCCAACCGCTCGATCATCTGGGCCGTGACCTCCATGACACTCTCCTCGTCATCCACCAGCAGGATCGTGCCGATGCCGCCCTCCGGCCTTCGGCTGGGCTCCGGAACCGCGTGCGACCGCTGCTCGGAAGCCGGCAGGTAGATGTAAAACACGGAACCCTGGTTCTTCTCGGAGGTAACATCGATGTAGCCGTTGTGGCTCTTGACGATGCCGTAGGCGGAGGCCAGCCCCAGGCCGGTGCCGCGGCCCATCTTCTTGGTGGTGAAAAACGGGTCGAAGATGCGCGTGATGACCTCTTTGTCCATCCCGACGCCCGTGTCGGTGACGGTCAGCATGACGTAGCCGCCGGGTTTGATCGTGTAACCCTTGGCCGGGATGTCCTGATGGGTCACGTTGCGGGTTTTCAGGATGAGCTTGCCGCCCGCCGGCATGGCATCCGCCGCGTTCACAAAGAGGTTGAGCAGCACCTGCTCGAGCTGCCCTTTGTCGGCGATGACGTTTTTGAGGTCCTCCGAGAGGTCCCGGAAGATGGAGATGTCCTTGCGCATCCGCCCGAAGGTTTCGGAGGTCTCCCGCACCAAATCGTTCAACCCCATGGGACGCGATTCGTACTTACCCTTGCGGGCATAGCCCAGCAGCTTCGAGGTCAGGTCCGCGCCGCTGCGCACCAGCTTTTCGATGTTCGCAAGAATCCGGTGCTGCGGGTGGGATGGCTCCATGTCGAACAGCGCCAGCGACACATTGCCCTGGATCGCCATCAGCAGGTTGTTGAAGTCGTGGGCGATGCCGCCGGCCAGGGTGCCGATGGCCTCCATTTTCTGGGCCTGCTGAAGCTGCTTCGTCAGCTTTTTGCGCTCCTCCTCGGATTCCTTTTCTTCGGTGATGTCCTTGCTGTAAATGGCAAGCTTGAGGACGCGGCCCTTCTCGTCCTGAATCGGGTGGATGGAGCTGGAGTAGGTCCGACCGTCCCACTCGTCCTCGAAGCGCAAAGGCCGCCCCGTGCGAATGACTTCAAGCCCCCGCTGCCTCCGGGCCTCCCCCAACTCCGGCGGCAGGAAACCGGCGAGCGGTTTTCCCACCATCTCGGCGGCCGTCTTTCCCATCCGGCTGAGAGCCTGTTCGTTGACGGCCAGAACGATCCCCCCGGTATCGATCAGGAAGGCGGCATTGGAGGCCGCGTTCAACAACACCCGGGTGGTTTCCTCGCTGTTGCGCAGGGCCTGCTCTTTTTGATGCCGGTCGCGGATATTGCGGAGGTTGGCCTGAACGGCCTTGACGACACCGCCCTCCCTGATCGGCACGGCGTTGACCTCGAAGGGCACCAGCGTGCCGTCCATCGCGCGTGCGTTGATTTCAAAAACGGCCTGGGCCCTGCTTTCGGCAATCTCCCTGAGATGAAGCCGGATGCGGTCCGCCGATTCCTGGGTCAACCACCGTGGAACCGTCAGGTTTCGCCCGATCAACTCTTCCCGGGAGACCCCCAGCTCCGCTTCGACCTTTAGGTTGATGTCTACCAGGTTGGCGTCCAGATCGATCACCGCGACGATGTCGGCGGCGTTTAGAAAAAGGTTGTAGTACTTCTCTTCGGAGGAATTCGGTTTCGGTTCATCTAATTTGCCGGCAGGCGGCTGCCGGGGCGGGGAAGAAGGGACGGCGGCTTTTGGCGACAGAGGCTCACTTTCGCCGCTCGAGGCTTTCATCGCGAATCTTTCTCCCGTGATGTTCTATTTCTTCTTCCAAAGTGTGGACGATGCAGAAAACATGCCACGAGTTGTTTTGACGGGCAGGGGTCGGCGGAATCAACCGGTTCGCAGCGCTGCAGGCCGACCGGCGGACCTGGTCGATGGCTGCGGCACGGGTGTGAATGCCAAGTGCGTCATTTTTTTGACTTTTTGTCTTCCCGGGAAACCGCTGCAGCCGGCCGGCGGGGCATCGGTTTTTTTGACTTCGCAGGGCTTCTTCGATATACTAGATCGAGTTGCCGAAGCAAAAATGCTTTTTCTCTGCGAGGCGGCGTTGACGGCCACATCTTTAAAGCTGCGCTACCGTTCCATCGACCAGGCCCTGGCGCATTATCGCCAGTTGAAAACCGGCCGCATTTTCATCCCCACCGAAATGCCGCTGCCGGTGCAGACCCGGATGAGGCTGGCGCTCGTTTTGCCCGAAGCGAGCCGGCGCATTTCGGTCGAGGCGGAGGTGCTTGAAGCAACGGACCGTCAGGCTGCCGCGGACACCCAAAAAGCCGCCGGGATGCTGCTCGGCCTGGTCGGCGACGAGGCGGCGGCCCTTCGGGACCTGGAGCAGGAGCTGGGCATCGCATCCGCCGCCGACGGCAACCCTTCGGACCCGCCGGGTGCCGCGCGTTCGGGTGACGGCGTCCCATCCCTTGCTCCGATCGAAAAAATCACGCCATCAGCGGCAACTTCTCCGGCGGCCGAGCCGGCCGGCACAGCCAGCGCTTCGGCGACGACCCCTCAAAGGTGCCCTGAACCCAAGCAGGCAACCGGGTCGTCCCCTGAATTGTCCATGGACTGGATCCGCTCCGCCGTGGCCCAGGCGGAGGCCTCCCGCGAAACCCAGGGGCCGGAGCCGGCCGCTCCGGCCGGCCGCGAAAAAAAAGACCTCACCCCGGCGGAGCGTGAGCGCATCAAACCCGCCGGCGATTTCGTCATGGACCTCACCAAGGCCATGCTGCGGACCGGCTATTATTCTCCGGACCACCCCGGCTCCCAGAATGCCAAGCGCGGCCTGTATGAGGCCTTCCGGAAATGCCTGAATGATTCCGCGGAAATCATGCTCACCAGCCAGGAAACCCGCGAAAAATCGGACGTCCTGATCACCGGCATCCTGGACGAGCCCGTCAACGTGCGAACTCTGGTGGGGGCCGGCATGGCGGAGCTCTTCGTCCCCAAGCTGCGGGAGTATTTCAGCCGCAAGGGGCTCGTCAGCTTCGCCATCAGGAAAAGCATTTCGGCGGAGCATTTCGACGGCTTCGTGAACGTGATGAGCGACCCCGCCGCCGACCACGGTGCAAACGCCAAAGTCGGGGAGCTGCTGACCAAAGCCCTGGTGCAGCGGGGGATCAGCGACATCTCCCTGGTCTTCATGGACGACATCATCGTCCTCGAGAAAACCCTGCCTTGGCGGGTGGAGATGGCCATCCAGCGCCTGGCCAAGGATTTGAAGGTGCTCCCGATGTTCCAGGGGGAGTCGGATGAGGCCATCAAGCGGATGAAGCTGCAGATCATCCAGGACATTCTGCGCCCGCTCAAGCACCCGGAGTTTCTCAAGGACCTCATCGTCAACTGCTACGTCATCGCCCGACACGTCAAGAACATCCAGGAAGAAGACATCGAAAAGGTCATCATCGAGGCCTTCCCCATGGAGACCCTGCTGCCGACGTCGCGCTACATCTTCCAGGAGCTCAACCGGCTGCGCGAGATCGGCGGCAAGGACCCGGTCAACCCTTCCATCCAGCGGCGGTTTGCCGGGGTGAAGCGGATCTTGAAATGGGTGTCGCGCCGCCTGGTGCTCGCGGACGTGCACGGGGCGCAGCGGTTTCTGGAAGAGCTTTATGCGAACGGCGTGCTGGCCTTCGACGAGCTGCCGGCCGATGTGCAATACCTGGTGAACACCCAGAAGATGGCCCGGGACGTGGCCGGCCATCTGCGGGCCTATCTCGAACGCCTCCTGCGGCCGCGCGCCTCCGGCGATGCGGTCGCCACGCTGAAATGCTTCCGGCGCGTCATCCCGAACCTGGTGGAGCAGGGGGAGGTGCCGGTCGTCCTTCAGATCGTGCAGGCGGTGAAAAAGGGCGCGGAGAAGGGGCTGCTCCAGGCAGAGGCCGAAACGGGGCCCGATGCCCTCCGGTTCATTTTCGAGGACCGCACCCGCGAGCTTGAGCTCGCCTACGAAAAGGCCGACGGGGCGCAGCGCACGGCCATCGAGGCCCTGCTGGCGCTGCTGGGCGGTTTCGGGATCGAAATCCTCTGCAAGGTCCTCTCCGACAGCGAGGACAAGGGCGCGCGCAAGGCCGCCATGGCCGCCCTCGTGCAGAGAGGGGACTTGGCCCGCGAGTGGGTGCTCACGACGCTCGAGGACCCGACCCGGAAATGGTATCTCAAACGCAACGCGCTGATGCTCCTGCGGCACATCGCCAAGGGCGACGGCGACATCGACCTCGCCCGCAAGCTCTTCAGCCACGCCCACGCACGGGTGCGCGACGAGGCCCTGAACACCCTCGTCGCGTTGAAGACCCCCGATGCGGAGCGCCTCGCCATCAAGGCGCTGGACGACGCCGACGAGAAACTCCGCTGGCGCGCCGTCAATGCCTTGGGCGAGCTCTCCCCGCTGACCAAGGAATCGATGGACAAGCTCCTGAGCCGCCTGCGCGCGGAGCCCCCCGAGGAGAAGGAACTGGCCGCGCGGCACTCGCGCAAGGTGGCTCAGCTGCTCCGGGCCGTCGGCAGCATGCGGAGCTTCCACGAACCCGAAGCCGCCGAGGAGGTGGTGCTGGAGGCCGCCCAGCGCGCTGCGGGCCACAAAAAGGGGCTGCTGCAGCGCATCCGCAAAACCGCCGTGGCGGACGATGCAGCCATCGTCGGCGCGGCCGTGACCGCCCTCGGCGCCATCGGCTTTGCCCGTTCCGAGGAGTTCCTGTCCAAATTGGCCGAAGGCAAGACCCCCCACGCGGAGGCGGCCGCCAAGGCCCTCGAAGCCCTGCGGGCGCGGCTGGCGGGAGGTTCCGGCCAGAACCCATAAGGCCCGGGAGGACCTTTCGCCGAACGTCGAACCTGTTCGGCTTCACTTCATTACGGCGACGCGGACTCCGCCCCCCTTTTCTTGGCGTAGCCGGCGGCTTCCAGCCCGGCGATGCAGCCCTCGCCCACGGCCTTGGCCACCTGCCAGGGCGGGCCGGTGATGTCGCCGGCCGCGTAAATGCCGGGCACGCTGGTCTCCATCTTCTTGTTCGTCCGGATGTGTTTCATCTCGTCGTCGAGCTGGACCCCGAGCAGGCCGGCGAGCTCCATCACCCCCTTGGCGCCGAGCTCGATGAAAACCCCCTGGACCGCGAGCCGCGAGCCGTCGTCCATGACGATCCCCTCGACGCCGTCCCGGCCGCTGATTTCCCTGACCTTGCGGTTTTCGTGGAGGGTCACGGCGCTTTTGCGCAGCTCGGATGCGAGCGCGGGGCTGACCTCGAGCGTCTCGCAGACGAGGTGCACCGCGCGGGCATAGGCGAGCATGGTCAGGGCGCCGCTCGCCGCGGCGCTGCCGTTGCCCACCACCGCCACCTCGGCCCCCTTGTAGAAGTTGCAATCGCACTCGACACAGTAGCTCACCCCCCGGCCGAGCAGTTCCTTCTCCCCTGGGACCCCCAGCCGCTTGCGCGCCGTTCCGGTGGCGATGATCACGGCGCCGGCGCCGACGATGCCGCCGCTTTCGAGCGAAATGGCGAACCGGCCGCCTTCGGCCGCCATCGCGAGAACGTCCTCGTCCAGGAACTCGGCCCCGAAAGCCGCCGCCTGCTGGCGGCCGGTCTTGATGATGTCCTCGCCGGTCGTGTTGAACACGCAGCAGTAGTTTTCGACGTGGTGGTGAAAGATGCTGCTGCGGCCCTCCTTGCCGAGAACGAGCACGGACACCTTCTTGCGCGCGGCGTGGATCGCCGCCTGCAGCCCGGCCGGGCCGGTGCCGAGGATGACGACGTCGCATTTTCTTACTTCCGCCATGAGCTGTTTTCCTTTCCCGGATGGGGGTGAGCCGCCGCGCCCGGGCCCGCCTTTCTATAGCGCCGAGGGTCCAAGCCAAAAGGGCGAGAAATGATACGCAGGAAAAATAACACCCCGATGATCTTTTTCAATCCGACCTTGGGGCGGCCGCCATCGCCTTCAAGGCCTGCTCCGCGAGCATCTTCTTTTTGAAACGCGGCGGAAACACACGATGGACGCCGCCGTTTTCGAGATTGAAGCGCTGGATGTAAAGCCGCCGCAGGGGCGTGCCGTAGACGCTGACCATGAGGGTGGTTCCCTCGGCCGGGTTGCCGGTGCGGTGGATGCCCTGATCGAGCGGCAAGGTTGTTTCGACTTCGCCCGGCCGCAGCGCATAACGGTCCGCCATTGCCAACCGGGCCAGGTCCGGGTCCGAGCCGTCGTCCTCGCGGCGGTAGCGAACCACCTCGAGCGGCCCGAACGCCGACCCCGACACCCCCCAGGAGGAGTGATCGTGCACGGTGGTATGTACGCCCGGGCCGAAGATGTACATGCGCACAGAAAAAAGCCGGCCCGGGTCGCGGTGCAGGACCAGCTCATTGTCGAACTGGGTTTCCTGGCGCAGATCGGGGTGAGGGTCGCCGTTTGTGATGGCCTTTAAGAGCCCCTCAAAAAGCGTCCGATTGACCAGAAAAGCCGACAGCTCATCCCGGAAAAAAGCCATCCGGCCCCCGCTGTCGCCGATGCGCTTGACGCCCGCCGCCCAACCCCGGCAAATACCCTGCAATTCTTCCTGAAAAAAAGTATTCATCCTTTCATCTTTCAACCGGTTGAGAATTCCGGCGGCGTCAGCCGCCGGAATTCTCAAGCCGGACGTATTGGTCGTAGAACGGCGCCCCCCCGCCCAGGTCCGTCAGCCCCGCGGCGATCAGTTGGTTGGCGCCGCCCCCGCGATTCATCCAGTCCCCCCGGCGGTAAACCACCGTGCCGGGGTGCAGGCCGGGCAGCAGGCGGACCGTCACCGTCAACCGGCCCAAAGGTGAAATTAGGGCCGCCGGCTTTGAAAGATCAAGGCCTTTCAGCGCCGGGCAGTCGGGTGCCACCCACACGGGGGGAAACGGTTTCTGGTCCTCCGGCAGGATCTGGGAGTGGATGGCCGTCCGCCGCACCAGCGTGAGCAGGCGCAGCGGGAAGTCGGCCGGGGCCGGCGGCTCGTCGTGCAGCTGCCCCGGGAACCGGTACTTCCCGTCGGCATGGGCGAACCGGAGCCCCTCGAAGGCGATCCGGGGCCGATTCGAGCGGACGAAGCCCTTGGTCTTCAGCGCTTCGAGGGTGGTCTCGAGATGGGGCGAGGTCAAGGCGGTCTGCAGGCACTCTTCCGCCGTCGGCATGACCACCGGCGGGTCCAGGCGTTTGCCCAGCTCCGTCACGATCCACAGGTCGGTGCGGACCTCCGGCGGCGGCGCCACCGCTGCCGCGGCGTATTGAACGTATTCGTGCAGATAGGACCCGACGACGTCCTGCTGCTCGAGCATGAGCGCACAGGGCAGGACCAGGTCGGCCCGCTCGGCCGTGTCGTTCATGAAGGCGTCCACCACCACCTTGAACTCCACGCGCTCGAAGGCGCGGGCGGTCTCCGGCGCGCCGGGGGCCTGGTTGACGACATTGATGCCGTTGACCCAGAGCATCCGGACCGGCGGGTCCTGGGCGGCCAGGATCTCCGGGCCGATGGCGGCGATGTGAAAGGCGCGCCGGCCCCTGTGGCCCGGGCCCCTGATCCAGCCGAGGTCAAGGTTGCGGTAGGAGTGCAGGTGGAAATAGACGCCCCCGCCGGAGCGGCCGATGTTGCCGGAAAGCAGCGCCAGGGCATTGATGAAGCGCACGTTCTCGCCGCCGTAGCGGTAGCGCTGCAGGCCGGCGCCGATGAAGGTGGCCAGGGGCTTGACCGTGGCGTACGCTTGGAAGAGGTTCTCGGCGTCCGGCCGGGTCACGTCGCATACGGCCAGCAGCTCCTCCGTCGACCGGCCCCGGACCAGCTCCAGGAATGTCTCCGGGCGGCGGGTGTGGATGAGCACATCTTCCGGCACGCGTCCCACCTCGATCAGCCGCCGGATCACGGCGGCCGCCAGAAAGCGGTCGGTGCCCGGCCGGATACGGATGCGGCTGTCGGAAAAGGGGGTGTTGCCGTCGCCGCCGGGCGAAATGGTCAGCACGCGCGCGCCCCGGCGGCGGGCCCGGTGAACGACGGCGGCCGTGTGGATCGAGCTGCGCGAGAGATCCTTGCCCCAGTTCACGATGGCCGCGGCATTGGCCAGGTCCTCGATGTCGTTGTTCTCGCGCGCGCCGAAATCCTCGACGCCGGCGATGTAGCCGGCGGCGTCGCAGAGCGAGCCCCTGATCCGGCTCGACCCCAGTTGAGCAAAGAACAGGTTGACGGCCTCCTTGAGGACCCCCTTGGCGCCGTCGCTGTGGAGGTGCAGGATGGCGGTCGGCTCGCTGCGCAGGCGCTGGATCTTTTCGGCGCACAGGTCGAAGGCCGCCTCCCAGCCGATCTCCTGCCAGCCGCCCTTGGTCCTGAACCGGGGCTTCAGGATGCGGTGGGGGCTTCGCAGCCGCCGCAGCTGTCGCCGGGTCTTGGCGCACATGACCCCGCGCGTGAAGGGGTTGTCGGGGTTGCCTGTCAGCCGCAGGCCCCCGTCCTCGCCCTGCTCCAAAACCAGCGAGCAGGCGTCCGGGCAGTCATAGGTGCAGGCGGTGATTCGTCTCATGTTTGTAAAAATAGGGTTTGAGGGGCCGAGGGTTCAAGAGGTCGGAAACAAATACTTTCAGTATCGAGGACAACCCCGAAGGCCGCGCAGAAAGAGCCGAGTTCAAGGCGCGCGAATCCCGCAGAGCGAGGCGTACTTTTGGTACGCCGCAGCGACTGCGGGATGAGGCGCAACGCAGAAATCGGCCTTTATACGAAGCCTTCAGAGTTTTTCCTTCACCGATTCGACCTTGCGCTGCATCCGTCCGGACGGCCCCTTGCGGTAGTCGGCCTTGAGCGAGAGGACCACGCGGCTGCAGTCCCGGCGCATGGTCTCGAAGCAGCGGTTGACCACGGCCATGACCTCTTCCCACTCGCCTTCGATGCTGGTGCCCATGGCGCGGAACTCATACGGCAGGCCGCTTTCCTGGATGGTCTTGATGGAACGCGCCACGTAGGGGCTCAGGCTCTCGCCCTTGTCCAGGGGGTACATCGAAAAATCCACAATCACACTCATGGGGAGCTCCTTGTCGAGTTTGACATTCCGGACCTCATTTCTTAGAAGTGCTTAGCACGACTTGCACCCGATGTAAAAAACTCTCCGACAGGAGAACACCATGCCCGAAGCCACGCCTCTGAACTACCGTCTGCGCCTGGCGCCCGATCTCAGCCGATTCACCTTCGAGGGCCATGTCGAGATACGGCTGGAAATGCCGGAGCCCGCCAGCGAGGTGGTTTTAAACGCCGTCGAGCTCGCCGTCTGGGGCTGCGCGGTCCAGCGGGGCGAGTCGCTCACCCCCTGTTCCTTCCGCGTGGAGCCCTCCTCGGAGGAGCTTCGCATCCAGCTTCCCGAGGCGGTGTCGGGCGAGGTCCTTCTGAGCATCGACTACACCGGCCGGATCAACGACCGCATGGCCGGTTTCTACCGCAGCAAATACGCCCGCGGCGGCCGCTCCCGCTACATCGCCGTGACCCAGTTCCAGGAGAGCGATGCCCGCCGGGCGTTCCCCTGCATCGATCACCCCGGCCGCAAGGCGACCTTCGACATCGAGATGGAGGTCGGCCGCGGCCTGGCGGCGGTCGCCAACACCGACATCAAAGCCCTGGAGATGCTCAAAGGCGGCAAGAAGCGGGTGACCTTCGAGACCACCCCGAAGATGTCCACCTATCTCGTTTTCTTCGGCGTGGGAGAGTTCGAGACCCTGCAGGACCCCATCGACGGCCGGGTGCGCGTCCTCACCCTGCCGGGGTCCCAGCCGCACGCAGGCTTCGGGCTGGAATTCGGCCGCAAGGCGTTGCAGTTCAGCGAGGCCTATTACGGCATCCCGTATCCCCTGTCCAAAATGGACTTGATCGCCGTGCCGGATTTCGCCTTCGGCGCCATGGAAAACTGGGGCGCCATCACCTTCCGGGAGAACCTGCTGCTGCACTACCCGGGGATCACCTCCGCCTCCGGGGAGGAGCGGATCTGCGAGGTCATCGCCCATGAAATCGCCCACCAGTGGTTCGGCAACCTGGTCACCCCGTCGGACTGGAAATACCTCTGGCTGAACGAAAGCTTCGCCACGTATTTCGGCTACGGCGTCGTCGCCCACTACTACCCCGACTGGGCCATCTGGCAGCAGTTTCTGCACGGCACCACGGCCACGGCCATGAACCGGGACGGCCTGCTGGAAAACGTCGCGATCGAAATCCCCGGCGGCGAGCACCTGGTGATCAACACGAGCACCGCCCCCATCATCTACAACAAGGGCGGCAGCATCCTGAGACAGGTCGAGGGGACCATCGGCGCGGAGAATTTTCAGAAGGGCCTGCAGCACTATCTGCAGACCCACGCCTACCAGTGCGCCGAAAGCAGCCACCTGTGGGAGGCCTTCGAGGCCGTCTCGGACCGGCCGGTCACCGCCATGGTGAAGAACTGGGTCGAGCAGCCGGGGTTCCCGATCCTAACCGCGGCCCGCGAGGGCGACACGCTGGTGCTGTCCCAGCGCCGGTTCACCTACCTTCCCAACGACTCCGAACAGAAATGGCTGCTCCCCGTCAACCTGCTCGTCTTCACCTCGCGGGGCGAGTCGCGCCGGGCCACGACCCTGATGGAAACCGGTGAAACCCGGGTCGATCTCGGCGCGGACGCCGCCGCCTACAAGCTCAACGACGGCCAGACCGGCTACTACCGCGTGCGGTACGCCGACGCGAAAAACCTCCGGCGGCTCGGCGTCATGGCGCGGCAGAAAGCCCTGACGCCGGAGGACCGCTGGGGGGTTCAAAACGATCTCTACGCCCTGGTCGTGGCCGGGGATGCGGGCCTCGACGACTATCTCGCCTTCCTCGACCACTACCGGGAAGAGGACGCCTACCTGCCGCTGGCCGGCATTGCCGCCAACCTGTCCCATGCCTACCTGTCGGTCGGCCCGGGGGCGGCCGCCCGGATCGCCGCCCTGGCCGGGCCCTGGTTCGGGGCGGTGCTCGCGCGCATCGGCCACGACCCCCGGCCGGAGGAGGGCCGGACCACGGCCATCCTGCGCGACCAGATCCTTTTCGATGCGGCCCAATACGGCGACCGCGAAGCCGAGGCCTTTGCGCTGAAGCGGTTCGAAGCCCTCCGGCAAGGCGGCTCCGTCCACCCGGACATCCTGCGCAGCGTCCTGCAGGTTGGCGCCCGGCATGGCGACGGCCGGGCTTTCGCCTGGTTTGACCGTCGGTTTCAAACGTCCGAGAGCGAACACGAGCGGTTGAACCTCCTGGCCGCTTTGGGCTGCTTCCGGGCGGCCCGCGAAATCGAGAAGGTTCTGGACTACATCCTCACCGCCGTGCCGGCCCGCAACACCTTCATCCCGGTGGTGGCCCTGGCGGCCAACCGCCAGGCGGCATCCATTCTGTGGGACTGGTACGTCGGCCGCCTCGACCGGATCGAGCGGTTCCACCCCATGCTTTACGAAAGGGTGGTCGCGGCGGTCCTGCCGGCGGCGGGCCTCGAGCGGCCCGACGAGGTTTTGGGTTTTTTTGCCGGCTACCAGCGCAAGACCGATAGGGCGCGGGACGTGATCCGGCTTTCCCTGGAACGCCTGGAAATCAACCGCCGGCTGCGGCGCCGCAACCCTTGACACTGTCTAAAAGTTTCCGATATAGAACCGCCATGAGGTGTTTCCATTCTCGTCTCGCGCGAAGGCGGCCGATGGGCGGTGCCGCCTCCTTTAGGGTTTCGACCTCAGTGAACCGCGGTTGGAGTCGAGAGCGCCTATGAACCGACGCACCTTCCTCAAGCTGGCCGGTCTCGGCAGCGTCTCTTTCGCCGCGGGCTGCAGCCCCGAGTCCCCCAAGCACCTCTACAGTTTGGTCCAGGCGCCGGAAGACATGGTGACCGGCAAGGCCACCTGGTACGCCTCCACCTGCCGGGAGTGCCCGGCCGGCTGCGGCCTCATCGCCAGGAACCGCGAGGGGCGCGTTGTCAAGGTCGAGGGCAACCCTCTGCACCCGCTCAACCGCGGCAAGCTCTGTATGCGGGGTCAGGCCGCCCTGCAGGCCGTCTACAACCCGGACCGGTTGAAAACACCACTGCTGAAGGAAAAGGACGGGTTTTTGTCCATCGGCTTCGACCGTGCGCAGGCCCTGCTCAAGACCAAGGTCTGGGAAGCGGCCCGCAGGGGCCCCGAACGGGTGCGGCTCATGACCGAGGTGGTCGGCGAAGGCCAGATGGAGATCTTCCGGTCCGCGCTCAAGAACTGGAACTCGCCGCCGCCCGTCGTCTTCGAGCCCTTTGCCTACGAAGCGCTCAAGGCCGCCAACCGCGAGGTCTTCGGCGTGGACGGCCTGGTGTCCTATCGCCTGGACCAGGCCGACGTGCTGCTGGCCTTCGGCGCCGAATTCCTGGAAACCTGGCTGTCGCCGGTGGAGTACGCCTGGAAGTTCAAGGCCATGCACGCCGCCCGCGGGCCCGAAAAGGGTTTCTTTTTCCTGGTGAGCCCGTTTCAGACGCTCACCGGCGCCAACGCGGACCGCTGGCTCGCCTGCGCGCCGGGCACCGAGGCGGTGGTCGCCCTGGGCCTGGTGCGCCAGATGCTGGACATCCGGCGCGGTCAGCACCTGCCGCCGGACCTGCGCGACGCCTTGCTGAAGGCCACCGAGGCCTACCCGCAGGAGTCGGTGCTCAAGCTCTCCGGCATCCCGCTGGCCCAGTACGAGCAACTGGTGGTGCGCCTGGCCGAAGCCCGCCGACCCCTGGTGCTGGGCGCCGGCAGCGGGCAGTCGGATGCCAACGGCCTTGCCGCCAACCTGGCGGCCAACCTGCTGAACCTTCTGCTCGACCCCGAACTCCTCCTCATCGACGCGGCCAGCCGCCACCGGGTGGAGACCGCCAGCCGCCGGGCCGATGTGCTCGATCTGCTCAAAGTCGTCTCCTCCGGCCGGACGGATGTCCTGATCCTGAACAACGTCAACCCCGTTTTCAGCCTGCCGCCGGAAAGCGGGGCCAAGGCCGCCTTGGAGACCCCGGAGCTGTTTGTCGTCAGTCTGAGCAACTTCCTCGACGAAACCTCCCAGCGGGCCGACCTCATCCTGCCGGCGAGCCTGCCGCTGGAAACCTGGGACGATTACAGCGGGTGGTCTTCACTCGTCTCCACCCTCCAGCCGGCCATGGGCAGGATCACCGGGGCACCGCATGCCGGGGACCTTTTCCTGGACGTCGGGTTTGAAACCCGACCGGCGCCGGACTACAAGACCTACATCGCCGAGCGACTTCGGAAGGCGGGCCGCATCCGCAACGAGCTCGAGTGGGTGCAAGCCCTGCAGCAGGGAGGCCTTTTCCCGCCGGCGGGGCCGGCGGCCAGCGCCCCCCCGGCGGCACGGCCGCAGCGGCTCCCCCGGCACCTCGCTTTGCCGTACCAGCCCCCGCCGGCCGGGCTGGCCTTCGCGGCCGTTCCGTCCGTGCGCCTTTTCGACGGCCGCGGGGCGAACAAACCCTGGCTGTGCGAAATCCCGGACCCGATCTCCCGGGTGGCCTGGCAGTCCCCGGTCATCCTGCACCCGAGGACCGCCGCGGCCAAAGGCCTCCGCACGGCGGATGTCGTGCGGGTCACTTCGCCCTGGGGCAGCCTCGAGGCCCCGGTCTATGCCGCCGAGGTGGTTCATCCCGGCCAGGTTCTCATGGCCGCCGGGCAAGGGCACACCGCCTACGGCCGATACGCGGAGAACCTCGGCGCCAACCCGCTGTCCCTATTGCCCGCCGCTGTGGAACCGAATTGCGGCGGGCCGGGATGCGGCCTGCCCGACATCCAGCTCGAAGCCGCCGGCCGCAGAGTCGAGCTGGCCCACACCGACGGCAGCCGTACCCAGCATGGCCGCGCGTTCATTTTGACCACCACGCCGGCCGAGCTCCGGAAAGGACCGCCCCCGGCCAAGACCGGACTCACCATGGACAACTTCCCGCTTACCCTGCCGCTGCCGGAGGGCTACGATCCCCGGCGGGACTTCTACCCGGCGCACGACCACGACCACTACCGCTGGGCCATGGTGGTGGACCTCGATCGGTGCACCGGCTGCGGCGCCTGCGCGGCAGCCTGCTACGCCGAGAACAACGTGGGCATCGTCGGCGAGAAGCGCATCGCCCAGGGGCGGGAGATGGCGTGGCTGGAGATCGTGCGCTACCACGACGAACGCCGCATGGAGCGGGTGATGTTCCTGCCCATGCTCTGCCAGCACTGCGACAACGCCCCCTGCGAGTCGGTCTGCCCGGTGTACGCGCCCCATCACTCCTCGGAAGGCCTGAACAACCAGATCTACAACCGCTGCATCGGCACGCGCTTCTGCTCGCAGAACTGCCCCTACAAGGTGCGGCGCTTCAACTGGTTCGACTGGGAGTGGCCGGAGCCGATGCATTGGCAGCTCAACCCCGACGTCACCGTGCGCAGCAAGGGGGTCATGGAGAAATGCTCCTTCTGCGTCCAGCGCATCAAGGCGGCGCGCACCAACGCCAAGAACGAGAACCGGCCGATCCGGGAGGGCGAGATCGTCCCGGCCTGCGTCCAGACCTGCCCGACGGACGCGCTGGTCTTCGGCAATCTGATGGACCGGGACAGCCGCGTGCGCCGGCTCTGCGACGACCCGCGGGCCTACCAGGCCATGGGGTATCTCAACACGAAGCCGGCCGTGATATATCTCAAGAAGGTGCTGCACGAGGTATGAGCCGGTATCAGGGTGTTTCGGTGTTTGGGTATTCTGCCAAACAACCAGACACCTGAACCACCAAACACCGGACCAACAAAACCATGACCGACCTGACCTTCGCACAGATCGACCAGACCGTTCTGAACACCCTGGAGCGGCCCCGGCCGCGCTACTGGGTCTTTGTCGCGCTCTTGTTGTGCGGCGTGCTCCTGGGCGCCGCCGCCTGGGCCTACCAGATCTTCACCGGCATCGGCGTCGGCGGCCAGAACATCCCCGTGGCCTGGGGCACCTACCTCATCAATTTCGTGTTCTGGGTCGGTATCGCCCACTCCGGGACGCTCATTTCGGCCATCCTGCACCTGTTCCGGGCCGGTTGGCGCAACCCGATCGCGCGCGCGGCCGAGACCATGACCGTGTTCGCGGTCTGCTGTGCCGGGCTTTTCCCCTTCATCCACCTGGGCCGGGTCTGGCAGGTTTACTACATGCTTCCGATCCCCAACCAGCGGCTGCTGTGGCCCAACTTTCTGTCGCCGCTGATGTTCGATGTCGTGGCTATCAGCACCTATCTCACGGTGAGTTCGCTGTTCTGGTACACCGGCCTGGTGCCGGATCTGGCCGTCGTGCGCGACCGCTCCACCGGCCTGCGGTACAGGATCTTCCGGGTGCTCTCCCTGGGCTGGACCGGGGCCCACGACCAGTGGCTGAACTACAGCCGCGGCTACCTCTTCTTTGCGGCGCTCGCCACCCCGCTGGTGATATCGGTTCACAGCGTCGTGTCCTGGGATTTCGCGCTCGGCATCGTGCCGGGCTGGCACACCACGATATTTGCGCCGTACTTCGTCGCCGGCGCGATCCACTCGGGGCTTGCCATGGTGCTCACCCTGATGATCCCCCTGCGCCGCATCTTCCGCTACGAGGCCATCATCACCCTGGACGTCCTGGAGAACGTGGCGAAGACCATGATCCTGACCGGCCTCATCGTGGGGTTGGCCTACGGCACCGAGTACTTCATCGCCTGGTACAGCCACAACGCGGTGGAGTGGGAGTCCTTCCGCTGGCGCGCCCTGGGCGAGTACGCCTACGGTCTTTATTTCATGATCGTCTGCAACGTCCTGCTGCCTTCGCTTTTTCTGTTCAAAAAGGTGCGCCGCAGCATCCCCTGGCTCTTCGCCCTCTCGCTGGTAGTGAACTTCGGCATGTGGTGGGAGCGTTTCGTCATCATCGTCGGCGGGGTCGCCCACGACTTTGCCCCTCACGCCTGGGGCCTCTATGCGCCTCGGCTGGTGGAGTACTGCGTCATGATCGGCAGCTTCAGCCTGTTCTTTTTCCTGTTCCTGCTCTTCTGCAAGCATTTGCCTTCCGTGTCCATGACCGAGATGAAGGAGACCGCGCACCATGCCGGGTGAGGCAAGCATCATGGGCCTGTTCAAGGACGAGGGCAAGGCCGCCAAGGCCATACAGGAGCTGGCCGCGGCGGGGTTCAGCTTCCGCCGCGCCCACAGTCCCATCCCCAGCCACCGGATCCTGGAGGCCTTGAAGCTGAAAAAGGGCCGCGTGGGCTGGTTCACGCTGGCCGGGGGCATCGTCGGGTTTTTCACCGGCTTCGCCCTGGCCATCTTCACCGCGGTGGAATGGAACCTGATCGTCAGCGGCAAGCCGATCGTTTCGCTGATCCCCTTTTTCATCGTCGGCTTCGAGTTCACGATCCTGTTCTCCGTTTTCGGCAACGTGGTCGGCCTGTTGGTCTGCTCGCGCCTGCCGGACTACCGGGGGCTCGAGAGCTATGACCCGCGCTGCTCGGGCGAGCACTTCGGGGTGCTGGCCGCCTGTGCGGCCGGCCGCGAAGGGGAGTTGATGGATTTCTTCCAGAAGAAGGGCGGGGAGGTCAAGGTATTCGCATGAACACGACCACGCCACCGGCGGAGCCCGGCCGCCGCGCCGCGCCGCCGCGCTCCCTTTTCACCCTCGGGGCGGTGTTGGCCGCCGTAGGCCTGGCGGCCTTCCTGGCCGGCCTCCTCGGCCCGCACCCGCAGAGGGCCTGGCAGGCCTTTCTCATCAATTTTCTTTTGTGGTCGGCCATGGCCCAGGGCGCGGTGCTTTTTTCGGCGGTCACCCACACGGTCAAGGCACGCTGGACCGGTCCTCTCAGCGGGCTGGCGGGGGCCTTCGCCGGGTTTTTCCCGCTGTCGCTGGTCTGCTTCCTCGTGCTGCTGATCGGGAAAAACCACCTGTTCCCCTGGCTGCACGAAGACCTGCACGGCAAGGAGATCTGGCTGAACATCCCGTTCCTGTTCACCCGAAACGGGATCGGTTTTCTGATCCTCTACGGCCTCGGG
>JALOPD010000180.1 GCA_025454075.1 Desulfobacterales bacterium | reverse complement strand
CGACGATGCTGACGAAGAGCAGGGCGAGAAACGCGAGGCTCAGCACGATCGCCGCCAGCCCGTAGAAGCGGAAGCGCCGTTCGGCCCGGTAGCGGCGCTTGAGGCCGCGGTTGACGATATCGATGGTCCGCCGCCGGGGGGCCTGGGCGGTCGCGGATTCGTTCGTGCTATTCATATTGTTCCCTGTATTTCCTGACGACATAAAGTGCGATGATGTTGAGGCAGAGCGTGACGATGAACAGGATCAGCCCCAGCGCAAAGGCCGCGAGCGTCTTGGGGCTGTCGAATTCCTGGTCGCCGACCAGCAGGGTGACGATTTGAACCGTCACGGTGGTCACCGCCGCAAGCGGGTTGACGGTCAGGTTGGCCGAAAGGCCCGCGGCCATGACCACGATCATGGTCTCGCCGATGGCCCGCGACACCGCCAGCAGCACGCCGCCGACGATCCCCGGAATGGCCGCCGGCACGATCACCTGGCGGATGGTCTCCGAGCGCGTGGCCCCCAGGCTGTAGGCTCCGTCCCGCAGCGACTGCGGCACCGCATTGATGAAATCGTCGGAAAGCGAGGATACGAAGGGGATGATCATGATTCCCATCACCAGCCCGGCCGCCAGCGCGCTCTCCGAGGCGACGTCCAGCCCCAGCCGGTTGCCCCAGTCGCGGATCACCGGTGCCACCGTCAGGGCGGCGAAGAACCCGTAGACGACGGTGGGGATGCCCGCCAGCACCTCGATCAGGGGCTTGGCGATCGCCCGCAGGCGCCTGCCGGCGTATTCGGAGAGGTAGATCGCGGACATCAGCCCGATCGGCACCGCCACCACCATGGCGATGGCCGAAATGAGGGCCGTGCCCAGGAAGACCGGAACGGCCCCGAAGGCGCCCGAGGAACCCACCTGGTCGGCGCGGATGGCCATCTGCGGGCTCCAGTCCAGGCCGAACAGGAACTGGGTAATCGGCACGACATTGAAGAAACGGATGGCTTCATAAAGCACGGAGAGGATGATCCCGATCGTCGTGAAGATCGCGATCGTCGAGCAGGCCACCAGTATTCCGGTGAGAATCCCCTCCACATGGTTCCGCGCCCGCAAGCCGGGGGCAATCCGGCTGCGAACCACCAGGACGGCAGCCGCCATCAATGCGATGGTGACGGCAGCCAGGGCCTGGCTGCTGATGGACCGCAGCCGGCGGTAATGGTCGGCCGCGGCCCGGATGGCGGGTTCGGCGGTCTGGGAAACAAAGCTGCCGCTTTCGATGTTGCGGATATCGTTGATGACGAGGTTCAGCCGGTCGGAGGGAAGGCTGCGCAGCGACTCGGGCAGGTCTTTCACCACCAGGTGGGTGATGGCCTGGCCCTCGAAAGCCAGCCAGAACCCGAAAATGAGCAGCGCCGGCACGGCGCACCACAGGGCCGTCAGCGCGCCGTGATAGGTCGGCCGGGAGTGCAGCCTGACGCTTCCGCCGGCAGGGTTGACCAGGGCGAACGCCTTGCGCCGCCCGATGTAGTAAGCGGCCGTCGACAGGGCCAGCAGCACCCCCAGTAAAGGAAAAGATGTCATCTACCCGAAATCCTTTCACCGCACCCGGAGACGATCGGATGCCTCGACGCCAAGATGTATGTCTCGATTGTTAGGCATTTGTTAGGATTGGGCTAACATTTGATTAACCGCCGAAGGCGCCGGGGCTGTGCCAGGATATTCGCCGCCGACGAGGCTTTCATTCATAAAAAATTTCAGGACTTACAGCCAGAAATTGGGCCTGACGCGACATCAGGGAGAAGCGTGGGGCGGACGCCTCCGAATCCAACCGGCGCGAGGCGAAGCACAGGTCGCGGCCCAGTGCGGATACATAGGCCACGCGCTTGCTGCATTTCAGGCAGGTGGGGTTGTTCTTGTCGGACTCACACAATGCACAGGTGCGGCAGGGATTGGTCATGCGTTCCTTCCTTTCGTCGAGCGGCAGCGTCGCATATAAAGCGGTTGGGAGTTGCCGCGGTTTTCAGATTTGAGTACTCCCGGAACGTTACGAGTTGATGAGGCTTCCATGAGAAAATGGCGACCCTTTCGTTACCTCAATCAATATCTAACCCACTCCTAACCTGCGCGGAACAGGGGTGAAGAAGACTGACGTAATTTTCCATATAATTCGTAAGGTAATCTGAATGCGTGCAGCCCCGGCGTTTGAAGCCTCGCTGCGCCGAACCCAACTCGCCTGATTGCTGCAGGAATGATGACCGGAGGTCGGATGGCTCACATCGTCGGCATCGAGGACCCTCAGGCACTGGACCCGCAGGTGGTCGGGCGCAAATTCGCCGCCCTGGCCCGGGCGGCCCGGTCGGGTTTCGCCGTGCCGGAGGCCATGGCGATAGCAACCAAGGCGCATGCCCATTTCCTCGCCACCGGAAGCTGGCCGGCCGGCTTGCGGGATGAGGCTACCAGCGCCGCCCGCCGGCTGAGCGCACCTCTGGGAGTTTCCATCCGCTCCTCGGCCACGCGCGAGGACCTGGCTGGCCAGAGCTTTGCCGGCCAATATCGCAGTTTTCTGGAGGTGGACGGCGAGCCCGAAGTTCTGCGCCGCGTCGAGGAGTGCTGGCAAAGCGGCAGCTCCGACACCGTGCGCAGCTACCTCCAGGCATTGAACGTCCAGGGCTGCGACACCGAACCCCCGCTGCTGGCCGTCATCATCCAGCGCATGGTGAACCCGGCGGTCGCCGGTGTGGCCTTCAGCCGCAATCCGCTGCACCCCGAGCGCGACGAAATGGTCATCGAGGCCGTCAAGGGGCATGCCGAAGGCCTGGTCAGCGGACGTCGATCGCCCTGCCGGGCCTATGTCCAGCGCGACGGCCGGCTGTCGATCGAAGGCGAGGCGCCGGCCTTCCGGCGGATTTCACGCAAGACCCCCTGGATGAAGATCGCCGGGCTCCTCAGGCGTCTGGAGGAATCCTACGGCGAAAAGGCGCTCGACATCGAGTGGGCGGTGGATCATGGCCGGGCGCTCTGGCTGCTCCAGGTCCGGCCGATCACGACCCTGGCGCCGGCCGACGCGCTGCCGCCGAAGGGCACATGGACCCGGAAGATTGCCGACGACCTCTGGGCCGACCGGCTGGAACCCTTCATGGCCGACGTGATGCTGCGGCACGCGCCGCGCTTCGATCTGTCGCGCATCAGCCGCCTGGTCGGAATCGCTGCGGTTCAGCCGGCTCTCGCCGTCATCAACGGCTACCTGTATGTCAATTGCGACGGCATCCGCCACGTCATCGCCCACATTCCGCCGGCGCTGCGGTTGCGGGATCTGGCCGGCCTGCTTCCGGCCGACACTTGCCTGTCCGGCATCCCGCCGCCGCCGGCCTGGACGCTGGTCCGCCTCTGCCTTGGAATCATCCGTTTGCCGCTGAAGGAGCCCGGAGTGATCCCGTGGGTCTGCCTGCGGAGCGCCCGGCCGGCCACCCAGCGGCTGAGGGCGCGTCTGCGGCCGGCCGACGGCGGCGGGGCGCCCACGGCCGGCGGCCGGCTGGAGCAGCTGAAGGCAGACCTGGAGTCGCTGGCCCTGATCCAGGCAAACAACCAATGGCCTTACTTCCACGCAACCCTCTTCACATGGCTGCTGCGCTGGCTGGCGGTGGAGCGGTTGGGAATGGACGGCGCCGCTTTCCTGGGGATGCTCAGCCGCGGCGCCGACAACGTCACCATCGGCATCGAGCGCTGGTTCCGCGAAACGGCGCTGCGTGTCGCCGCGGACCCGAACCTGAAAGCGCGCTTCCTGTCGGAGCCCGCCGCCCGATTGGCCTTATCCCTGCCGGCCGATCTTCAGACGGAGCTCGATGCCTTCCTGCAGCGCCACGGGTGCCGGTCCCGGCACCGTACATTGCTGATCGGGCGCTGGGCCGAGGCCCCCGATGAAGTGGTGGGCATCCTGCAGTCGCTCGTGCGCCACCCCCACGGCGTGCAGCCGGACCCGCAGGCCGCCCAAGCCCCGCGGGCGGAGCGGCCCGCCGGCATCTTCAGGCTCATCCTTAAGCAGCTGGCCGGCCTGACCCGGCGCTTCCTGGACCTGCGGGAGGACCTGCGCTTCCTTCTGGATGAAGCACTTTTTCGGATTCGACAGGACCTGCTCCATATCGGCCGGGCGTGCGGCCTGGGCGAGGCCGTCTTTTTTCTGAAACTGCCGGAGATCGAGGCGCTGGTCGCCGGCGGCCTGACCGCCCAGGAAGCCGCATCCCTTTCGGCTCAGCGGCGGCGCCGATTTCAGACCCCGTTCGACCCCGGCGTCTTCTGGGTGGACGGCCAGCCCGAATATGATTTCAGCGCCGGAGGCACCGTACTGCGCGGCATCGGGACCAGCCCGGGGCGGGTCACCGGCCGCGCGGTCATCGTGGAGGAGCCCGCCGCGGCCGGCATCCGGCGGGGCGATGTGGTCGTGGCCCGCCACACCGATCCGGGCTGGACGCCGATCTTCAGCATGATCGGGGGCATCGTCATGGAGGAGGGCGGCCTGCTCAACCACTGCTCCATTGTGGCCCGAGAGCTGGGCGTCCCCTCGATCGTCGGGGTGCGCCGCGCCACCCGGCTCATTCCCGCAGGGGCGCGGGTGACCATTGACGGAGGCGCAGGAATCGTCAGGATCGAGACGGATTAGCGGGCATGGGAGTGGTCGGGGGGATTTGATTGAAGGCGGTCTGTTGCCATGCCTGGCGGGAAATCCCCTCGATATCCTTCCAGTCGCCGGCCCCGATCCAGTCCGCGATCATCCGGGCGACGTCAGGGTATCGCGCCTGCGCGACCTGCGGGCTGGCCAGAAACTTCCCCACCTTGTCTTGGTCCAGCCGTTTCATGGCGGTTCCCAGCCCCAGCTGTACCAGCGCCTTGGCATTGGACAACTGCTCCATCTGGCGGGCCAGCGGTTTGACCAGGACCTTTTTGCCGAAATGGAGGGCCTCGCTCGCCAGCTCGAACCCGGCGTTGGTGATGACCGCGCTGCTTTCGGCCAGATCTTTCAGGAACCCGTGACGCGAATAGGTCCGAAGCCGGAGATGGCCTTCGTCGCTGGCCGCCGCGATCTGGTGGTAGATAAAGAACTGGTGCGCATGGAAAGGCATCAGCAACCGGCGGATGTCCTCTATTTCTTCAAAGGGCAGATAGACGAGGACCTTCTCGGCGAGCGGCGCGGGTCCGGAAGGCATGTGGTTGGGGACGACCGGTGGCAGAATCGGCTGATCGAAATGGTGCCAATGCAGACCCAGGCAGTGGTCGGCGGGAGCGAAGCGGCGGATGACATACATCGCGGCGGGGTCGAAGCCGGAGATGGGGATCCTGTAGCGAAAGGCGTATTGATGGCCGATGCCGATGCTGGGAAGCCGGTGTCGCTGTGCGATGCGCGCGCAGACCGGTTCGAAATCGGTGATCACCACATCGACGCCGCGGGCATCGAAGCTGCGGATGTCGGCGTAAAATCGGAAAAGATTCAGGCGGCCGGCGGTCTTGAGGTATTGCAACCGTCCGCGCCGGGTGGCAAAGGTCAGACCCTCCCGGGTGACGAAGGGTTCAAACGCCTCCATGTCCCAAAGCAGCGCAGGATCTCTTCCGCTGACGATCACCCGCACGCGATGGCCGTCGGCTTTCAGGTGGCGGACGATTTCACGCGAGCGGCTGATGTGGCCGTTGCCGGTGCCCTGGACTCCGTAGAGAATCTCCAACCCCACCTCAGCTGGCAGCCGCGATCCCGGCCAGGGCGCTGAGGCCGCCGAGCAGCATGCCCGCGACGACATCGGTCGGGTAATGGACCCCCAGATAAATGCGCGATAAACCGACGGCCAGCGCCCACGCAATGGTGATCGGAAAGAGGTGCGGGTAGGCGTTGCCCAGCAGGGTGGCCATCAGGACCGCGGCGGCGGTATGGCCGGAGGGAAAGCTGAACTGATCGCCAGGCTTGACGCGGCCTTTGACTCCAGGGAGGGTTTCGTAGGGCCGGTCGCGTTTCACCAAGCGTTTGATAAGCTTGTAGGCCGGCAGCTCTAGCATGAACGCCACGACCGCCGCCATCAGAAACCACCGACCGGTCGCCGGATCCGCGGCCAACAAAACCAATGCCAGCAGCGGGTAACAGAAGCCGTCGGCTGTCCGGGAAATCTTCGGCAGAGCTGAATCTAACAGTCGTTGGCCTTGCAGGCTGAAGATCGCCGTCAGCCATGCGATGTCCCAACGCGAGATACTGGCGACGATAGTTCGCACAGGCGCCTCCCTTTGTATGGGCCGGAGTCTATCCCCACCACGTTAATTCACGGTTAGGACTGGATGTTTTCTCCGCTAGACGGCCTGGGGCATCGTCGTCGGGCGATAACCGGCTGCCCGGACTCCTGGGGCCGATCGGGTGAAAAGCCTCAGCCGGTCCGGCGCCACGCCTTTTTGCTGGAGATCGCGCTGGACATCCCGCGACGGAACATAGACGGCGTCCACCTGGTTGTAGAACCAGGCCAGGTATTTCCAGCTGAGATCTTCGATGAGCCCGTCCCGGGTCAAGGCCTGGGCCAGACGCCCCACGGCATCGTGGTAGGTGGCCTCGACGGGAAGTTTCAGGAAGCGCGCGATCAAGAGGCCGGCCAAGCCGGTCGGGCCGGCGCTGGCCAGATGCAGGCGGCAGACATCGTGCCTGAAGCAGTAATCGAGCATGTCCAGCACCGGCGGGTAGACGAGGCGGTGGCCGGGCAGGTCGCCGAACTCATAGGTCCCGATCGGTGCAAAGCGATGCACACCGGGGTCGTCCGCGGCTTCGCAGGTGATAATGGTAGCTGTTGCGCGGCGCGCGGCGTCGATCGCGAAAAGGGCCGAATCCCGGGCCTCTTCGAGCCGGTCGGCAAATATGGCGCAGGGGGTGTCGTTCATTCCGGATGCGTCGGCCGGACGCAGATGCGCCATGACCGCATGGGCGAGCCTGCGCTGCGCGCTGTGATGGGCGAAGCCGACGAAATAAGGCGCCAGCAGGGTGCAGAAGCCTCCGGCGGAGCCGATGGTATGAAAGATGCTGAAGAGATTGGCTCCCGAAAAATGATCGATCAGGTGGTTGGCGAACCCCTGCAGGATGCGGCTGGACATCTTGTTGATGAATTGGAAC
>JALOPD010000179.1 GCA_025454075.1 Desulfobacterales bacterium | reverse complement strand
CGAGTTCCTGCACTTCTTCCACTGGCTGGGGGCGGTCATCAGCTGCAAGCGGATCATCGGGATCAAGGACACGCCGGTCCGGCGGCTGATCGACCGGGCCCTGGAGATGGTGTCCGTTCCGGTCCGCTGCCTGGCCATGGTGGTCGACCACGGGGCGGGCCTGTGCGGGCTGTACGCGGGCGATGCCCGCGCGGCCTGGTCGCGGGCGGCGGACCTGTCCGCGCGGATCCACATCGTGACGAAGAAGGCTCCCTTCCGGCTGGTGTTCGGCGTGGCGCCCGCCATGTACGACGAGATCTGGACCGCGGGCAAGGTCATGTACAAGCTCGAACAGGTCGTGGTCGACCAGGGAACCCTCATCATCTACGCCCCCCATATCCGCGAGGTGTCGCGGACCTGGGGCCGCCACATCGAGGCGGTCGGCTACCACATCCGCGAATACCTACTCGCGCACATGGACCGGCTCGGGCATGTCCCGCGCGGCGTGCTGGCGCACCTGACTCACGTGCGCGGGACCGGCAGCTACGCGGGGGGCGTGGAGCGGCCCGCCGTCAACCTGGTCCTCGCCACCTCGATCCCGGAGGAGGTCTGCCGCAGGATCAACGTCGGCTACCTGGACCCGGCCGGCATCCGCCTGGCCGACTACATGAACCGGGAAGGCGAGGGGATCCTCTTCGTGGACCCCGCGGGCGAAATCCTCCACCGCCTGGAACGTTGACATGACGACTTCCGCATGGTTTCTCGGCATCGACCTCGGCACCGGCAGCTGCAAGGTGGCGGCGGTGGACGAGACCGGCCGGGTGCTCGGTTTCGGGACGGCCGAATACCCCGGGGCCGAGAGCCGGCAGCGCTGGCAGGAGCAGGAGCCGCAGGCCCTGCTCGAGGCCCTGATCGCGGCCGTGCGCCAGGCGCTGGAACGGTCCGGCGCCCCGCCGGCGGGCTGCGGCGGGATGAGCATCGGCGGCGCCATGCACGGCGTCATGGCCCTGGACGAACGGGATCGGCCCCTCACCGGCGTCATCACCTGGGCCGACGGGCGGGCCGTCGAGCAGGCGCGGGCCGTCGCCGCCACTCCGGCCGGAATGAAGCTCTATCGTGAGACCGGCTGCCCGCCGCACGGGATGTACCCGCTCTACAAGATCCTGTGGCTGCGCGAGCACCGGCCGGAGGTTTTCAAGAGCGCGCGACGCTACGTTTCCGCCAAGGAGTACGCCGGCTTCCGCCTGACCGGCAGCTGGCAGATCGACTACGCCCTGGCGGCCGGGACGGGCCTGCTGAACACGCATTTCCTCCGCTGGAGCGAAGATGCGCTCGCTCTGGCCGGGGTCCGCCCCGAGCAGCTTTCCCCGCCGGCATCTCCGGCCGCCCCGGCGGGCCGCCTGCAGCCGGAAGCCGCCCAGAAAATGGGGCTTCCCGTCGGAACACCGGTCGTGACCGGCTCGGCCGACTCCGCAAATTCGAGCCTGGGTGCCGGCGCCGTGCTGCCGACCCAGGCCACCCTGATGGTGGGGACTTCCGGCGCGCTCAGGGTGGTGGCTTCCCGGCCGGTATTGGACGCCAGGGCCCGCAGCTGGTGCTATGCCGTCGACGAGGCGCACTGGCTGGTGGGCGGCGCCATCAACAACGGCGGCGTGGCGCTCGCCTGGCTGCGGGACGTCCTCAACCAGGCGATCGGCCGCGGTTCCGGGGCGAAGCCGCTCTCGTTCGAAGACATCCTCGCGCTGGCGGAGAGCGCCCCGGTGGGCTCCGGCGGCCTGATCTGCCTGCCGTTCTTTGCCGGCGAGCGCAGCCCCGACTGGAACCTGAACGCCCGGGCGGTCTTCTTCGGGATGACCCTCGCGCACGAGGCGTGCCACCTGGCCCGGGCGCTGCTCGAGGGGGTCGGGTTTCGGCTCCGGAGCGTGTTCGAGGTGCTGCAGGAAATGGAGGTGGACGTGCGGCAGGTCGTGGCCTCGGGCGGGTTCACCCAGTCGCCGCTCTGGCTGCAGACCATGGCCGACGTGCTGGGGCGCGAGCTGTCCGTCCCGGTGTGGGGCGAGACATCCGCCCTGGCCGCGGCCTTCTGGCCGTTTCTTGCCGCGGGCGGCGCCGGCTGCATAGATGATATCCGGGACTGGGTGCGGTTCAGCCGGGTCCAACGGCCGGTTGCGGAGCATGCAGCCGTTTACAACCGGATCTATCCTCAATACTCCCGTCTTTACCGTTTATTAACCGATGGTTTCGAAGACATCGCCCGGCTGCAAAATGAACTGAAATTGTGAAAGCGACACGTCGATAATCGTTCTGTCCATATTCGACAGTTTTCCTTGATATGTTGGTAAGAAAGAACTAATCGAAATCAAAAGAGCGGATAATCTTTGAGAATTCCGATTCTGCGATCAACCCGGGCGTATATGTAACCCTTCCAGAATAATGAGAATAATAGGTGGGTGGCCATGGCTAATCCAGTATTTCTGCGAAGAGTGGTCCTGAACAACTATAAAAGCATAAAGGAGTGCTCTGTTTCCCTTGGTGCGCTGACATTCCTGGTAGGTCAGAATGGGGCCGGTAAAAGCAATTTTCTCGATGCACTTCGATTGGTAGCTGAGTCTCTGAATACATCTCTTGAACACGCCTTGCGGGAGAGAGGCGGGATCAATGAAGTCAGACGAAGATCCTCCGGCCACCCCACCCATTTCGGCATTCGGATTGAATGGCGACTGCCAAATAACACTCAAGGCATCTATGCATTTCGGGTTGGTTCAAAGGAGAGGAGGGGGTTCGAGATCCAAAGGGAAGACTGCCGGGTTTCGAACAATTCTCTTTTGGAGAATGACAGCTTTTACCGGATTGAGGCGGGCAAGCTTAAGGAATCCAGCTTCGGAGTCGGCCCTCCGGCTTCCACTGACCGTCTGTATCTGGTGGCAGCATCGGGTCTGCCTGAATTTCGGCCGCTATACGACGCGCTGTCACGCATGGGTTTCTATAATTTAAACCCAGATGAGATACGAGAGCTTCAACAGCCTGACCCGGGCGAAGTGCTTAAGCGCGATGGCAGCAATTTGTCCAGCGTTTTGAGTTCCATGGAAAAGGAAAGCAAAGGAACGCATGCGCGTGTTATCGAATTTCTATCTAAAGTGGTCCCGGGGATAAAGGATGTGACCGTTAAGCATGCCGGAAAAAAAGAGACCTTGGAATTTCGCCAACTTGTCGGAAATAATAAAGAAGCCTGGCGGTTCATGGCGGAGAATATGTCTGATGGAACATTACGGGCGCTAGGCGTTTTAACCGCGCTTTTCCAATCATCTCGAACGGCGGCCAAAGCTGTTTTGTTCGTGGGAATCGAGGAACCGGAGATGGCCGTCCATCCAGGTGCGGCGGGTGTACTCCTCGATGCATTACTGGCAGCGTCAAGAGTTACCCAGGTGGCAGTTACCAGTCATAGTCCAGAACTTGTGGACGATAAGAATTTACCGGATTCGAGCATTCTGGCGGTCGTGAACCGGAGCGGCGAGACAAAACTTGGGCCCCTCGATGAAGCGGGGCGATCTGCGATCAGAGAACGGCTATATACTGCCGGGGAACTATTGCGTTTGAATCAGATTGAGCCAGACGATTCAGCCATAAGCGAAATCGGTCCAAAACAGCTTGACCTTTTTGCAGATTTTATTCCATGCCAATAATAAAGATTGCCGCTATTGTCGAAGGTCACGGCGAAGTCGAAGCTGTGCCGATTCTCATTCGAAGAATTGCACAACTCATCAAAACGGATTTTATTGTGAGCGTATTACCACCCTTGCGAGTACCAGCCAATAGACTACTCAAAGCAGGTGAGATTGAAAGGACTGTGAATTTTGCTGCACGCAAGATTGGAGGCAGAGGCGGAATACTTGTTCTAATAGATTGTGATTGGGCGGAATGCTGCCCCGCCCAAGACGGCCCCAAATTGCTGGAGCGTGCTTTATCGGTGCATAAGGATTTGCCAATTGCGGTGGTTCTTGCAAAACAGGAATTTGAAGCCTGGTTTTTAGCTGCGGCCGAATCCCTGCGTGGGAAGCGCGGTCTTCCCTGGGACCTTCAACCCCCGAAAGACCCGGAAAACATTCGAGGGGCTAAAGAGTGGCTTAGCAAAAAAATGATCTCAGAGCGGGTCTATTCCGAAACCACCGACCAGCCGGCATTAACCGCAGAATTTGACATGGATTTAGCTCGATGTGCTGGTTCGTTTGACAAGTGCTTTCGAGATATCCAAAACCTTATTAGACGGGCTTCATTGTTAAAAGGGAACCACCCATTCAGCTGAACGAGGCTTCTTGGGCGCTGCTGATCATGGGGATGAAATTACACAAAACTGGAAGATGCTTATAATCCCAAGTTGGGATTCGCCAAATCAAAACGGGAGGCCCATATGAGCGCGAGAGCGAAACAACTGGCCGAACGCCTGCGGGCGTTCAACGCGGAAATCATCGCCTTCGTCGAAGGCTGTTCAGAGCAAAACTGGAAGAAAACCTGCCAAAAAGAGGAGTGGCCGGTGGGCGTGACCGCCCGGCATATCGCCTGCGGGCATTTCGAGGCGGTCGATCTGGCCCGCATGATCGTAAAGGGCGAAAAACTGCCGGAGTTCACGATGGATCAGCTCGTCGAAATGGCCAACACGCACGCTCGCCAGCATGCCGCGTGCACACGCGAAGAGGTGCTGGGCCTGCTGCGCGCCAACGGCGCGGCCCTCGCCGACTTCGCGGCCGGGCTTTCCGACGCCGAGCTGGACCGAACCGGATACCTCGCCCTGGCCGGCGGCAAGATGACCGCGCAGCAGCTGATCGAGGCGGTGATCCTCGCGTCGGGGGGTGAGCATTTCGCGAGCATGCAGGCCGCCGCGGGGTCTTGATCTGATTCGGGCGGTTTTCCCCGGCCGGCACGGTAATCGTCGCATGGCTACCCTCCTTTTTGACAGGGCCTGCTGGCGCAATTATTTTGAAAAGTAAGGGCTGATCAAGAGCTGGACGGGCGCATGGCCCGCCGGGCACCCGTCGGCCGGTTTCCAAATAGCGCTTTCCCTAAATACCACCCCGAATGGTGCCGCGCGAACACCCCCACCCGGCCTCCCTCCCCGAAATGGGGAGGGGGATCCATATCAGATTCTCCTCCCGCTAGACGGGGGAAGCAGGGTGGGGGTGACCGATTGTTTTCATTCGCGATGGTATTTATAAAACAGGCCGCTCAGGAATACAGAACACCGCATTCCAGGCGGTTTGCGAGTTCATCCGACCTGAATGCTTGACTATCTGCGCTGCTGAGCGACCGCCGGCCGCGCCGATTTCATATAACGTTGGCATCATGAACAACCATGAGCATTGCGCCACATGCGCGCATGTCGATTGCACTGATACCTGCACTGATACTACGGACCCCGCCCGCGGCAGAGCCAACTGCTGCATCCTCGGATTCATGTCCAAATGCGGTGCCGGCCCTTTGATAATGAATCAAAGGAGTTGCCGGTTCTTCAAGCCGTCTTCAGGCGGCGGCCGCTGTATGCACTACTGTGTTGCCCTGGACGGGCACTGCGACAGTGCGGACGCCCAGCAGGAAATGAAGAACAGGATGCAGTCGAAAAACTGAGACGGACCGGACGGCGGCCGATGCCGCCGGCCGCGCCCGTCCGGCCCGCAGTTCGGCGTCTCATTGAATCCGTATTCGAGCCCACCGGCGGTTTCTCCCTGACTGGCCTTTACAACGAAATCCTGATAGACTGACCCACTATTAGTACGCTCGACTCGGTTCAATATCTCAATATGTTGATCCATTCAGGCTGAGGGAATGAAAAACCACTCGAATCACTACAATGCCGCCGACCTGGAGGTGCTGCGGGGCCTCGACCCGGTCAAACGGCGGCCGGGCATGTACACGGACACCACCCGGCCGAACCATCTGGCTCACGAGGTCATCGACAACGCCGTGGACGAGGCCATCGCCGGATTCGGCGACCGGATCGATGTCACGCTGTTCAAGGACGGCTCGCTGCAGGTCGTCGACAACGGCCGGGGCATGCCCGTCGACCAGCATCCGGAGGAGAAAGTGTCCGGGGTCGAGGTGATCATGACCCGCCTGCATGCCGGGGCGAAATTCGGTCACAAGAACTACCAGTTTTCGGGAGGTCTGCACGGGGTCGGGGTGTCGGTGGTCAATGCGCTGTCCACCCGCCTCGACGTCGAGATCCGCCGCAACGGACAACTGTACCGGATGAGTTACAAGGCCGGCCAGAAAACCGCCGATCTCAAGGCCGTCGGCAAGACCAGGAAGTCCGAGACCGGCACCACGATCCGTTTCTGGCCGGACGCGCAGTATTTCGAAACCCTGAAGATTTCGGTCAGCCGGCTGCGGCACACTCTGCGGGCCAAGGCGGTTCTGTGCCCCCGGCTGACGGTCGCGTTCCTGGACGAGGCCTCCGGCCAGAGCGACAGCTGGTACTACGAGGACGGTCTGAAAGATTATCTGGCTGAAAGCGTTCAGAATTTCGAGCGCATCCCGGAGGAGCCCTTCGTCGGCCAGGTCGATGGGCAGGAGGAATCGGTCAGCTGGGCGGTCATCTGGCTTCCGGACGGCGGCGACGGCATTGCCGAGAGCTTCGCGAACCTGATCCCCACCCCCCAGGGCGGCACCCACGTGGTGGGGTTCCGGTCGGGGCTGCTGGCGGCGCTGCGCGATTTCGGCGAATTCCGCGGCTTCATTCCGCGCGGCGTCAAGCTGACCCCCGAAGACGTCTGGGAGCGCTGCAGCTACATCCTGTCGGCCAAGCTGGCGGACCTGCAGTTCTCCGGGCAGACCAAGGAGCGGCTTTCCTCCCGGGAGTGCACGGCCTTCATCGCCAGCGTCGTGCAGGACGCCTTTTCGCACTGGCTCAACCAGAACCCGGAGGCTGCGCAGAAGCTCTGCGAGATGGCCATCGAGAACGCCCGCCGGCGGCTGAAGGAAGCCGCCAAGGTGGTGCGGCGCAAGGTGGGCGTGGGGCCGGCGCTGCCCGGAAAGCTCACGGACTGCATCTCCCAGGACCCGGAGGAGAGCGAGCTCTTCCTGGTGGAGGGCGACTCGGCCGGGGGCTCGGCCAAGCAGGCGCGCGACAAGAACACCCAGGCCGTGCTGCCGCTGCGCGGCAAGATCCT
>JALOPD010000032.1 GCA_025454075.1 Desulfobacterales bacterium | reverse complement strand
GCGGTCTGCGCGAACGCGCCCTCCCAGCCGAACAGGTTGACGGCCATGCGCTGAATGGTGGAGACGTACACGAAGGTATGCGAGGGCTGGGGCGCGGTGAGATAGCTGCCGGGCAGCACCTTCGGGTCGTAGGGTTTTTCGTCGTCGAAGTCTTCCCGGCGGAAGCGTTGGCTGAAAACGTCGTATTCCTGGTCGAACTTGAGGCCCTTGGGCGTGTTGAACGCCGCAAACTCCCGCACTGCCTGAGCCGCCAGCGCCCGGCGGTCCACCAGGAACAGCACCCGCCGCATGGCCTTGGATTCCAGGAAGCGGTAAATCTGGGCCACGGTCATGAAGGTCTTGCCGGTGCCGGTCGCCATGGCGACCAGCATGGCGCGCTTGCCCTTGGCAATGGCCGATTCCACCGCTTCGATGGCCTTTTTCTGGTATGGCCGCAGCCTTTCGATCCGTACGGGATGCTCCCGGAACCATTCAAATCCGGACTCCCGGCCGAACATCTCGGCCAGCGCATCCGCCGTGTGAAACCGGTTGATCCTGCGGGAGATGTATTTTTCGGCGCGGACATCGACAAAATGGATGACCTCGCCGTTGGTCGAATAAAGAAACGGCACCCGGTATCCGCACCAATTTCCGGGTCCGTCTTCGGCTCCCCGCGCGTAACGCTTGGCCTGCTCCAGGACCCCGGCGGGCCCCACGCCGACTTTCTTGGCTTCGATGATGCCCAATAATCGGCCCTTCACGAACAGGGCGTAGTCGGCGGGGCCGCTGCGGGTGGGGTATTCTTCAACGGCGTGGCAGGCAAGCGCGGCGGTATCGATGCCCGGCCGGTACTTGGCGATCGACCAGGCGGGCTGGAGGGACTTGAGCTTACGGTCGACACGTTCCTTGCGCGTTTTCCACTCAAGCTCTTCAGGCATGGATCCGGTCCTCGGAGTGCCGGAAACGGATGAGAAGCGGGATGGGTTGTACTTTCGCTGGGAAAGGCCGCTCCCACCGAGTTTGACTCATGTTTCGGGTTTTACGCTGAAATCGATCGACAATCAACACGAATCGGGCCGGAAGGAAAGAGGTCGTCTGCAGCATTGCGCAGGGGTGCGGCGTTTATCCGATTGCCGTCAGGAACCCACAGGAGCGGGCGCCAGGAAGGGAAGCGCTCTTGACGACGGAGCGTTCCGGATTAGTTTCAACTTATAGGTATCGGGATAAGATTCTATAGGAACGGCTCTGAATACGGCCGATTTGCGACGGATTTTTCAACAATCCGGGCAGCCGAAGATAGAACGAATTACATGTTGAAAAAGATCATTTCAAGCGGGCGGAGCGGGGCGGCCAGAGCGGCGCTCGATGTGGCCCTCCAGCTGAACATCCCCCATGGGGGGTGGATGCCGGGGAGGCGCTTGGCTGAAGGCGGACCGAATTCAGCCGCCTACCGGTTCAGGGAAATCCGCAGCTCAAGCGACGAGGTGCCGGCCGAGCTCAATGTTGCGGACTCCGACGGCACCTTGATCATCGACCGCGGCAGCTTGAGCGGCAGCTTGGCGCATATCCGGGAAACGGCTGAAAAACATCGGAAACCCTGGCTGTACGTCGATTTGACTCAATACGACACGTTTCAGGCATCGCTTGAAATCAAGTCATGGCTCTCGAAATACGACATCGATGTGCTGAATGTTGCCGGGCCCAGGGACGGCAGCGACCCGGACCTGTACCAGGCGACGAAAAGCATTCTGGAAGTGGTGTCGCACCTGATCCGGTTCGACATCAAAATTCCCCCCTATGTCCCGTTCGTCGACTTTAAGAAACGGCTCGATCCCTCCAGGCTTCCCAAAAACGTGGATGACGTGGTCGAACTGCTCCTGTCCGATCTCTCGTCGAAAGACAAGTTTCTGATCGCCAAACTGATGGCGGACGATCTTGAATCGTTCGGCTCCGACCTGGTTCAAACCATCAAGACCGAGTTTCGATTGGACTCCGGCAACGAAGAGCTGCTGCGATCCTGCGGCCTCTCCGGCGACGGCCCCACGCCGACGGCCGAAGAAGCCGCCGTCGGGATAATGGAGCGGCTCTTGAACACGATAAGACAAAACTACCGAATCCGAATCGTCAAATAAGATCGCTGCCGGCGCTTTCGTTCGCTGCCGAAGCCTGTTATCCCGCTTGACAAGCGCGGCACCGCCCAGCATACTTGCCGCCGGTTAGAGAGACGCTTGCCCCCTCCCCATCGAAGGCCCCTTTCACACGGACCGACAGGAGCCGGCCATGAACACCATGAAGGCGCTGGTCAAAGCCAAAGCGGAACCGGGGCTTTGGCTGGAGGATGTGCCCGTCCCGGAGATGGGCATCAACGACGTGCTCATCAAGATCCAGAAGACCTCCATCTGCGGCACCGATGTGCACATCTACAACTGGGATGAATGGGCGCAGAAGACCATCCCCGTGCCCATGCCCGTCGGCCACGAGTTCGTGGGCCGCGTGGCCGCGGTCGGCGGCAACGTCCACGACTTCAAGGTCGGCGATCTCGTATCCGGCGAGGGCCACCTGGTGTGCGGCCGCTGCCGCAACTGCCTGGCGGGCCGCCGGCACCTGTGCCCGCACACGAGCGGGGTCGGCGTCAACCGGCCGGGCGCATTCGCGGAGTATCTCTGCATCCCGGTCACCAACGTCTGGTACTGCGACCCCGCCATCCCCACCGACGTGCTCTCCTGCTTCGACCCGCTCGGCAACGCCACCCACACCGCACTCTCCTTCGACGTGCTCGGCGAGGACGTGCTCATCACCGGCGCAGGCCCGATCGGGTGCATGGCGGCCGCCATCGTGCGGCACGCGGGCGCACGCCACGTGGTGGTGACCGACGTGAACCCTTTTCGGTTGGAAATCGCTAAAAAAATGGGCGCGACCATCGCTCTCGACGTTCGCCGGGACTCCATCGCCGACGCCCGGAAAAAGCTGGGGATGAAGGAAGGCTTCGACGTGGGCCTGGAAATGTCCGGCAACGCCCAGGCGTTTCGCGACATGCTGGCCGGCATGTGCCACGGCGGCAAGATCGCTCTGCTCGGCATCCTGCCGCACGACACGCCCATCGACTGGGACATGGTCATTTTCAACAGCCTGACCCTCAAGGGGATTTACGGCCGCGAGATGTACGAGACCTGGTACAAGATGACCGTCATGATCCAGGGCGGACTGGACATCACCCCGGTCATCACCCACCGCTTCCACTTCACGGAATTCGAAAAGGGCTTCGAGGCGATGCGGTCTGGGCAGTCGGGCAAGGTGGTTCTGTCCTGGGAGAGCTGAAAAAATCTTACCGATCGCTTCGCTCGAGACGCAAAGATGATGGACTCGTAAAAAGTCGAAAAGCCCCGTTTTTAGTCATTCCGGCGGACCCTGGATCAGGCCCAGAGCAGGTGCTGGAATCCGGCCAAATAAGGTGGTTCTGGACCCCGGCGTTCGCCGGGGTGACAGCTTTGGGGGCTTTTTCAAGGAGCAAGATATGTCATTGAATGCCTTGGATCGCGCCTTGGAACTGGAGCTGGAAATACTAAAAGCCGAGGGCCGGGCCAAGCCGCCGGAGCGGGTAATCGTCGGCTACACTCCTCCACGGGGGGACAAAGGGCCGCGCTACCGGCTCCAGGGCTCCGACCGGGAGTTCATCCGCATGAACTCCAACAGTTACCTTTCGCTCTCCCATCACCCGGAGGTGATCCGGGCCGCGGATGAAGCCACCCATGCGCTGGGCGTCGGCCCCGGCGCCGTGCGCTTCATCGACGGCACTTTCTCCTACCACATCGCCCTGGAGGAGCAGATCGCAGGCTTCGTCGGAAAGCCCGCCGCCAAAATATTCAACTCGGCCTACACGGCCAACTGCGGCCTGGCGTTGGCCGTCTCCAACCCCAAGACCTACTGGATCGGCGATCAACTCAACCACAACAGCATCATCCGCGCCATGCGCATCGCGGGCGTGCCTTCCGAAAACAAGGCCATCTATGCCCACAACGACATGGACCACCTGAAGAAATGCCTCGATGCGGTGCCGACGGGCATGGAGCGGGTGGCGGTGATCTTCGACGGCATCTTCAGCATGCGCGGCGACTACGCGCCCATCGACCGGATTGAAGCCGCCGCCGCCGCCCATCGAAACCGATTCAAGGAGGGCCTCGTCACCGTAGTGGACGACTCGCACGGGATCGGGGCCTACGGTGCGACGGGCCGCGGCACGGCGGACCACACCGGCGCTCAACCGGACGTCGTCATCGGAACCTTCGGCAAGGCCTTCGGCGCAAACGGCGGATTCATCGCCGCCGGCCCGACTCTGATCGAGGCGGTGCGCCAAAAGGCCGACACCTACATTTACACCAACCCGTTGAGCGTCGCCGACTGCGCCGCCGCCGCCCAGGCGCTTGGGATCTGCGACGGCGCCGAGGGGCGGCAGCGCCTGGAGCATCTGCGGCAGATGACCGCACGCTTCCGCCGGGGGATCGAGTCCCTGGGCTGGCAGTCCATACCGGGCCCCCACCCGATCGTGCCCCTGCTGGTGCGCGACACCCCCCGCACCCGCCGATTGGTTCAACACCTTTTCGATCACGGTATTCTCGCCGTCGGCCTGACCTTCCCGGTGGTGCCCCGCGGCGACGAGACCATCCGCTTCCAGGTCAACGCCGCCCATACCGCCGCGGACATCGACTTTGTCTTGAACGCCCTGGCGGGTTTCAAATGACTTTCCATTCTGCCGATCCTTCTTTGTGGGAGCGGCATCTTGCCGCGAAGCCATCGTGGCTGGAAGCCACTCCCACGGGGCAACCGCTTCGCTGCCGACTGGGTCGCGCAGCTCGTCATCATCCGAACTTCATCAAGTCATCTGCCGGATCATTAAAAATCGCGAGCAAATTGTGTTGAGAATCATCGCCGGAGAATTGAGAGGTCGCAGACTGCGCACGGCGGCGGGCCTTGAAACCCGACCGACCGCCGACCGGACGCGCGAGGCGATCTTCAACATCCTAGGCCCCGCGGTCCGCGGCGCGCACGTGCTCGATCTCTTTGCCGGCACCGGCGCCTTCGGCATCGAAGCCCTCAGCCGCGGCGCCGCCTCGGCCCTTTTCATCGAGATGGGCCGCGAAGCGCTCGCCGTTATCGCCCAGAACATCCAGGCCTGCGGCCTGGCGAGTCGCGCCGCCGCGATCCGATGGGACGCCGCCCGCAACCTGGACTGCCTCCGCGGCCGGGAGCCGGAATTCCGGCTGGTCTTTTTGGACCCCCCCTACCGTCAAGGCCTGGTGGCCCCGGCCCTCTCCCATCTGCATGCCGTGCGCCGCCTGGCGCAAGGCGCCCGCCTCGTGGTCGAACACGGTGCCGCAGACCCGCTGCCGGAGCTGGGAGAGGCCTATCTTCTCCAGGACCAGCGCCGCTACGGCAAAACGCTTGTCTCGTTTTTGTCTTATGTGATATGAGGCGAAGGCCTCCGGCCGTTGGGAAGCGTACCTTCACCGATTCTGCATGGAAAGGGACCCCGCATGGAACGCATTGCCATCTACCCCGGCTCCTTCGACCCGGTCACCAACGGCCACCTGGACATCGTTGAACGCGGCTTGAAGCTTTTCGACAAGGTCATCGTGGCCATTCTGCAGAACCCCAAGAAACAGTTTCTGTTCCCGCTCGAAGAGCGCCTGGAAATGCTCAAGATCAGCATGCAGGATTTCCCGAACGTGGAGGCGGATGCGTTCGACGGGCTTCTCGTGGACTACGCCGAGCGGCGGGGGGCGGCGGCCGTGCTGCGGGGCCTGCGCGCGCTGTCCGATTTCGAATTCGAGTTCCAGATGGCGCTCATGAACCGGCGCCTGAACCGGGAGATCCAGACCGTGTTCCTCATGACCGGCATGCGCTGGATCTACACGAGCTCCTCCATCATCAAGGAAGCGGCCCAGTTCGGCGGAGACATCGAAGGCATGGTGCCGCCCGTGGTGCTCGCACGCCTCAAGGCGAAGTTTCCCCTCCTCGCCCAGGCGCCGGAAAGACGGCCGGTATAGCACGATGGACCTGTGGCA
Source organism: Desulfobacterales bacterium (assembly GCA_025454075.1). The sequence goes on along the minus strand of JALOPD010000032.1, from coordinate 21,660 downwards.
ATTGAAGATTTTCTGCCGGGTGGTGGAGTGGCGCAGCTTCTCGAAAGCCGCCGAGGCGGTTCACCTATCCCAGCCCACCGTCAGCAGCCACATCAAAGAACTCGAAGCCCATTTCGGATGCCCGCTGATCGACCGTCTTTCCAAGGAGGCGGCCCCCACCCATGCCGGCCGGCTCCTCTACGGGTATGCCCTGCGGCTGCTCGCCTTGCGCGAAGAGGCCGAAACCGCCATGGCTCAATTCCAGGGCAAAACGCTGGGCCGGATGGTGCTCGGCGGGAGCACCATCCCGGGCGGGTACCTGCTGCCCCGCATGGTCGGCCTGTTCAAGAAACGCTTTCCCCAGGTCATGCTGTCGCTCGTCATCGCGGACACGGAGCGGGTCATCGCGGGAGTTCTGGAGGGCGCGCTGGAGTTCGGAGTGGTCGGGGCGGAATCCAGGGACAGGAACATCCGGCAGGAGGCCCTCGTGTCGGACGAGATGCGCCTGGTCGTGCCGGCCGGCCACCCCTGGGCCTCGAAGAAAAAAATAGCCCTGGCCCTGCTCCTGACCGAGCCATACATCGCCCGCGAGCGCGGCTCCGGAACGCTTCAATCCATACAGGAGAGCCTGATCCGCTTGGGACACGATGCGGAGGAGTTGAACATCGTGGCGGAGATGGGCAGCACCGAGGCGATCCGCCAGGGGATCAAGGAGGGCATCGGCGTGTCGATCCTGTCGATGCTGGCGATTTCAGAGGACCTTGCATCCGGCCGCCTGAAAGCCCTGGCCGTGGAGGGCCTGGACTTGACCCGTCGCTTTTACATCACCCGCCACCGCCAGCGCAGTCTATCGCCCCTGGCCTCCGCCTTCATCGACTTCCTCAAAGAAAACCTGCCGAACGAATCGCACCGATAGCTGCAGTCTTGAAGTCTCCCGGTCTTGGGGGCGACGGCGTCATCCCAAGTCCGAATTCAAGGCGCGCCAGCCGCGTGGCGCCGCGCAACGCCGAAGTCGGCCTTGCGATGGCACCGTCGTCAGGGTTCCTTCCAGCCGTGCTCCCCCACCAGCTTCACAAACCGGCACCCCCCCAGGCTGGTCTGCCGGGTGCCGGTTTTTTCCTTGACGATCTTGACCAGGTCCTGGGAGTGCTGATTTCCGACCGGAGCCACCAGGCGGCCGCCGACGGCCAGCTGGTTCAAAAGCACGGCGGGGACCGTGGGGGCGCCGGCCGTGACGATGATCGCGTCGAAGGGGCTCTCTTCATCCCAGCCCTTGGAACCGTCGCCGTAACGGGTGACGATGTTGAAAAGGCGCAGCTCGTCGAACAGGCGCCGGGCCTGCAGGTACAGGGGGCGGATGCGCTCGATGGTGTACACCTTGTAGGCGATCTGCGCCAGGATGGCCGCCTGATAGCCTGACCCGGTGCCGATTTCCAACACCCGGTCCTCGCGGCTCAGTTGCAGGGCCTGGCTCATCTCGGCCACGATATAGGGCTGGGAGATGGTCTGCTGCTCGCCGATCGGGAGCGGGAAATCGCCGTAGGCCTGGTCGCGCAGGGCCTCGCTCACGAAGATGTGGCGCGGCACCCGGCGCAGGGCCGCCAGCACCGCCGGGTCGGCAACACCCCGCGCCTCGATCTGCTGGCGCACCATCTCTTCTCTGAGGCGCTGGTATTTCAGGGGTTCCTTTTCCACGAAGGTCCTTATCGGAAACGTTTCGCTGCAGGGGATTTTCTATCAACACCGGTTCGCCGGGTCAATATGCATGATTTCGCCCCGGCGGCTTTCAACGCTGCGCCAGATCTGCTAAGATGCGCAACGGCAGCGGCAGGCTGCCGGAAGTTCCGGATGCGATTTCGACAAGGGTGAAGGGCATGCGGCCGCCGAGCCATTTTCTGATCATCGTGGTGTTGCTGATCTCCATTTTAACGATCGGGACGCTCGGGTTTGAAATGCTCGAGGGCTGGGGGTTCATGGATGCCCTTTACATGACCGTGATCACCATCGCCACGGTCGGCTACCAGGAAGTCCGGCCGCTGGGGGAAGCCGGCCGGGTCTTCAACATGGTGCTGATTTTTTTCGGCCTCGGCACCACCACCTATGTGGCGGCCAGTGTCGTTCAGTTCATGGTGGAGGGTAAAATCCGTGCGATCATGGGGAGGCGCCGCTTGGACAGAAAAATCGATCGGTTGAGCCATCACTACATCGTCTGCGGGTACGGCAGGATCGGCAGAATTCTCTGCCAGACGCTGCGGCAGAAGCCGGTCAGCCTGGTGGTCATCGAAAAAACACCGGACCTCGTCCCGGCGCTGGAGCAGGACCGGGTGCTGTACGTTCAGGGCGACGCCACCAGCGAAGAGGTCCTGACGCGGGCCGGCATCGAACGGGCCAAGGGGCTGGTGGCGGTGCTGGCAACCGATACGGACAACGTCTTCCTGGTGCTGACCGCACGGCAGCTCGCCCCCCAGCTGATGATCATTGCCCGGGCCAGCCGGGAGGAGTCGAAGAACAAGCTGCGCGCCGCCGGGGCCAACATCGTGGAGTCCCCATACGATTTGGGGGCCTCCCGGCTGGCCCAGCGGATCATGCGGCCCGCGGTGACGAGCTTTCTCGAATTCGCCTTTTCTCAAACCCGCAAGGACATCCAGCTGGAGGAGCTCGCCGTGAGCGAAGCCTCCGCGCTCGCCCACGTCAGCCTCAAGGACTCCGGCATCCGCCAGAACTTCAACCTCATCATCATCGCCATCAACAAGCCCGACGGCACCATGCTTTTCAATCCCTCCTTCGAGGCCGTCATCATGCCGGGAGATACGGTCATCGCCGTGGGCGAGGTTGAGAACCTGGATAAGCTGGAGAGGGTGTTGAGCCCATGAAATTCAGGGTTCAAGGCACCCGGGATCAGTCGGCGTATTCGGAAAAACTGCCGAATTCCTCGCCAGAGTGCCTTAACGCCTGAATTTCATATCTTGTAAATGATGCGTTTGTCGGTGATGATGATGTCCACGTGCTTGTCGTGGGACTCGGTGGGAACCTGCGGGATGATCTGCTCCTCGAACGCCAGTGCGACCTTGCGGGTCGTTGCCGGCAGATCCGGAATCAGCCGGTCGTAATACCCCTTGCCCGACCCGATGCGCGCCCCTTTTTCGTCGAATGCCAGGCCGGGGATGATGGCGATGTCGACCTTTTGGATGGGCACCGGTTTGCAGCGGGCGGGATTGGGCTCCGCCACCCCCCGGGGCCCCGGCTGCAAATCCTTGTCCGGATGGTCGACTTTCAGGATCGTTGCCTTGCGACGCTCGGGGTCGAAGGCGGGCAGGACGACGATCTTGTTGAAGCCGAAAGAGCGCTTGAGGATCTGTTTGGTTCGGACCTCGTTTTCACCATCGACATAAAGCAAAATGATCCGGGCTTCCATGAAATTGGCGAACTCAAACAGCTTGTGCTCGATGGCCCTGGTTTTTTCGACGCGCTGTTTTTCGGTGAACCCATTGATGACTTTGGCCATGTCCTTGCGGATCTGTTCCTTGGCTGCCTTGATTTCGTCCATGTGACTTCCCCCTGGCGTCGGATCGATCTTCGCAGGCCGCTGGCGGGCCGGCAAGAAGCGGGCGGCGGCGGATGCGTCGTTTCAACCGGTAATAAGCGTTGACTAAACCGGAATGCCTGTGTATGAAAATTGAGTTGAGTCTCCTCGAACAACTAACCAATCGATTAAACATATAAATATACCTAATTTATGCTGGAAATCAAGTTTATACGGCAAAATTTGGCGGCGGTGGAGGCGGGCCTGGCCGCCCGCGGCCAGCGCGTCGCCCTGGAGACCTTCAAGGCCGTCGACGGGCAGCACCGGAAAAGCCTCCAGGAAATCGAAGATCTGCGCCACCGCCGCAACGTGGTCTCCGACGAAATCGCCCGCCTGAAGAAAGCCGGCGACCCGGCCGAAGCCCTGGTGCTGGAGATGCGTTCGGTTTCGGCGCGCATCAAGGAGTTGGAGAAAGCGGTGGCCGACACCCAGGAGGGGTTGAGCGCCATCCTGATGGGGCTCCCGAACCTGCCCCACGCGTCGGTGCCGCTGGGCCGGGACAGCTCCGAGAACCCCGTGATCAAGACCTGGGGGGAGCCGACACGGTTTGACTTCGCGCCCAAGGCCCACTGGGACGTCGGCATGCGGCTGAAGGTGCTCGACCTGGAGCGCGCCGCCAAGATCACCGGCGCGCGGTTTCCCTTGTATTTCGGTGCCGGCGCCCGCCTGGAGCGCTCGCTGATCAACTTCATGCTGGACGTGCACACCCGCGAGCACGGCTACCGCGAAACTCTCCCGCCTTTCATGGTGAACCGGAAGTCCATGACCGGCACCGGCCAGCTGCCGAAATTCGAGCAGGACCTCTTCAAGCTGGAGCAGTGGGACTACTTCCTGATCCCCACAGCGGAGGTGCCGCTGACCAACATCCATCAGGATGAAACCCTGGACGAGGCGGAGCTGCCCCTGTACTACACGGCGTACACGCCCTGCTTCCGGTCGGAGGCGGGCTCCTACGGCAAGGACACCCGCGGCCTGATCCGGCAGCACCAGTTCAACAAGGTGGAGCTGGTCAAGTTCTGCAAGCCGGAGGATTCGTATGCGGAGCTGGAAAGCCTGCTCGTGCAGGCGGAATCAATCCTCGTCAAGCTGGGTCTTCCCTACCGCGTGGTCCTCCTGTGCACGGGCGACATGGGGTTTTCGGCCGCCAAAACCTATGACATCGAGGTGTGGATGCCGTCCCAGAACGCCTACCGCGAAATCTCCTCCTGCAGCAACTTCGAGGAGTTCCAGGCCCGGCGCGCGAACATCCGCTTCCGGCGCAAGGGCAAGAAGGGCACCGAACTGGTCCACACCCTCAACGGCTCGGGCCTTGCGGCCGGCCGCACCTTTGCCGCCATCCTTGAAAACTGCCAGCGGTCCGACGGCTCCGTCGTGATCCCCGAGGCGCTCAGGCCCTACATGGGCGGAATGGATGTCATCGCCCCGTGAAACTCGACGACTTCCCGCAGGAGATTCAAGCGCGCCTGATGCCGGCCCATGCGGGGCGCATGGCCTACCGCTGCCTGGGCTGCAGCGCTCGGTTCGGCATCGAGCGGCTGCTCTACGTCTGCCCGGAGTGCGGGCAGGTCCTGTTGATCGAGGATCAGGATTTCGAGCGGCTCAAGGCCACTCCGGGCCGCCTCTGGCGCCGGGTCTTCGACTACCGCAAGATGCTGACGCTCACGGCCCTCAAAGGCATCTACCGCTACCACGAGTTCATCGGGCCGGTGATCCCGCTGGACGCCGTGTTGTATCTGGGCGAGGGCCACACCCCCGTCGTCCGGGCCAACGCCCCGCTGCGGGACGAGGTGGGGCTCGACTTTTACTTCAAAAACGACGGCCAGAACCCGAGCGCCTCCTTCAAGGACCGGGGGATGGCAAGCGCCTTCAGCTATATCCACACCTTGATCCGGCAGGGAACACTTTCCGAAGTCCTGGCGGTCTGCGCCTCCACCGGCGACACCTCGGCGGCGGCCGCCCTCTACGGCGCCTACCTGAAGCCGCGCATCAAGTCCGCCGTCCTGCTGCCCCACAAGAAGGTCACCCCCCAGCAGCTCTCCCAGCCGCTCGGCAGCGGGGCCATGGTGTTTGAAATCCCGGGGGTGTTCGACGATTGCATGAAGGTCGTGGAAGCGCTCTCCGAGGACTACCCGGTGGCGCTGCTCAACTCCAAGAACGCCTGGCGCATTCTGGGCCAGGAATCCTACGCCTACGAAATCGCGCAGGATTTCGAATACGACGTGGGGCCGTTGGCCGTCGTCGTGCCCATCGGCAATGCCGGCAACATCACGGCGATCCTGAGCGGGTTCCTGAAGTTTTTCGAGGCCGGGGTGATCACGGCGCTGCCGAAGATCGTGGGGGTCCAGTCCGAGCACGCCGATCCCGTCTATCGCTACTACCTCGAACCGGACCCGGCCAAGCGCCGGTTCACCCCGGTCACGGTCCGGCCGAGCGTCGCCCAGGCGGCCATGATCGGCAACCCCGTCTCCATGCCGCGGGTGGTGCACCTCGCGGATCGCTACAACCAGACGGCCGGGCGGCAGCGGGTGTTTTTCGCAGCTGTGGCCGAGCAGGAGATCATGGACTGGCAGTTGACCGCCAACCGCAACGGCCATGTGGCCTGCACGCACGGCGGGGAGACACTGGCCGGCCTGATGGCCGCCCGGCGCCGCGGCATGGTCGACGGCGGCGACATCGCCGTCCTGGATTCCACCGCGCACGCCCTCAAGTTCTCCGGGTTCCAGGAGATGTACTTTGAAAACCGGTTTCCGGCCGATTTTGAAATCACCCCGAACCCGGCCCTGGTCAACCGGCCGGTCTACATCCACCCTGCGGACCTCAGCCGGGTGCCGGCCCCCGGCAAACCGTTAGGGGGCAAAGAGTTCCAGCGTTTCGTTCAACGCACGGCCGAAGACATCGCCGGCCGCCTGGATCTCAACAAAACACCCTGCTGATTCGCTCGCGGGTGTCCACGTCAGCCAACGAGGAGTCTCCATGAAACTGAAGATCGCATCCTTTTTCGTATTCATCGGGGCGGCCGTGTTCCTGACCGCCTGCGCCTCCTCCACTCCCGGTTCCGATCCATCCGCGCCGACCGTCGAAAAAAACAAGGCGGCGGCGGAAGCCGGCCGCAACCTGGGCGAAGCCTATCTGGCGGGGGGTAATTTACAGGCCGCCCTGAGAGAGTTGAAAAAGGCGGAAGCCTACGACCCGGAAGACCACATCACTCAATTCGACATCGGGCTCGTCTATTTTTACCGCGAGCGCTACGACCAGGCCATCCAGTATTTTGAAAAAGCGATCCGGCTCAAGCCCGATTATGCGCCGGCCATCAACAGCCTGGGCAACGCCTATCTCGAAAAAGGCGAATGGGACAACGCCATCGAGGCCTATCGAAAAATCGTGGAAGATGTTTTTTACGGAACCCCGCACTTCGCCGTTTCAAACATGGCGCTGGCGTATTACCAGAAAAAAGACTACCGCCAGGCCGAGAAATATTTTCTCGAGGCGCTGAAGCTGAACCCGGATTTTTCGAACGCGCTGGGCGGGCTGGGAATGACCTATATCGCCATGGGAAGGTATGCCGACGCGGTTCAAAAGTTGGAGCGTGCGGTGCGGAAAAACCCCAATTTGCCTCAGCTGCACTATGAACTCGGCAGGGCCTATCGCGGGCTCGGGGACCGGAAGAAAGCGCGCGATGAATTCCAGCTGACGCTGGAACTCGCCCCGGAGTCGCCCATGGCGGACGAGGCCCAGCGGCAGATAAAGGAGCTGGGTTTTTGATCGAGGCGGAAAGGCGTCGGGCGTCCCATCTTTAAGACGCGCCGGCGGACGGCATTTGCCATGCCGTCCGCCGGCGGTGTTCGGAATGGAGGCAACCGGTTCAGATCGTCTTGCGCTGCTCCAGCTGGATGATGCGCGGTGTGATGAAAATGAGCAGTTCGCTCTTGTTGTTTTCTACTTTATCTGCCCGGAACAGCCAGCCCAGGGCCGGGAGCTTGCGCAGCCCCGGGATGCCCTGATCCGCCATTCGTTTCGAATCCTTCAAAACGCCGCCGATGACGATCGTGTCCCCGTCTTCCACGAGAATTTCGGTTTTAGCCTCGTTCGTCGAAAGCGCCGGCTCCGGCGCCGTCGGGTCGACGATGTCGTTCTTGGTGATGAAAATGCTCATGACGATGCGTTTGTCCTGCGAAATGTTGGGGGTCACTTCCAGCAGCAGGTCGACGTCCTTGAAGCGGACCGTGGCGTTGCCGGAGGAGTCCCGCTCCAGATAAGGAACCTCGAGGCCCTGCTTGATGGTGGCTTTGCGGCCGTTCAACGTGATGATCTTCGGCGATGATATGAGGTTGGCTTTGCCCTCCACTTCGCTGGCCGTCAGCTTGGCGTCGACGATGGAGATGTTCGTGCCGAACAGCGTGGAGAAATTGAACCCGATGGTGTTGTCGGTTTTGAAGCTGGTGGGGATGTTGTTGGACGTGAAGGTGGTGGGGCCCGTTCTCAATGCGCCCCCGATCTTGAAGGCATCGACCGTAATGGTCCCCCAGTCGAAACCGATTTCACGCGAGAAGCTGCTGTTGGCCTCGACCACCCGGGCCTCGATCACCACCTGCGGCGTCACCCGGTCGATTTTGGATACGATGGCTTTGGCCTGTCTCACCTTTTCCATAATGTCGGTGATGATGAGCTGGTTGTTGCGCACATCCACGGTGGCCTTGCCGCGGTTCGGGGTTAGAATGTTGGTGATGTGAGGCAGGACATCGGCTTGCGCGGCAGAGTAGTTGACCGGGATGTACTCGGTAACCAGCGGCTCGCCCTCCTCCTCCTGCTTGCGGGCATCCTGCTCCGCCTTCAACTGCGCTTGGCGCAGCTTCTCTTCCTGCTGCAGGGTGGCCGACGAGGCGATGCGGAGAATGTCTCCCTCCCGGACCATCCCCAACTGGTTCATCTTTAGAACCAGATCCAGCACCTGGTCCCACGGCACCGGTTTCTGAAGGGCCAGGGTCACCTTGCCGGTGACGTTCTTGTCGATCGCGAAATTCTTGCCGCTGATTTCCTGCAGGATACGGAATACGTTTTTAATGTCGGTATCGTAGAAATCCAGGGCGATTTTTTCACCGGTGAAGACCTTGTCGCCGGCGCCGATACCGGCCTCAACGCTGGAGGTGCCCCTGGCCGCTGCCGACCCCGCCGTCGCTTTTCCCGATGGGGCTGTTTTCACCGCGACCGGCTCGCGGACCGCCGCGGCCGCCGGCGCTGGCGCGATCCCGGTCTTCCATGCCGGGGGTTCGGCGCTCTCGTAGGGTTTGGGTGGAACCGTGGAGGCGGCGAAGTTGAGGCGGATGAGGTTCCCCACCTGCTCCGCGGTGTAAGGCACATCCTCGCGCAGATCGACCGCCACGAGAGCTTCGTTCTTGCCCTGAGTCGGCGTCACGCGGTCGACGGCGCTTTCAAAACGGGTCGTGATGACGGCCCGCCGGTGCTGTTCGGGCACCTGGGTGTTGACGAGCTGCAGCTGAACCTGTTTGTCGCCGGACTTCACCAGGTCGTAGGACACCGGGCGCGACGTCCCGATGATGACCGTGGATTTGCCGGCATCCTCGTCGGCAAATTCGACCCGGTTCACCCACGCCGGAGCCCCGGCCGCCGCCGCAGCGGGCTTGGCAGGCGGAGGGAGCGGGCTCGGCGCCGGCCCGGAAGCCAGTTTCAGGTCCGTGCGCTTGGATCCGACGGCGGCATCCCCCACCTGGATGAGGAGTCCGTCGTCGACGATTTCCGCGGTGTAGTTCCCAAGATAGGGTTTTTGGGTTTCGACCACCAGACGGACCTTGTCGGGATAGGCAAGATGGCGGACCCGGCTGACCGGCCCGGTCTGGACCGCCACGCGCTGTTCGCCCTTGTACGGACTGCGGACGCCCGCAAAATCGAAAACGATGCGCGGTGGGCTTTCCGCGAGCGTGAAAGATTTGTAGTTCTGCAGCGCGCCGTCGGCCATGACCTGAATCACCGCCCCGTCCTTGGACGGCGTCGCGTTCACGCTGACCAGAGCGGTCGCGGGAACCAGGCTTTTCGGGGCCGGCGGCGGGGAGGCGATCTTGTCCGTATCCGACTCCTGGATCGAGGGCGGCTGGCCGACCTTGGCCGCCGGCGCCCCCGATTTCGGGAAAACGATCTTGAGATCGGCGCCCTCCGGGCTCAATTCATACGCAACGTCGCTCTTGAGGGAAATAAAGATGCTCGAGGTCCGGCCGTTTTCGTAGAACTCGGAGGCGCGAATGCTGCTGATCGTATCGTTCTCCGGCGGATAGTAGACCTGCTTCAAGTTGTCCAGGCCGGTGCCCGGGAAATGAAAGAGGACCCCCAGCGGCGCGTCCTGCTTCACGGCCGTGTAGGCCAACTGCTCGCTTCCCTTGACGGTGACGGAAAGGCCCGCTGCATCTTCCCGGCTGACGATGTCGGTGATCAGCCGGTCCGCCTCCGCGCTTTTCACCTGCGCGCTGTTCTGGGACGCACAGCCGGCCGTTAAAGCGGCCAGAAACACGGCGATGAGAGCGGAAGCAATGAAGTTTCGATGAGTGCTGAGATTGGTCGTCATGTTACAACTCTCCAGGGGGCTTCGGAAGGGTTATTTCTTTCTTCTGTGTGACGGTTTTCCCGTAAACGTCCTCGAATTCTTCCTCAATCAGAACCTTGTCGATGGAGATGCCCACGACCTTGCCGGAGTTCATGCCGACATAGGTGCCCTCCCTCAGGATGTAGCCCTTTCCGGAGGATTCCTCGACGAGGGCCCGGTTGCCGGTTACGGCCGCGATAATGGCCACCAGCTTCAGCTGCCCGAGTTCGATCTGCTCGAGCGGCGTTTGGGGCGTTCGCTTCTTGGGTTTCATCGATTTGGCGACCTGCTGCCCTTCGTCCTTTATGAACGGATCGAACGGGTCCGCTTTGCCCTTGGGGTTGTAGGGCGCCGGCGCCTGTATGTTGAGAAGAGACGACACCTGGCTGTCCGCCGCGGCGATGGCGCTCGCAACCCGGTTGACCCCTCCCATGGGCAAAGCGGCATTGGTGACCGCTGCGGCCGGGGCGGGCGGAGCCTCTGCCTCGACGACCGGCAGCGCAGCGGACTGCGTCGGCGGCGGAGGCTCCACGGGCTTCGGCGGCGGGGTCGGTGCCGGTGCGGGCGCAGGGGGCTTCGGCTTGACTTGGGCCACCTCCGGCGCGGGCGCCGCTGCCGGCGCTGTCGGTGGGGGTTGAACCGCGGCCACCTTGGGGGCCGGCTGGGTGCGATCGGCCGGTGCCGCAATCTTTTTCCGGACCACCTGGGGCGGTGCTGCGCTTTTCTCGGAATCATCGCAGCCGGCCGACAGCAGCAATAATCCCATCAGCACGATCAGCATTCGAATCGGAGCAAGGTAGGTTTTCATAAGCGATTCTTGAGTGGGTTGATTAAAGGTCGAGGTTCCGTTTCGTTTTCGGCTTGACATCGTTTTTGCCGGGATTCGGCGCGGGCGCGGGCCGGGCCGCCGCAGGATTGGGCGCAGGCGGTTTCTCCGGCGGCGGCTCCACGAATTTGTAGGTCACGGCCGTGCAGGAGGCGCTCAGGTCACGTATCTCCTTGCCGCGATTGATGGTGATGTTGTTGATGTTGACGATCCGGGACAAGCGCGCCACCTTGTCGAAAAAAACGGCCAGATTGTGGTAATCCCCGCGGATGTTCATCGCCACCGGGATTTCCGCGTAAAACTCTTTCTTGGTTTCCGGCTTGGGCTCGAACAGAAGGAACTCCAACCCCACGTCCTGGCCGGACTTGGAGACGTTCGTCAGCAGGGAGGGAATTTCTTCCTTTTCCGGCAGTGCGCGCATGGCGATTTTGAACTGGGCTTCGGCCTCTTGCATTTTGGCCTGGAACTTTTCCAACTCGGCCGCATTGATCTTGGCCGTGGCAAGTTTTTTCTCCAAGCCCTGCATTTTAGTGTCCAGTTCGGTGATCTCGTCATACAGCGGCAGATAGACGAACCAGGTCGCCGCGCCGAAGAGCAGCACCACCAGCGCCGCGACGATGCCCACTCTCTGCCACAGGGCGAGCTTCTCGATCTTCTCCAGGATCTCGCTTCCGGTTTGTTTGCCGACGGGTTCTTTCGTAGCCATTATTTTTTGGCCCCACTTGCTTCGGTTGGGTTGACGACCGGCTTCTTCAGACAGCTGATCTCAAAGGATTTGAGGTTCGTTTTCTGAATTTCGACCTGCCTCAGGGTCTTGAGGCTGACCGAGGAGAACAACCCGCTTCCTTCCAGGCGAACCATGAAATCGGCCACGGTCTTGTCATCCGCAGCAACGCCGCTGATGTTGACCACATCGGCTTTTACGTCCAGCGCGGTGAACCACATCCGCTTCTCGATGATCACCTGGGCCAGGGTGTCCATCAGCCGCACCGGTTCGTAGCGGCTGACTTCCAGCTCCCGGATGACCGTCAGCTTCTTGTTGAGGTTGTCCAGTTTCTTTTTGATCTCTTCGATTTCCCGGTTGATCTTGTCGTACTTTTCCAGCTCGGCCTGAGTGCTCGCGATGCGGCGGTTCAGGTCGTCGACCTGACTGCTCAACAGGTAATAGACCCCGAAGATGGCAACCACGGCAAAGGCCAGCGAGAGCAGAAAAATCGACAGCTGGCGGCGGATGTTCTCTTTCTTGCGAGTGGACCGGAACGGCAGTAGGTTGATGCGTATCATTTGTCGTCTACTTTTCTCATGGCCAGCCCCATGGCGATGGCGGCCTGGGGGGCGATTTGGCGAATGAATTCCGGGTCGAACGCCTTCTCATCCACAGTGAACTTCTTCAACGGGTTGAGGGTCTCCACCACCGTGGACGCCTCCGACGCCAGCAGCTGCCGGAACTCGGCAAGGTTGGCCCCTCCGCCGCTCAGAATGATCCGTTTGATCTGGTCGTCCGGGTAGTTCGTGTAGAAGAAATCCAGCGCGCGCCGGATTTCGGTGCACCAGTCCGTTACGACGGCGGCGACGATCTGCTTGAGCTCTTCGGCGGACATTTTGTCGGAGGCCTCTCCGAACTTGAGAAGCTCCGCCTGCTCATAGGAGCAGTCGAGCAGCGACATGATCTTCTGGTTGATCTGCAGGCAGCCCAAGGCCACGTCCCGCATGAAGACCGAGGAGCTGCCCTTGAGAATGTTGAGGGAGGTCTTGCTGGCCCCGATGTCGATCAGGGCCACGTTTTCGTCCTGGATATCGTAGTTGGCCTCGAAAATGTTCTGCAGGGCGAAGGCTTCCACATCGATGATGCAGGGGGTCAGCCCGGCCAGGGTCACCAGGTTGATGTAATCGTTCACCATCTCCTTCTTCGCGGCGACCAGAAAAACGCTCATCTGGTTGGGGTTGTTTTCGTTCTCACCGAGAATCTGGAAATCCAGGTTCACATCGCTGATGTCGAAGGGGATGTACTGCTCGGCCTCGAAATGGATGGTCTCTTGCAGCTGATTCTCGGGCATCGTCTGAACGTTGATCTTCTTGACGATCACCGAGTAGCCGCCGATGGAGACCGCCACATTGGCCTCTTTGATGTTGCTGGATTTGAAGAGCTGGCGGATGGTTTCGGCCGCCGTGTCCGGGTCGCTGATGGCCCCGTCTTCAATGGTGCCGGCCGGAATATCCGCCATGCCGAACCGCTTGAGTTTGGGGCCGCTCTTGGTGTCGACGATCTCGGCGACTTTCACCGAGCGCGACCCGATGTCCAGACCAACCAGGGAGTCTTTTTTTCCGAATAGCATGGAGTCAGCTCAGTCCTTGAAGATTTTGGGTTTGTCCGAAAGTTTGAACCCCAGCGCCAACAGGATCTTGCGTTGGGTTTCCATCCGGCACGGCATTCCTCGTTCGATTCTAGAGATGGTGATCGGCGAGACGTCGGCTTGCTTGGCAAGTTCCGTTTTGCTCATGAGAACCGATTCGCGAACTGCTTTCAATTTGTTTTTGGCCATCGCCCGCTCTGAAGCGTTGGGGTCATGAAGATGACTCACCGGGTTCAGGTCCCTACCCGTTACGTCCGATGGTTGTGTAAAAAGACGCCCAAGTAAAATAAATTAAACTTAATTATGCTTAATTATGCTAACGGATCTATATGGGGTGGCTCGCACAGCGACCACTCACCACGCGTTGTAGTCACCCTGACCGCTGTCGTTGAAATCGCCGTGGGACCGGAAAATGGCTGATTTCTGGGCACTTGCCGAGTGGGTTGACAGCTGCTTTAGGTCAAAGCAAAAATTGCGCCAATGGGGGATTCGAAATGAACAGAAAAGTGGGTTCAGCGCAATCCACTTTGATTTCAGATTGTTAAAAAAACCAACGGCAGCGTTCGGCATTCGCCCGTCTTTTCGTTCGCCAAACGACCGCGGCGTTGGGTGACCTTTCATCGACATACCGTCAATATTTTGTAACTGGGATAACCGGCTCGACATTGCCGACGCGTTCTTCATTGCCCTCACCCGTCGAGGTGTCTATGGTTCCTTTATCGGTTGGTGCGCGTTAAACTTGAAAAAATTTTTCGCCTTTTTTTATAGCCTTGAAACTCTTGGAGTTTCCTCCTATACTTTCGCTCAATGAACATCGACAACGCTTCCCCTGCACCCGTGGGTGCCAGCCTGCCTGAGGAAAAAATAAAACCGTTCCGGCTGGTCAAGTATTTTACGTTCACCGGGCTGGTCGTAATCTTCACGGTCACGATCATCCTGACCATTCTCAACACCCATTGGGTCAAATCCATGCAGCGCAAAAAAAGCGAGGACTACGCCCATGCCCTGATCGAGAACCTGAACCACCAGGTGTTCATCCAGTTCATCCTGCCTATCGGCATGACGTTCGGGAAAGTCCAGCTGCGCAACAAAGAGCAGTTTGAGCGCATGGACAATGTCGTCCGCAGCACCCTTCACAGCTTCAAGGTGGAAGATCTCAACATCTACAGCATGAACAACACCATCTCTTACAGCTTCGAGGAAGACCGCATCGGCGTCAAGGCGGTCGGGGGCACGGCGCTCGAGCAGGCCAAATCCGGCCGGTCGACCTCCAAGCTGGTCCAGCGCGGCAGTTTCCTTGAAATCCTCATGGGGTTCCCGAAGGACGTGCGCCTGGTCACTTTCGCGCCGCTGCGCTGGGAGGAGCCGCTCGGCCGGATCACCGACCCGGTGCTGGGAGTGGTGGAAGTCGTGCAGGACCTGTCCGAAGACTACCAGACCATCTTCCGCATCCAGATCCTGGTGGTCATCACCTGCACGGTCTTGATGGGTGCTCTTTTCGTGGTGCTCATCTTCGTGGTCCAGCGCGGCGAGGCCATCATTGAAAAACGGGCCGAGGAGCGGCTGCGGCTCAAAGAGCTGCTGGGCCGGGCGGAACGACTGTCGGCGATGGGCGAGATGGCGGCGGGCATTTCCCATGAGATCCGCAACCCCTTGGGCATCATCCGCAGCTCCGCCGAGCTTCTGAAAAAAAAGGCCGCCAAAACCGACCCCGCCAACACGCTGCCGGACATCATCGTCGAGGAGGCCACCCGGCTGAACGGGATCATCACCGACTTCATCAACTTCGCAAGGCCGCGCAGCCCGAAGCTGAGCCCCTGCCGTCTTGAAGACATCATCGAGAAAAACTTCACCTTCCTGTCGGCCCAGATCGAGGAGGGGCGATATGTCATCGAAAAAAACTACCACCACCCCTTGCCGGGTGTCATGGCCGATGCGCCCATGCTGCACCAGTCGTTCCTGAACATTTTCATCAATGCCATGCAGGCCATGCCCGGAGGCGGCCGGATTCGGGTCGCCATCCGCCCCGAGGGCAACCGGGTCATTATCGATATCGATGACGACGGAGTGGGGATCCGGGCCGACCTGCTCGACAAGATCTGGGACCCGTTTTTCACCACCAAAGACAAGGGGACCGGCCTGGGGCTCGGCATCGTGAAGAACATCATCGAATCGCACGGCGGCGGCATCCGGATTGCCAACCGCGAGCCTCACGGGGCCCGGGTGACGATCGATCTGCCCATCACGCCTCCCGAAAACAAGGCCTGAGTATGGAAACCATTCTGGTGGTCGATGACGAGAAGAATTACCTGCTGGTGCTCAGTGCCGTTCTGGAAGAGGAAGGCTATGAGGTGCTCACCACCGTCAGCGGTTTAGAGGCATTGGAGATCCAGAAGTCCTCCGACCTGGACCTGGTCCTCACCGACATGAAGATGCCGGGCATGGACGGCATCGAACTGCTCGAGCAGATCAAGGCCAACGACCCGGAGCTGCCGGTGATCATGATGACCGCCCACGGGACCGTCGACAAGGCGGTCGAGGCCATGCAGAAGGGCGCCTACAGTTACACAACGAGCGGCTGACCCTCTACGTCAAGAAAGCCATCTCGATTTACCAGGTGGTCAAGGAAAACCGCCGCCTGCGCAGCGCCGTCGAGTCGCAATACCGGTTCGGAAACATCATTGGAAAAAGCAAAACCATGCGAGATGTCTTCGAAACCATTCAGAAAGTGGCCCCATCAAACGCCACCGTTCTGATCGAGGGGGAGAGCGGTACGGGCAAGGAGCTGGTGGCCAAATCAATACACTTCAACAGCCCGCGGCGTGAAAGTCCATTTGTAGCCGTCAACTGCTCCGCCCTGGCGGAAAGCCTGCTCGAAAGCGAGTTGTTCGGCCACGAAAAGGGGGCCTTCACCGGTGCCGTCTCAAGCAAAAAGGGGCGATTCGAGCTCGCCCACGGCGGGACCCTGTTTCTGGACGAAATCGGTGAGTTGTCCCCAAATCTGCAGGTCAAACTGCTGCGGGTGCTCCAGGAAAAAACGTTTGAGCGCGTCGGCGGAATTCGTTCGGTCGCCGTGGACATTCGCGTGATCACCGCCACCAACAGGAATCTCAAGGATGAAATGCGGGCCGGACGTTTTCGCGAGGACTTGTTTTACCGCCTGAATGTCGTCCATATCGTGATCCCTCCCCTTCGACTTCGTTGGGAGGACATCCAATTGCTTGTAGACCACTTTATCAAAAAATATGAGTCCTCCAACCAATCGACTGTTCCTGTTAAGGGGCTGTCACAGGAGGTAATCCGATTGTTTTACGAATACAGTTGGCCGGGGAATATCCGTGAGTTGGAAAACGTAATTGAGCGTGCAATTATTCTATGCGAAGACGGACTTGTCACGATAAAAGATCTGCCGAACTGGTTCAAAGCAAACGTCTACAATGCAAGGCTTATTGACAGCATCCCGACGGGAGCCAAGCTCTATGAAACGTTGGAGTTGATTGAGAAAGAAATGATTGAACGGGCATTGAAAATGGCCAAAAATGTTCAGGCCCATGCCGCAGAAATTCTCGGCATCGGCAAAAGCGGGCTCAACCAGAAAATTAGGAAGTACAATCTTGAAGTAGGCGCAAAGCACTGAGCGGACGTTGGACAATAGTCCCTGTGCCCGAAGGCGGCGAAGCACAGAGACGTTTGTCCAAAGCTATCAAAATTCAGCCGTTCACTTTTTTCCTGACCAGGCTGGCGTAGACCGATTCGGGGTGATCGCTGAGGATCCGCTTGAACGCGTCCACGCTCTTTTCCTTCTGGCCCATCCGGGCGTAAAGATCCCCCAGCAGAAACAGAACGTCGTCCTGGAGACTCTTGTCGCCGGCCGCCTGCGCCTGCTCAAAATACGCCACCGCCGTCGCAGGCTCTTTGAGCGCTTCGTAGGTGTACCCCAGGCTCTTCAGGATCTGGAAGTGGACCAGCGGCTGGTCGGCAAATCGGGGCAGGGAGGCTTTGTATAGATCCGCGGCCTGCTGATAGTCGCCGGCCTGATAGCACAGGTTGGCGTAAATCAGCCGGGCGATGCTGCCGTTGGAGCGGCTCCCGTAGTCGTTGAAAACCCTCCGGAAATCTTCGGACACGTCCTGAACGGTCTTCGGCGTGGGCTTCCCGGCGCCGAGACGATCCAGCTTGTCAAGGGCCTGCGCCAGAAGCGATGCCGCTTTGGCCTCTTGCTGGTTGACATAAAACACGTAGCCGGAAACCAGCACGGCCAACGCCAGCACCCCGAGCACGGCGCCGTTGATCTCTTTCTTGTGCTGCGCGAACCAGTTGAGAGCCCGCGATGATAGGGTGAGGAATTCATCCGGCTCCTTCAGAAGCTCCTTGCGGGTCTTTTTTTTTGCTGCCGCCACGGGTGTCCTCCTAAATCGAAATCTCCTAGGCCGCCCCGGCACAACGGGTCGGGCCGTTCGAATAGCCGCGCATGCTCGCGACCGGGTGTCTATAGCCCTAATTGTCTCTTTTTTCCAGCAATTTTCGTATCCTCCGCCAGCCGTCCTCGGGAATGCTCGCGCCCACCACCTGGCACACCTCATAGCCGCAGGCGGAGCCCACAGCGCCGCATTTTTCAAGCGGGTACCCTTCCACGAGGCCGAAGAGAAAACCGGACGCCCACAAGTCTCCGGCTCCGGTGGTGTCGACCGCCCGTCCGTCGCCTTCGGCCGGAATCGTGACGATGCGCCCACCCCGTGAAATCAAGCTGCCCTGCGCGCCGCGCTTCAAGACGGCGATATCCACCCCCCGGCTGAGCGCCCGGATGGCGGGCTGCGCCTCGGATTCCCCCGTGTAGACCCGGGCTTCATCTTCGTTGGCGATGAGGATGTCCACGTGTTCCTTCACCACCTCCGACAGCAAACTCCGCGACTCCTCCACCACATTGAAACTGGCGAGATCCAGGGACACCAAGGCCCCTGCGGACTTGGCCGCCGTCAACGCCGCCAGGATCAGCCGCGGGTTGAACAGCAGGTAGCCCTCGATGTGCACGATCGCGGCGTCGGCAAACAAATCCTCGCGGATGTCTTCCGGCCGAGTTTCGGCGGCCGCCCCCAGAAAGGTGAACATGGAGCGTTGGGCGTCGGGGGTGATGATCGAAAGCACGCGGCCCGTTGAGACATTCGACCGGAAGAGCCGGGGGTCGACATTGTTGGAGCGCAGCGAGTTTTCGAAAAAATCGCCCATCTTCCCATTGCCGCGCTTTCCGACGAAACGCGCGCGGCCGCCCAGCCGGCCGACCCCGACCACCGTGTTGCAGGCCGACCCGCCGGGCACGACGGCCGGCTGCCCGGAAGCGCGCGCCAGGGCCTGTTCGATGTGCTCCTTGTCGACGTAGACCATGCCGCCCTTAACGGCACCGGATTCGGACAGGAACGCATCGTCCTCGTGGGTGAGGATGTCGACGAGCGCCGAGCCGACCCCCACAATCGTTTTTCGCTGACCCGTTCTTTTTTCAGAGGACATCCGCGGCTCATGGTTTAGAGGGTTGAAGGTTGATGGAATGTGCCGTAAAAAGCGGCCGTGTGACCGATGCTTACCACACCAGGGAGTCGTTCAGCCAGCCCTTGTCGCCGTCGGCGTGCTCGACGTGGATCCAACGGCCTTCCCGTTTGAGCACCTTGAAGGGGACCCCCTTGTCGATCTTGATGAGCACCGGCTGGTCGGTGCCCGGTCCGGCACGCAGATGGCAGCCGTTCTGCTTCGTGATGACGGTCGGGGTCTTGTCCAGCATGGATTTGTGGACCCAACCGCCGTCGCCCTCGAAGTCTTTGAAGCGCAGCCAGACCCCGGAGGTCTCGAAGACCTCGACCGGGTGGTATTTTTCGATCTTCCAAAGCACGTCCGCATTGGGCTGGGGATTGGCGCGGACGTTTGCCTCTTTGACGCTCACCGCCATCCGCTCGGCCGCCTGCACCGCCGAGCACAAAAAGACCACCAGGATCAAAACGCTGAAACCCCTTCGCATGCCCCTGTCCTTTTCAGCTCCTGAAATTGGACTATTTCTTTATTTGGTATGAACGGCCGCACGGCCTCCCGTGCGGCCGTTCATGAAAAGAAAAATTTTTCTTCCGGCAACTGCAGGCATGTCAGCTTGTTCCCGAAGACCGCACCGGTGTCGATTCCGATCTTGTTCGGGTCCACCAGCGGCTCGTCAAACGGGGTGTGACCGAAGACCACGCGCTTGCCGAAGGACCGGGTCGTGTAGATGAATTTCTCGCGAATCCACAACAGATCCTCGGGGGCTTGTTGATCCATGGGTACGTCCTGGCGCAGACCGGCGTGCACAAAAATGTAAGTCTCGGTTTCATGAAACAGCGCCAGGGATTCGAAAAAACGGAGATGCGCGTCCGGAATCGGGTATTTGGCCCTCGGCCCGGCGTGATTCAGGTAGCTTTCCAGGGTCTGCTGGCCGCCGTTGTAGAGATACGTCATGCGATCTTTTCCGGAAAGATAATCCATGAGCATCTGCTCGTGGTTGCCCTTCAGAAAAACGATGCCGGGATGCAGGGCCTGCAGTCCGATCAGGTGCTCCACCACCTCAAAGGATTTCGGGCCGCGGTCGATGTAATCCCCCATGAACACCATCCGGTCGCCGGACCAGTCGATGGGTATGCGGCCCAGCAGATCGAGCAGCTGGTCATGGCATCCATGGACGTCGCCGATGGCAAAAATGCGTTCCATAGGGGTGTTCACACCCATCGCAAAACCCGGTGCGGCCGGTCGAGCCTTGTGATGCCCTCTTCAGCGGCCTCCTCGACGGCCCGGCGGTATTCGGCCGGCGAAAGCGCCGTTTCCAGCCCCGCCACCTCATGCGCCCGGCCGCAAGGCCGGTATTGGGACATCACGTTGACATAGGTTCGGGGCGATATCCTCCGGGCGATGAAGCGCATGACCTGGCGGGTTCCGGCCATGCCTGCCGGCATGACCAAATGCCGGACCAGCAGCCCGCGCCGGGCAATCCCGTCCTCGCCGATCTCCAGGTCCCCCACCTGGCGGTGCATCTCCACCAGCGCCTGCCGTGCCGCCTCGGGATAATCGGGCGCCTCGCAGGTTGAGCGCGCGATTTCCGGGTCCCAGAATTTAAAGTCCGGCATGTAGATGTCAATCACCCCGTCTAAAATCGCCAGCGTTTCGGGCAAATCGTATCCACCGGAATTGAAGACCAGCGGCACGTTCAGCCCGCGAGCGGCGGCGATCTCCAGCGCGGCCAGGATCTGCGGCACGACATGCGAGGGCGTGACGAAGTTGATGTTGTGGCACCCCAGCCGCTGGAGCCCCAGCATCATGCCGGCCAGCCGCTCGTCCGTGACCTCCCGGCCGATGCCCTGATGGCTGATCTCGAAGTTCTGGCAGAAAAGGCACAGCAGGTTGCAGTGGGCGAAAAAGATTGTTCCCGAACCGTGCTCGCCGACCAGTGGGGCTTCTTCGCCGAAATGGGCGTTGAAACTGGAGACCGAAGCCAGGCGACCGGTCTTGCACACCCCGGTCTCGCCGGACAGCCGGTTCACTCCGCACCGGCGCGGGCACAGCGCGCAGGCGGAAAGACGCTCCAGCGCCTGTCCCGCCTTGCGGCGCAGAAGGCCGCTGCGGTGGGTCTGGAGGTAGGCCGGCTCGAGCGTGGGCATGGCGGTTTCGCAGCGGCGGATCCCGGGGCGGCCGGGCGGCTCAACGGCCGGGGGGTTCGACGACGATCTTCTGCGCCAAGCCCCGGCCGAGGACGTACCGCTTCAAATCGGCGGATATCGCCATCTGGCCCTGATTGTTGTTGGTGATGACTTCGATGGCATCCCCCTGACGCAGCCCCATGGCCATCAGCCTCAGGCGCACGTTCGCCCCCCCGGTGATCTCCCGGATCACCAGTTTTTCGCCGGCCTTGGCCATGGTCAGGGGCATCTGACGGGATCTCTCCCTCAAACAGTCGGCGCAGATGCCGTAGATCTCCATTTTGTGCCGCAGCATGTGGAATCCATGGTTCGCGGCAATCTTGATTTGATAGGCTTCGAGGCGGTCCACCTTGAACTCGATGATCTTGCCGCACTTGGTGCAAATCATGTGGTCGTGGTGATCGCCGAGGTGGTGGTGCTCGTAGCGAACCACGCCGTTGTCGAACCGGCTCTGACGGGCAAAACCCAGGCGACTGAGCATCTTCAGGGTATCCCGCACAAAATCGGTGGAGAGCCCCGCACCCTTGGCGTTGAGCCGCCCGGCCAGTTCGTCCGCGGTCACATGCTTTTCGGTGGCAAGAAACGCCTCCAGAACCTTGAAACGGTCGTCAAAGTTCTCG
>JALOPD010000031.1 GCA_025454075.1 Desulfobacterales bacterium | reverse complement strand
ATTCGCAGGACGTACGGCTGCCGGTGGCTGCCGGTGGCCTCCTTCAGCCAGCGCGCCGTCTCGGCAATCTCCTCCGGGGTCAGGTAGCTGATGCCCGCGTGGTCTTCTCCGGCCCGCGGGACGGGCGCCACCGTGGTTTCAAAACGGGCCTCGGGGCACCCGGCCGTCAGCACCAGGGTGCGGCCCACTTCCTCCGGCTGGATCTCGGTGCCCAGCATCGCCGCGTAGAGCCGTGCCGGCCCCTTGAGGTCCATGACCACCCGGTCGCCGAGCCCCTGCCCCAGCAGGTGCTCCAGGACCGCCGCGTTTCGGCCGTCGGTCTCCAGTTGGAGCTTCAATCCGTTTTCTTTAAGAAAGCGTAGCACCGCCGCCAATCCGGTGACGGCCGCCGGGTCGCCCGCCGACACATGGATCCCGCCGACCCATCCCTTGGCAAGCTCGCTGCGCCCGATGAACCCTTCCACGCCCGCGCCTGAGTGGAGATATGCGATGACGGCGGCCACGCCCTGGCGGATCGCATCCCCGTCCGCCAGCACGGGAAACTCGATGCCCTCCTTGCCCCGGACGACGGCATGACGGTGGGCCCGGTAGAATTGCCCGAAGCGCTCCTTGCCCTCCCCAACGGCGTCGTGCTCCTCGAAAGCGATATCCTTTTCGCGCAGGAGTTTCTTCGCGATGTTGCAGCGCGCGCAGCCGGCCGCGGTGAACAGGGTGAGGCTCATCCGACGATCTCCTGTGCAAGGACCCACCGAACATTTCACCGCCCGCTGCCCTCGAGACGCTGAGGCCGTAGAGCAAAATGCTTCGGCCCCGCGGGCGGCGTTACGGCGCCTCGCCCCCCACGTCGGTGCGCACGCACAGGGCGGCGTCCGGCCGGTAGGGGAGCACGCCGGGGACGTTGACGACCCGGCGCGCGCCTGCCGGCGCGGCGCCCGGCACCCGGAAGCGGGTCACGTCGATGCGCTCGATCGCCCGCTCCTCCGGCGTTTCGACCTGCGGCACCCAGCCGTAGGGCAGCCGGTAGGCACGGTAGATCATGTTGATCTTCATCATCTTGCCCCAGTACGGGCTGATGTATTCCCAGACGATCTCGTGGCCGGCGGTGACCTCGATGATGCGGCCGCCCGAGCCTTCGGTGATCAGGGTGTTGCCGTTCGGCAGGCGCTGGGCCGAGCTGATGAAGGGGCTGTAGAAACGGTTGGCGTCCACGGGGAACGGCAGCCCGGCCTCGGCCGCCGTGTACTGCCAGACGACCTTCAGCGAAACGGGGTCGATTTCGAGCACCCGGGAGTAATCGCGCAGCGCGTTCCGGAAGCCCGTGGGGGAGCCGGGGTTCGGGCTGCCGTAGCCGGCCCAGCCGCCGTTGTCGAAGATCAGGAGGCGGCCCTCGCCGGGCAGCCCGCGGGGGATCATGTGGGAATGGTGCTGGCCGATGATCCAGCCCAGCCGCCGCAGTTCGGGGGTTTCGTCGTAGTTGGGGCCGAGCCGCCACACGATCCGGCCGGTGCGCTTTTCGACGATGGCCGTGATGTTGGACTCGCGGGCGCACCAGATGATGTTGTCGGGGTGGAAGCGGCCGTCGCCGGCGTCGTACCAGCGGTTGGGCCCCAGCAGGGACATGGAGTTGATGTGCATCCAGTCGCCCATGCCGCCCCCCGATTTGAGCCAGTTGGGGTTGCGGAACAGGAGGTTCCGGGCCTCCTCCCGGAACCCCAGCTCCTCGAAATGCTCGCTGCACACCCATTCCCAGATCACATCCCCCTCCCAGGAGACCTCGATGAGGGTGTCGTCCAGCAGCGACTTGTCGCAGATGGCGGGGTTCTTGACGTTCTTGTGGGAGAGAATCATGGTATTGCCCCGGTCCGTCAGGGGCTCCAGGCCCGGGGCGTAGTAGCCCGCGGGGCTGCCCTCGCGCTGGTAGTCGTGGTGCTGGCGCGCCATCCACTGCGGCTCCTCGCCCGGGTCCTCGATGAACTCGTATTGGTTGAAGCGCCACACGACGTTGCCGTCCCAATCGACCTGGACCAGGTCGATCCCGTCCTGGCTGCCGAAGGCCGTGCTGCGTTCGCCGGTGCTGCCGATGAGGTGGCCCCCCGGCAGGATGCGGTTGGGCATGCCGTGCAGCTCCTTCCAGAGCTGGACCTCGCCGCCGTTCATGTCGATGAGCAGCGCCCCCACCTCTTTGGCTTGAAAAACGGTGTAGCCGTTCCAGCAGCGCGCCGGATCGTAGATGGTGACGCCGGTGGGATGGATGCTGGGATAGGTCATCGGGGAAGCCTCCTCTCCTTATGCTTCTTGGAACGCCTTCTCCCGGCCGCGGCGGATGCCCGGCAGGGCCACCCCGATCAGCATGGCCGCCGCCAGCGCCAGGAACGCCAGCGACAGGGGCCGGGTGAAGAACACCGAGGGGTCCCCGCGCGAGAGCAGCATGCCCCGCCGCAGGTTTTCTTCCATCATGGGCCCCAGGATAAAACCCAGGATCAGCGGGGCGGGCTCGCACGCCAGCTTGTGGAAAATGTAGCCGAGCAGCCCGCAGAACGCCGTCAGCCCGATATCGAAGGTGTTGTTGTTCACGCTGTAGAGACCGATGCAGCAGAACAGCAGGATCGCCGGGTAGAGCAGCCGAAAAGGCACCGAGAGCAGCCGCACCCAAACCCCCACCAGGGGCAGGTTCAGCAGCACCAGGATCACGTTGCCCACCCACATCGAAACGATGACGCCCCAGAAAAGCTCCGGGTTGCTGGTGATGACCCGGGGTCCCGGCTGAATGCCGTGGATCATCATGGCGCCGGCCATCATCGCCAGCACCACGTTGGGCGGGATCCCGAGGGTCAGGAGCGGAACGAAGGAGGTCTGGGCGGCGGCGTTGTTGGCCGATTCCGGGGCGGCGACGCCGCGGATGTTTCCTTTGCCGAAGCTTTCGGGGTCGCGCGAGCATTTTTTCTCGAGCATGTAGGCCGTGAAAGAGGAGAGAATCGCACCGCCGCCCGGCAGGACCCCCAGCAGCGACCCGCACAGGGTCCCGCGCAGCATGGCGGGCGCGGCCGCCTTGAGATCGGCCAGGCTCAACCACAGCCCGGTGAGCTTTTGCTTCAGGATATCGCGCTTTTCCTTCTTTTCGATGCTGTGGATGATGTCGCAGATTCCGAAAAGCCCCATGGCCAGCGAGACGAAGCCGATGCCGTCGGCCAGCTCGGGAACGCCGAAGGCGAAGCGCTGCACCCCGCTGGTCACATCGGTGCCGATCATCCCGAGCAGCAGCCCGAGGATGATCATCCCGACCGCCTTGAGCATCGACCCGGAAGCCAGCACGATCGACCCGATCAGGCCGAAAACCATCAGCGAGAAGTATTCGGCGGGCCCGAATTTGAAGGCCAGCTCGGACAACGGCACCGCCAGCACGGCGAGGACCACGGTGGCGAAGCACCCGGCCAAAAACGACCCCAGGGCGGAAATCGTCAGGGCGGCGCCCGCCCGGCCCCGGCGGGCCATCTGGTGGCCGTCGAGGCAGGTCACCACGGAGGAGGCCTCTCCCGGGACGTTCACTAGGATGGAGGTCGTGGACCCGCCGTACTGGGCGCCGTAGTAAATCCCCGAGAGCATGATCAGGGCCGAAACCGGGGGCAGGGAAAACGTGGTGGGCAGCAGGATGGCCAGGGTCTGGACCGGCCCGATCCCCGGCAGCACCCCGATCAGCGTGCCGATCAGGGCCCCGGCCAGGCAGTAGAGCAGGTTCATGGGCGAAACAGCGGTTTGAAAACCCAACGTCAGATTCGCAAGCAGCTCCATCAAGACCCCTCAATGCCCGGGCTTACTCCGGTATGGTATAGCCGGATAGAAAACATGGCGTCGTCAACCAAGGCGGCTACGATCTGGAAGTTCAAGGCAAACATCGGATTGGAATCCTTGAAGCTTTCAACTTTAGACTTTCAACTTTAAACAGGCCTCACCGGCCAGACCGGCACCTGGAATTCCAAAAAGTACACGAAAACAGCCAGGACGATCAGAATGAGCGCCGCGGCGTTGAGGAGCGCTTCCTTCCACCGGAACTCGTGGCTGGCCCGGCTGCAGACGACCACGAGGACGAGCGTCGCCCCGATGAGGCCCAGCGGCCGCAGCAACAGCCCGAAGAGGGCCACGGACGAGAGCACCAGCGCCGGCGGCGTGAAATGAAGGACGGGCCACGCGTGGAAACCGGTTGCCCAGAAAACGCTGCGCAGCAGGATCACCACCCCCAGCACGGCCAGGAAGCCGCCGAGCACGAACGGGAAATACCCCGGCCCCATCTTGGCGGCATTTCCGATGGCCAAATCCCTGGACAACACCATGGCTGCCGCGCCGAAAAAAACGAACATCGCGCCGGCCAGGAAATCTTTGGGGTGACGGATGCGCATACAGTCCCCGTTGAAAAAATCCCCCTTCCCCCTTTCAGCCAAGAGGGTTGGGGGGATTGGATCCGGATGACGCCTGCATGGGGCGGTGTCGATGCCCGGCTATTCGGCTTTGAAGCCGGAGGCCTTGATGACCGGCACCCAGCGCTCGCGATCCTTCTTCAGGACGGCGGCGAACTCCTCCGGCGTGGTCCCGATGGCATCGTTGCCCAGGCCCTGGATCTTCTCCACCACATCCGGCGACTTGAGGGCTTTTGAAATCGCTGCGCTCAGTTTGTCGATGACGGGCTTCGGGGTCTTGGCCGGGACGACGATGGCGTTCCAGCCCACCCCTTCGATCTCCGGGAAGCCCTGCTCCTTGAAGGTCGGAATGTCCGGCTTCTTGCGGGCCGTGCCGGCCGTGGCGAGGATGCGGATCTTGTCCGGGTGGTAGGCCGACTGGGCGTCGTAGGCGTCGACGCCGATGGGGATCTGGTTGCCGATCAGAGCCGTTACCAACGGACCCGAGCCGTTGTAGGAGGAGTGCACCATCTCGACCCCCGCGGCCTTGCCGATCATGAGGCCGAAGAAGTGCGGCAGGCTGCCGGCGGCCGGGGACCCGAAGTTGGCCTGGTTCGGGTTCTTCTTGATCCACTCGATCAGGCCCTTTACGTCTTTGATCTCCGAGGTCGGCGGCACGGAGACGCAGAACTGGTAGGCGGTGATGAGGGACACCGGCGCGAAGTCGGCGTCCGGGTCGTAGGCAAGCTTGGGAAAAACCACGGGCGCCACGACAAACAGAGCCGGGTTCACCACCAGCATCGTGCTGCCGTCCGCGGGCTGGCCCTTGACGTACTCCGTGCCGATGCGGCCGCCGGCGCCGGGCTTGTTTTCCACGATGACCGTCTGGCCCAGGGAATCCTTCAGCTTGTCGGCGATGAGCCGTGCCACCACGTCCGAGCCGCCTCCGGCCGGGTAGGGCACGACGATCTTGATGGGCCCCTTGATCTCCTGGGCCTCGACCCCGCCAACTCCGAACAGACCGACCATCGCCGCGGCGAGCAACCAAACGCACAGTCTACGCATGACGGCACCTCCTTTGGGTGAGTGTTCTTGACTCCTTTTTGGACTAACGTTATACAGACACCGTCTATCCTGTCAAGCCCATTTGCGCACCACCGGTTTCGGCATAAACAACATGGTCTTCACCCCCGTCAAACAGACCCGCATCGCCGTCGAGATCGTGAACCAGCTCAAGGCCGCGATCCTCTCCGGCCGGTTCAGTCCCGGCGAGCGGCTGCCCACGGAACGCAAGCTGACCGAGCAGTTCCGGGTGAGCCGGGTGGTGGTGCGCGAGGCCGTCCGGGAACTCGAGATCACCGGGCTGGTGAAGATCCTGCAGGGGCCCACCGGCGGCGCGTACGTGACCGACCTTTCCTTCGACCGCCTGCACAGCGCCTTCCTGGATCTCTTTCTTTACAACAAACTCTCGGTGGCCGAGCTGATCCGAACGCGCGTCCTCATCGAATGCGAAATCGCGCGGCTCGCCGCAGCGCATGTCGAACCAGGATTCGTCCAGCGCCTGCGGCAGGCGCTGGGCGCTGAGCAGGCCGAGACCCTCTCGCACGCCGAGTATGTTTCAAACCGCCTCAAGGTCCACCACCTCCTCGCAGAGATGGCCGGCAACCGGCTGCTTCAGGCCGTTGCGACCGCTCTCTTCCGCCTGACCAGCGAAGTGATCCTGGAGGTCAAACCGCCGAAAAAAGTCATCCACCGGACGGAGGAGCACGCGGAGGTCATCGGCGCCGTCCTGGACAGCGATCCGGCGGCCGCTGCGAGTGCGATGCAACGGCATCTGGAGAAAATGGGCAAACGGCTGGCCCGGCTGGAAGGAGCCTACCGGAAGCAAAAAGGGCTTGCCCGCATGCCGGCGAAAAAGGCGGCAGTGAAAGTGAAGCGTCCCCTTCTTTAAAGGCTGCCGACCATTGACGGGCCCCGGAAACGCAGCTACACATTGAACCGAGCCGCTGACGTGTTCAAGGAGGCAGCCATGTCGCCGTTGCAAGCCTTTCTGTCGTCCGGCCTGGCATTAAGCTGGTTTCTGCTGACTGCGGGCTGCATAACCATGCCGGATCAGAAGTACCAGCAGTCCCAGAGCCTCCGGCTGTCGGGGGAACAGGCCTTGGAGCAAAACCGGGCCGAGGAAGCGGCGGCGAGCCTGAGGGAAGCCCTTGCGATCCGGGAAGGATATTTCGGCACCGAAGACGATATCGGCGCCGCCCTGAACAACGGCCTGGGCATGGCACTCGCCGCCCAGCAGCAATACGGCGCGGCCGAGGACCATTTCCGCAAGGCGCTGAGGGTATTTCAAACGTTCCGCTGCTACAACGACTATCGAGCCGGCATCGTCTTCAACCTCTGCGAGGTGCTCGCAAAACAAGGCCGGACCGAGGAGGCGGAGGCGCTGGCCGTCGCTGAACTGGAAGCCTCACGGGCCCCCCTGGGGCCTGACGACCCGGCGGTGGCGCTGGGGTCGTTGTCCTGCGGCCTGGCGTTTGCGCGCCAAGGCAAACTCGCCGAGGCGGAGGTCTACTTCAAAGGGGCCGCCACGATTTTCTGCCAGGCCGCACGGGCCGATGCGGTCGACGCGGCCCTGAGTCTTCACTATCTGGGGGTGGCCATGCTTCTCAATGACGACTCGCGGAACGCGCAGGTGCCGCTCACCCGGGCGGTCGATATCCGCAGTACGCGGTTGGGCGCATCGCACCCCGAGACGATCGCCAGCCGGAAAGCCCTGACCCAGGCGTCCGAAGCGACGCAGCCGGCTCCCGCAAGCACCGTCCCGACAGCTGAAAAACCTCGCAAATCCAAGAAGGACGAATTCGAGGAGCTGATCGAGCCGGGGCGCGATTGGGAATGGCGCTGGCGGAACTTCCTCAACTTCGTGGACGACTATTATGACGATGCCAAGCACGAGGTGCACGGCAGAAAAATAGGCGAATCCAGGTTTTTCCTGCCGCGATGGCTGATGCTCGGAAGCGGCAACCCGTGCAAGTGAACCCGCCGCAAGGGTGGGGCGAATCGATCCGAAACATTCAGATGATCCCCATCCGCGATCAGGCCGCGGAGGTGGTGCTGATAAGCGACGATGCCTGAAGCATCGGCATAACGGAGGGGAAAATTGACTTCGATTGAATGCATCGGCTCCTCACCGGTCCGGCGAATCGTGCAATTCCGGATCAAGCCCGATTCGGATCTTTTGAAGGCGATCGCAGAGGCGCTGCAGGCGGAAGGGGTTCACGCCGGGGTTTTCGTCTCCGGGCTGGGGGCTCTCAAAAAGGCGATTTTTCGCAATTTGAAAGTTTTTCCCGAAACCTATCCGGTCACGCCGGAAGACCGCCTTTATCGCGAAGTGACGACGCCCATGGAGTTGGTGTCGCTAACGGGATGGATCGCACCGGCCCTCGGCGGCGGTACGGAGATCCACGCCCATTTTGCCGCCTCCACGGTTGAAGATGAAACCCTGGTCACCCTGGGCGGGCACTTGACCGATGGCACCATTTGCGGCATCAAAGTGGTGGTGGCCGTCCTGGTATTGGATGACGGCAACGTTTGCGCGGATACGGACCCGGCGTCCAAAGCCTCCGATATTTTTTTCGGACCCCGGCCCGGCGGTCGGGGGAATTGAGGAAGCAGCGCATGGCAAAGCGTGGCCCGACGCGGTTGGCATGGGTGGGGACTATCCTGTGTCTTCTCGGTTTCCAGCCGTCCGAGGCCTGCACCCTTTGGGGGGCGGCCGGGGACGCGGTGGAGGGAGGGGGCGCGCTGGTCGCCAAGAACCGCGACGGGGCCCCGGATCACCGGCAGGAGCTGGTCGTTCTCCGGCCGCCGGAAGGCTACCGGTCGGTCGCCTTGATGGCGGTCGGCGGCGATGCGCCCGGCATCAAGGCCGGGGTGAACGAGAAGGGTCTGGTCATCGTCAGCGCCACGGCCGGCCAATTCCCGAGCGCCGAACGGAAAAAAATTGAGCAGAAAAAACGGTTGATGAGCCATTTTCTGGCCACTTGCGCGAGCGTCGAGGAGCTCTTGAAGCAGGTCGAGCTGATGCGCCGACCGGTGTTCTATCTGGTCGGCGACCGGGCAGGGCTCGCCGTGATCGAAGTGGCCCCCGACGGGCGCCGATCGGTGACGCGCGCGGTTTCGGGCACCCTGCACCACACGAATCATTATGGCGCAATCGAGCCGCCGGGGCTCAAACGCAAACCCGGCGCCAGCAGCCGGCTGCGCCACGACCGGATCGGGGAGTTGCTGAAAGCCCCGGAGAAACCATTCGACCTTGACGGTTTCACCCGCTTCAGCCAAGACCGGGACGCCGGGCCGGACAACAGCATCTGGCGCACCGGCAGCGACCCGGCCAGCCATCGCACCCTGGCCACGTGGCTGGTTTCAGTGCCGCCGTCCGGCAGCCCGCAGCTTTACCTCAAGATCGCCGACCCGGGCAAGCCCGAACGCGTCTGCCGGCTGGAGGTCGAAGAGGCCCTGCGCCTGAAAGGCGGTGACCGAATCCCGTCGGGCGCCGCTCTCTGCCGCGGGCCGGTCAAAAAATAATTCCGTTCAAACCACGGAATCCTGCGCCGGTTTTCGTTTGATTCCGGAAGGGCGAGAACGGAGCTGAACGACTGGCAGGGCCGGCGATCGTGCTTAACATGGTGAGGTGATCCATTCAAATCTCACTCCATGCGAGGAACCCAATGATGAGATATCTGCATCCGATCGGCAGGCGAATTCGCCCGGCAACGGTTTTTCTATCGACGTTCGTCCTCGCCGCGGCCGTCGCGTCGACCAGCATGGCGCAGCCCGCCCCCGGCGGAGGGCCGCCGCTTCCCTCAATTGCCGTCACAGGGACTGCGGAAGTGTCGGCGCCGCCCGACCGCGCGATGGTGAGCCTCGGGGCCGTGGTCGAAGCCAAAAACGCCTTGGACGCCCAGAAGCAGATCGCCCAGGTCATGCAGCGGGTGGTCAAGGATGTTAAGGCGCAGGGCATCCCGGAGGAGAAAATCCGCACCGCCGGCCTGTCCCTGAGCCCCGTCTACGCGCACCCCGCCCCCAGGGCCGGCCAGGAGCCGGAGGCCCCGCGCATCGTCGGCTACCGGGCCTCCAACACGGTCCGGGTGCAGATCGACGACATGGAGCGCGTGGGCGCCGTGATCGATGCCGGCATCACCGCGGGCGCCAACCAGCTCAACAGCCTGTCGTTCGATCTGCGCGACGACCTCAAGTTCCGCAAACAGGCGCTGCAGCTGGCGGCCCAGGAAGCCCGCTCCAAGGCCGAGGCCGTCGCAGCCGCCTTGAACCTGCAGCTCGGGGAGGTGATCGAGGTCCGCGAGGAGGGCGGTCCGCCGGCCCATCCGGCCGAGCGCCGCTTCGCCGCCCCGGCGGCGGCCGCCACGCCGGTCCAGCCGGGACAGCTTCAGGTGAGCGCCGGCGTCACCGTGCGCTTCAGGATCACGGGTTCGCCCAAATAAACTCCATTGCCGGCAGGCGCAGGGGTCCATCGTCAAGAACTGAATTCGCCCGCCCGTAGAGAGACCCGGGCCTGGAGAGGTGAAAACCATGACCACGCCGCAGGAGGAATCGGCTGCTTCCTGCCCTCCGGGGATCATCATCAACGAGGTCCAGCTCATCCTGGCGGAGAAAAGGACCTCGCTGGCCAGCCTGCGCGTGGGAATAGCGGTGTTCGCCATCCCGCTGTCGATCATGGGCGTGCTGGTCGCCACATCGCGCTATTATGAGATTCTCGATGTGCTGCACCTGTTCGTCGCCGTGATGGTGATGAACGCGCTCCTCCTTTCGCTGGGTTCCTACCTGGTCATACGCGCCGTCATCAAGCTGCGCCGCGAGGACCGCATGATCAGCGAGATCAAGCGCAAGCACAGCGCCATCGCCGAGTTCATCGACTGAGCGGAGAGTGACGTCATGACCTTTTCCTGGGACTTCCCCTATCCTTCCCGACGCATGCCGGTGCTGGCCCGCAACGTGGTGGCCACCTCTCAGCCCCTGGCCGCGCAGGCCGGGCTGAGGATGCTGCTCTCCGGCGGCAACGCCGTGGACGCGGCCCTGGCGGCCGCCATTGCCCTCTCCGTCGTCGAGCCGATCCGCAACGGGATCGGCAGCGACGCCTTCGCCATGGTCTGGGACGGGAAGGCCCTTCACGGGCTGAACAGCTCCGGTCGCTCACCCAAGTCCTGGTCGCCCAAGCGCTTCACCGGGCTCAAGGCGATGCCCGCCCTCGGGTGGGACACGATCACGGTGCCCGGCGCGGTGGCGGCCTGGGAGGCCCTGTCGCACCGCTGGGGCAAGCTGCCTTTTGCCGACCTTTTCGGGCCGGCTGTCGCCTATGCGCGCAAGGGATTTGCAGTATCCCCCATCACCGCTCGGCATTGGCAGGATGCCCAGGCGCTTTACCCGCATTTCGTCGAGATCAACCGCACATTTTTCCCCTCCGGCCGGGCGCCGCAGGCTGGGGAGGTGTTCCGCTGCCCGCCGCAGGCCGAAACCCTCGCGGCCATTGCCGAGAGCCGCGGCGAAGCGTTTTACCGCGGGGCGCTCGCCCAAAAAATCGCCGCCTGCGCCGCGGCCGAGGGCGGCGCCATGACCCTCGACGACCTCTCCGCGCACACGGCCGACTGGGTCGAGCCGCTGGCCCTCGACTACGGCGGGGTCACGCTGCACGAGATCCCGCCGAACGGCCAGGGCATCGCCGCCCTGATCGCTTTGGGGATCCTGCGGAATTTCGACGTGAAGCGGCATCCCGTCGATTCCGTCGACAGCCTCCACCTGCAGATCGAGGCCATGAAAATCGCCTTCGCCGAAGTGTTCCGCCGCGTGGCCGACATCGACCACATGCCGGAGCCGCCCGCCGAGCTGCTGCGTGAAGACCGGCTGGCGGCCCAAGCGTCCGCCATCCGCATGGACCGCGCGGTTCAAACAACCGCGAGGGCGCCGGGGGGCGGCGGCACGGTCTACCTGGCCGCCGCCGACGAATCCGGGATGATGGTCTCCTTCATTCAGTCGAACTACATGGGGTTCGGCTCCGGCATCGTGGTCCCCGGCACCGGCATCGCCCTTCAGAACCGTGGGCTGGGTTTCGTGCTGGCGGCAGACCACCCCAACCGTGTGGGCGGCGGCAAGCGCCCGTTCCACACCATCATCCCGGGGTTTGTCACCCAAAACGGCCGCCCGCTGATGAGCTTCGGCGTCATGGGGGCCCACATGCAGCCCCAGGGGCACGTGCAGATGATGGTCAGGATCTTCGACCACGGCCAGAACCCCCAGGCCGCCTGCGACGCCCCGCGCTGGCACGTGGCGCCCGACGGCCGCGTGGAGCTCGAGCCGGGTTTTTCGCCGGCGGTCGCCGAGGGGCTCAGGAAGCGGGGCCACCCGGTGGCCACCAACGCCCCGGAGCCCCTCTTCGGCGGGGGCCAGCTGATCTATCGTCTGGCGGACGGGTACGTGGCCGCATCCGACATGCGCAAGGATGGGCAGGCCGTCGGTTTCTAATGGCCGGCCGGGGGGCATCGTGCCCGAGGCCGCGCGGAACATCATCGTTTTCCACGACAACGCGCGCAAAGGAGAGGAGGTATACCCATGGCGACTTTCTTCATGTTCGGCAGGTACACCACGGAATCCATCAAGAAGATCAGCGCGGAGCGGACCCAGCAGGCGGTCGACGAGATCCGAAAGATGGGGGGCGAGGTCAATGCCATGCATGTGCTGCTCGGCGAATACGACCTCGTGATCTGCGTCAAACTGGCGGGCATCGACGACGCCGTCAAGGCGTCCGTGGCGCTGGCCCGCCTGACCGGGATCGCATTCACCACCTGCCCGGCGGTCGAGGTGGAGACCTTCGATCGGCTGATCGGCGGCAAGTAAGCCGGTGGAGGCGGAGGGCGCCGTCCCGACCGGTATTGAATCTTGGCCCGATTTAATCTAAGTAGTATCGCCAGTGAGGGGTGGAACCACCCTGCGCGGTTTTTTTCGAAAACGGTCAGCCGATAGGAGGAGCGGAATGAAAAAGATCATGGTCGCGTATGTGAGCCGAACGGGCAACACCGAAAAAATGGCGGAGTTCATCGCCGAGGGGGTCCGCATATCGGGCAACACGGCCGATGTGAAGAAAGTCGCGGACATCCGGGACGAAAAAGCGTTGGCGGGGTTCGACGGCTACATCTTCGGCTGTCCGACGTACCACAAGGACATCACCGCCGGCATGAAAACCTTTCTGTTTGTCGCCGAAAAAGCCAACCTGGTCGGCAAGATGGGCGGCGCCTTCGGCTCCTCCACCCACAGCGGCGAATCGTCCCAGATGGTCTACGACACCATGCAGCACGTCTTCAAGATGGACATGGTGAGCCTGGGCGCGCTGAATCTGAAGGAACAAGCCGTCCAATCGCCCGAGGGCCAGCGCGCCTGCCAGGACTACGGCAAGGCTGTCGGCAAAATGTTCAAATAGCCGTGTCGCCGGCTTGGCGAATCGAGGGAGTGCGCACGTGAAAAAATTAGGCTTCATCGGCGCCGGGCCGGTCGGCACCACGTTCGGCGTCAGGCTTTCCGAAAAAGGCTACCCGGTGATCGGTGTGGCGGACATCAGCCCTGAGGCCGCGCAACGTTTTGCCGGCCGCGTGCCCGGGTGCCGGGTGTTCGGCAACAACCAGGACCTGGCGGATGCGGCCGACATGGTGTTCATCACCACCGCCGATGACTTCATCGCGCCGGTGAGCGCCGGGCTGAAATGGCGCAGCGGCCAGACCGTCGTGCACTGCAGCGGAGCCAGCACGGTGCGGTCCCTGGAGACCGCCCGGCAGCAGGGCGCCCGCGTCGGTTCGATCCACCCCTGCCAGACCTTCGCCGGCGTCGAACAGGCCATCGCGAACCTGCCCGGCTCCACCTTCGCCATCGAGGCCGAGGAGCCCGTGAAGACCACCCTGACCGAAATGGCCCGGGCCCTCCAGGGCGACATCGTTTACTTGACCTCCGAGGACAAGGTGCTCTATCACGCGGCGGCCGCCATCGCCTGCAACTACTTCACCACCATCGTCAAACTGGCCACGGACCTCTGGCGCAACTTCGGCAAGACCTCGGCCGACGGCATCAAGGCCTACATGCCCTTGCTGCGCGGGACCCTGACCAACATCGAAACGGTCGGCTTCCCCAAATGCCTCACCGGCCCCATCGCGCGCGGCGATGTCGCCACCATCCGGAGGCATTTGGCGGCGCTGGAAAAATATGCCCCGGACATGCTGGCGCTCTACAAGGAGCTCGGGAGCTTCACGGTTCCGATCGGGCAGGACAAGGGCACCTTGTCTTCAGAAAAGGCCGATGAGCTGATGCGCCTGTTGAAACCATAACCGAAGAGATGGCCGCTCTCTCCGTGGGGTCGGCTTTTCGACGTTTCTCGTTGCTCGCTGCTCATTTCTCGTTGCTCTAGATCCGGGGACGCATGCTGACCGATTTCAAAGATCGTTTGACGCGCGGCGAGACATTCATCGGCGCTTTCATCTGCCTGCCGTCGCCCGAATCGGCCGAGATTTTCGCCGAGCTCGGGTACGACTGGCTGATCATCGACACCGAGCACGGTCCCTACGACGAACTCACCGCCCAGCGGATGCTCCAGGCCGTGGGAAAGCGCTGCCCGTGCGTGGTGCGCGTGCCGTCCAACGAAGCGGTGTGGATCAAAAAGGCGCTGGACATCGGTTCGGCCGGCGTCCTGGTGCCCCTCGTCAACACCGCGGAGACCGCGGCCCGCGTGGCGCGCGCCTGCCGATACGCCCCCGAAGGCGTGCGCGGCATGGGCGGGGCCCGCGCGCACCGCTATGGCGCCGGGTTTCAGGAGTATGTCGCCCAGGCCAACCAAAAGGTCGTCGCCATCGTGCAGGCCGAGCACATCGAGGCGGTTCAAAACATCGCCGCCATCGTCAGCGTGCCCGGCATCGACGCCGTCTTTGTCGGCCCTTACGATCTGTCGGCGAGCATGGGCAAACCCGGCCGGGTCAATGACCCCGACGTCCAGGCGGCCATCCGCACGGTGCGGGACGCCGTGCGGTCCGCAGGCCTGAAGCTCGGCATCTACTGCTCCGACCCGGACTCGGCCGGGGACCTGGTTGAGCAGGGATACACCCTGATCGGCATGAGCACCGACTTGAACCATCTGGCCGCGTCCGCCGGCGCGGCGCTGGCGGCGGCCAGGAAGGGGCGCTCCCGAAGCGCCTGACCCGATCCCAACGAAGGGGCCATGCCCGACAGGATACTGGACAAGATGCGGCGGGGCGTCTACTACCCCGGGCACCACCTGGGGCCGCGCGAAGCGCTGGACCGGCTGGTGGCTCAGGGGCTTCTCGAACGCATGGACGCCTCGTTTCTATGCGGGCCGGACAGCGAGCCGGCGTATTGCCTGAGCGACAAGGGGCGCCCGCTCGCCGTGAAAAAGGACGGCCTGAGAAAAACGGCGCCATGAAGCTGATCGACAGCCTGACCGAACGCACCACGGCGGCGACGGACGTGATTCTCAGCGCAGCCGCAGCCGGGGCCGTCATCTACCTGCAGCTGCTGGCGCGGGGCGTTTCGTGGCGGATCAGCCTATGGTCATGGTCGTTCGGGCTGATCGCATTGTCGGCTGCCTGCGGCGCCGCCTACCACGGACTGGCGTTGCCGGCGGCGACCCGCAAGGTTTTGTGGCAGGCCGTGACCGCTGGCCTGGGCATGGCGATTTCCCTGTTTCTGATCGCCGTCGTCCACGATGCCGCCGGGTCGGATGCCGCGGGGCGGGCGTTTCCGATCCTGCTGGCGGGGGGCCTGTTGATTTTTGGCGTGAGCCGGATGGTCCCCGGCCTCTTCATCGTTTTCATCCTCTACGAGGCCCTGGCGCTGCTGATCGCCTTCTCCGCTTATCTGTGGCTGGCGGCCACGGGAACCCTGCCCGGCGCCGGCTGGATGACGGCCGGCGCGGCGGTCAGCCTCATTGCGGCGGCCATCCAGCCCGTCGAACGCCTGCGGGTCGCATGCGTCTGGGAATTCGACCGCAACGGCATTTTTCACCTGGTGCAGGTGATCGGGCTGGGTCTTTTTTGCGTGGGGTTGTCCCGGGCATGAGCCGACGCCGCACACCGGGAGCACTGGACCGGGTCACCGCCGAGCTGGTGCAGGCGTTGAACGGCCTTCGATTCGGCCCGCCGGTGTCGCATGTCTACAATCCCCTGATATACGCCGCCGGACCCCACCGGCAATACCTGCAGCTCTATGGAGCGCGCCCCAAGGAGGTGGTTCTGGTCGGCATGAACCCCGGGCCGTGGGGGATGGCCCAGACCGGTGTGCCTTTCGGTGAAATCAGCGCCGTGCGCGACTGGATGGGGATCGAGGCCCCGGTCGGCCGCCCGGAACCCTCGCACCCCAAGCGGCCGGTCCTGGGCTTCGCCTGCACCCGTACGGAGATCAGCGGCCGGCGCCTGTGGGGCTGGGCGCAGAAAAACTTCGGCGCCGCCGAGGTTTTTTTCCGGCGTTTTTTCGTGGCCAATTACTGCCCCTTGATGTTCATCGGCGAAAGCGGGGCCAACCGGACGCCCGACACGCTCAACGCGCCGAAGGCCCGGCCGCTTTTCGCGGCCTGCGACCGCGCCCTGCGCCGCACCATCGAATACCTGGAACCGACGCATGTGGTGGGCGTCGGGCGGTTTGCCGCCGGCCGCGCCCGCATCGCGCTGGACGGGCTGGATGTGAAAATCGGCGCCATCACCCACCCGAGCCCTGCCAACCCGAGGGCCAACCGCGGCTGGGAGCCCATCATCCTAAGCGAGCTGAGCGCCATGGGCATCCGGATGTGACGCCCCATGAAAACCGTTTTCCCCATGCCGCTTCTACATGCGGCTTCGGTTCTGTTCGCGGCCATGCTGTTTTCGGGATGCGCGGCCACCCACCCCTCCGTTCCGCCGGGGGGGACGCAGATCGCCTCGAAGGCCGCCGCCCTTCAAGGCAGCCTCAAGGGGCTGGGGAAGGATACCGATGCCGCCGAAGCCGGCCGCGTGGCGGAAACCGCGGTGACCTATTCCCTCCGGCTGGCCGAAGAGTATCGGGTCTCGCCTCCGGCGCGCTGGCACAATCTGCTGATTCAAATGGGGTTCCGGGACCGCGGCCTTTGTTTTCACTGGGCGGAGGACCTGATGAGACGCCTGCAGGCCCTGGGCCTTCGAACCTTCGAACTGCACTGGGGGGTGGCCCACAAGGGGAGCGAGCTGCGGGAGCACAACAGCGTGGTCATCACCGCGTTGCGCCAACCGTTTGAAGAGGGGCTCGTGCTCGATCCCTGGCGGAATTCCGGCGACCTCTACTGGGCCGTGGTCGCCACGGACAGCTACCCGTGGGTGCCGCTGCCGCGCGAGGAATGGTGAATGGAAAAATCTTTGGAAGATCTGTTTGGGATGGTGAAGGATGCCGCCGCGCGCTTGCAGGGGGTGGCCAACCGGACCCCGGTGATGACGTCGCGCACCCTGAACGAGCGCCTGGGGGCCGACGTGTTCTTGAAATGCGAAAACTTCCAACGCATCGGCGCCTTCAAGTTCCGCGGCGCCTACAACGCCATGTCGCGCCTTTCGGCCGACGAGCGAGGCCGTGGGGTCATCACGTTCTCGTCCGGCAATCACGCCCAGGCCGTCGCGCTGGTGGGCCGATTGCTCGGAATCAAGACTACCGTGGTGATGCCCCGGGATGCGCCGGTCATCAAGCGCGACGCGACCGAGGCCTACGGCGCCGCGGTCATTCTGTACGACCCCCGGGAAAGAAGCCGCGAGGCGATCGCAAAGGAGCTCCAGCAGCAGCACGGCTACACGATGATCCCGCCTTTCGACCACCTCGATGTCTTGACCGGCCAGGGGACCTCGGCGCTCGAACTGTGCGAACAGGCGAACGGCCTGGACATGCTGCTGGTGCCCTGCGGCGGCGGCGGGCTTCTGAGCGGCTGCGCCATCGCCGCCAAGGGGCTGAACCCCGGCTGCGCCGTGATCGGAGTCGAGCCCGAGCTGGCCGACGACGCCGCGCGGTCGTTCCATTCCAAAACGCTGCAGACGGTCAAAAACCCGCCGACCATCGCCGACGGCACGCGCACGCCGTCCCTGGGCCGGCTGACGTTTCCGCTGGTGCTGAAGTTCGTGGATGGCATGGCGACCGTTTCGGAAGAGGCCATCAAAGAGGCCGTGCGGGTTCTTTTCTTCCGCATGAAACTCGTGGTGGAACCCTCCGGCGTATTGGGCTTGGCCGCCCTGCTGACCGAGAAAGTGCCCACCCAGGGCCGCGTGGGCGTCATCCTCAGCGGGGGCAACATCGACGGACCGACCATGCGGCATATCCTCGCCGGATAGAGAGGAATGGATGAAAATCTACACGGGCAGCGGCGATCGCGGAAAGACCAGCCTGTTCAGCGGCGAACGGGTGCCCAAGGACAACGAACGCATCGAGGCCTACGGCGACCTGGATGAGCTCAATTCGGTGATCGGGGCCCTGATCGCCGCCCTGCCCCGGGATTGGCCGGATTTGCATCAAGAACTTCAGAAAATCCAGTCCGATCTCTTTCACATCGGCGCATGGCTTGCCACCTCCCCCGGCGCCCCGGCCGCCGAGAGCCTGGCGCCGCTTGACCCGGATGGCGCTGCGGCGCTGGAACGAATCATTGACCGGCTCGACGCCGCTCTTCCTCCGCTCACAGGCTTCATCCTGCCGGGCGGCGGCCCGCCGGCAGCCTGGGCCCACGTCGCCCGCACCGTCTGCCGGCGAGCCGAACGGCGCGTGGTGAGGCTTTCCGCCGACCCGCTGCCGGCCGCATCCGCGGCGCAGCTCGGCCGGGCCATCGTGTACCTGAATCGATTGTCCGACTGCTTTTTCGTTCTGGCCCGGCACATCAACCGCCGCCAGGGCATCGAGGACTCCTTATGGAAGCCGTGAGCCCGACGTCCTCCGACCCGGACGCCGGCAACCTTTTCAACACACGGATCATCGCCCGCCGCATTCTCTCATCCAAGACAGTTGAACTCTCCCTCCGGAAGCCGCCGGGGTTTGCCTTTGCCCCAGGCCAGTGCGTGCGGCTGAAACTCGGCCAGGCATGGAGAGACTATTCCATCGCCTCGGCTCCGGCGGAGGAAACCCTCCGGCTGTGCATCCGGGAAGTGCCGGGCGGGCTGCTTTCCCCGCAGCTCGCCGGCGCCCCCGAGGGCGCGGCTCTGACCTTCACCGGCCCGCACGGCTATTTCACGTTCAAGGCATCGCCGCGGTCGGCGGTGTTCGTCGCGACCGGTACCGGCGTTGCCCCGTTTCGGTCGATGGCCGCCGCCGGGGTCTCCGGCTTCACCCTGCTGCACGGGGTTGAGCAGGCGGAGGAGCTGTACTATCATAATTTTCTTAAAACTCGGGCGGCCGCCTACGTGGCCTGCCTTTCCGGAGGCCGCCCCGCACCCGTCGCGCACCATGCCGGCCGGGTGACCGGCTACATCGAAAACCGTTTGCCCCGGCGCGCCTGCGATTTCTACCTGTGCGGCCGCCAGGAGATGATCCGCGATGCCACGCTTCTGATCGACGAGGGGTTTCAGGGGTCTCTCGTCTACTCGGAGGCCTTTTACTGAAACCCGGGAGGACTCGGATGAAATTCGAAGTGATCAAAAAAGAAGCGCTGATCCTGGACCCCGCAAAGCAGATGCAGGCCAAATCGATCCCCGTCGAGGTCCGCACGGACCCCCTCACGGGCCGGACCGCCCGCATCTGCCACTTCCGGCGTCTCACGTTCGAAAAACCCGACATCAACCGGCTGATCGACGCCTCCCGGAACACCTGTCCCTTCTGCCCGGAGAAAGTGCTCGAGGTCACCCC
Organism: Desulfobacterales bacterium; assembly: GCA_025454075.1. The sequence continues at coordinate 2,799 of JALOPD010000031.1, read as the reverse complement.
CTGCTTCCCAGCGGAGATCGCGCCGGAGGGCCGCCTCTTCCGGGACGACCAGGTGCTTTTCCCGAACATCGCCCCCTATGACGGCCTGGGGGCCGTCGCCACCCTCGGCCGCCGCCACTACATCCCCATGACGGAATTCGAGCCGCAGCGGATTGCCGGCGGGATCCGGCTGGCCATGGATTTCTTCCAGCGCGCCCGCGCCATCCGCCACCCGGAATCGGTCTACCATCTGCTGAGCTGGAACTACATGCCGGCCTCCGGCAGCTCCCTCATCCACCCCCACCTGCAGGTGTTTGCCAGCTCGACGGCCCCGAACCAGCTGCGCGAAGAGCTGGCCGCCGCCAAGGCCTATTACGGGCGGCACGGCAGCACCTACTGGGACGACCTGGTGGCGGCCGAGAAGGCCGAGGGCAGCCGCTACCTCGGGCGGATGGGGCGCATCGATTGGCTGGCAGGTTTTGCGCCCTTCAGCGTCGTCGGCGACGTGGTGGCCGTCGTTGAAAATTGCCGGACCCTGCTGGATCTGACCGAAGAGGACCTGAAGGGGATCGCGCAGGGACTCACGGCCGCCATGGCGGCCTACGACAAAATGGGCATCTACAATTTCAATGTCTGTTTTTTCCCGGGCACCGAAAAAGACGAGTTCGCGCGGCTTCACATGGTCTTTTCACCGCGCATCTACTACAATTCGGTGCTGGCCACCCCGGACACGACCGCGCTGCGAACCCTCTACAATGAAAGCATCTGCGTGGGGTTCCCGGAGGAGATCGCCGCCGCGGTCCGGCCCGAATTTTTCAGGCCGGAACTCAAATAGGGCAGCGCTTGTTCGAGGGATGGCGGGGCGGGGTGCGCGCCTCGGCGAGCCGCAGCCAATTTTTCAACGGAGAAAAATGATGCAGCTTCAAAAATTGGACATCCCCGGTCCCGGCGGGCAGAAGTTGTCGGCCCTGCTCGATCTGCCGGTTGACGGCGCGCCCGTCGCCTACGCCCTGTTTGCCCACTGCTTCACCTGCTCGAAGAATCTGAAGGCGGTCTATCACATCTCGCGCACCCTCACGCGGGAGCGGATCGGGGTGCTGCGCTTCGATTTCACCGGCCTGGGCGAAAGCGGCGGGGACTTTGCCGACACGAGCCTTCTCTCCAATGTGGAGGACCTGGTGGCGGCCGCCGATTTCCTGGCCGCCCGCTTCGAGGGCCCCCGGCTGCTGATCGGCCACTCCTTCGGCGGCGCCGCGGTGCTTCAGGCCGCAGCCGCCATCCCCTCCTCCAGGGCGGTGGTGACCATCGCCGCGCCGGCCGACCCCCGGCACGTCTCAAGGACCCTGGGCCCCGCCGCGCAGGCGATCGCCGCCCGGGGCGAGGCCCATGTGAACATTTCCGGCCGCACCTTCACGCTGCGGAAAAAATTTCTGGACGACCTCAAGGGAATCGATACCGAGGCCGTCATCCAGAACCTGAACCGCGCGCTGCTGGTGCTGCACTCGCCGCTCGATGACATCGTCGGCATCGAGAACGCGGCACGGATCTTCCAGATCGCGCGCCACCCCAAGAGCTTCGTCTCCCTGGACCAGGCCGACCATCTGCTCTCTAACATCGCCGACTCCCGCTACGCCGGCGCCGTCATCGCCGCCTGGGCCGAACGCTACATCGCCCCGGCCAAGGCCGCCGCAGAGCCGGCGGCCGACCCCCGCATCACGGCCCGCACCGGACCCGGGGGCTTTGTCACGGAAATTCTCGCCAACCGCCACAGCCTGCTGGCGGACGAGCCGACCCGGGTCGGGGGGACCGACCAGGGGCCGACCCCTTTCGACCTGCTGGTGGCGGCCCTCGGCGCCTGCACCTCCATGACGCTGCGGATGTACGCCGACCGCAAAGGCTGGCCGCTCGAGGCCGCCACCGTCCGGCTGCAACACGCCAAGATCCACGCCTCCGACTGCGAATCCTGCGACATCGAGGAGGGCATGCTCGACCGCATCGAGCGTGAGATCGAGATCGAGGGGCCGCTCGATAGGGGGCAGAAACAGCGGCTGCTGCAGATCGCTGACCGCTGCCCTGTGCACAGGACCCTGACATCGGAGGTGGAGATCCGCACGCGTCTCAAGGAAGACTAAGCCTAAAACCTCCACCACAAGGGATATCGCCTGCGCAACAACCATCCTGTTCCCGGGTCATTAAATTGACAGCCGTTTTGTCGAACATCTCGGAGGTTGCCCGACCCGTCTCCGGCTCGACAAGGGTATATTGACAAATGGGCAGTACTAAGCAATAAAGCTACCGGAATGCTGGCCGGGGAACGCGGTGACGCCGACTCTCATGCAACCGGATCGAAAAACAGACACCCGGGAGGAGACGAAGATGAAGAGAGCAATCGCCTTGTTTTCAGTTCTTCTACTGGCCGCTCCGGCCATCGCGGCCGACTGGTCTTTTTACGGCAGCCAGCGCATGAGCACCTTCTATGTGTACCAGGACTTCGGCGACACCCCGGTCAACGGCGAGGACAACGACTGGGGGCTGCAATGGAATTTTCAGGGCAACTCGCGCATGGGCGCCAAGGTCAAGGCGGACAAGGTGAGCGGGCAGATCGAGCTGGCCCTTAGGGCCACCAACGGCGGCGATGGCGGCGATAACACCGTCAACACTCGCCGCGCCTTCGGCGTGTGGAATTTTGCGGACAACGCCGCGCTCAAGGTCGGCAAGGACTACTCTCCGGTCTCCCAGCTCTTCTCCAACCAAGTGTTCAACGATGACGACGACATGGAGGGTTCCGGCGCTTTCCACGGCCGCCGTCCGGCCATGCTA
>JALOPD010000556.1 GCA_025454075.1 Desulfobacterales bacterium | reverse complement strand
TTCCACTTGCCGGCGCGCAGGTGCGCGTCGGACTCCACCACCCGGCGGGCGGTCGCCAGGATCAGCGCCCAGGTGAAGTCCGCGGTGCTGTCGTCCAGGACCCCGGGCGTGTTGGTGGCCATGACCCCGGCCTTGGAGCAGGCCGCCAGGTCGATGTTGTTGAAGCCCACGGCGATGTTGCACACGGCCTTGAGCTGCGGGCAGCGCGCAAGGAGCTGGGCGTCGACCCGGTCCACCAGGGTAGTCATGACGCCGGTCTTGTCGGCCAGCTTCGCGGCCAGGGTCGCGGCGTCCATGGGTGTGTCCGCCTGGTTGTGGGTGACTTCGAAGTGCTGCCGCAGATACTCCAGCACATCGTCGAAAATCTCACGGGTTACCAATATTTTCGGTTTCATGGTTTTTTTACCCCTGATACACCAGCGACGGCAGCCACAGCCCGATCTGGGGAAAGAGATACAGCAGGATCAGCGCGAGCACCTGGATCGCCATGTAAGGCATCATTCCGGCAAAGATTTGGTTCAACGACACATGCGGCGGTGAAACGCCCTTCAGGTAGAAGGCGGCCATGGCCACCGGCGGCGACAGGAAGGCCGTCTGCAGGTTGAGCGCCACCAGCAGGCCGAAGAAGAGCGGATCGATATTAAAGTGCGACAGCAGCGGGATGAAGATCGGCATGAAGATGACGATGATCTCGGTCCATTCCAAGGGCCAGCCGAGCAGGAAGATGATCACCTGCGCCAGGAGCATGAACTGCACCGGCGTCATGTCGAGCGACTTCACCCAGGTGTTGATGATCTCCTGCCCTCCGAGGAGGGCGAAGGCCGCGGCGAATATGGCCGAGCCGACGAACAGCCAGCACACCATGGCGCTGGTCTTGGCGCACAGGAACACGGCTTCCTTGACCCGGCCGAAGGTGAGCTGCCGGTAGGCGGCCGCCAGCACGAACCCGCCGAAGGAGCCCATGGCCGCCGCCTCCGTCGGGGTCGCCAGGCCGACCACGATGGAGCCGAGCACCCCGAGGATCAGGAGCGCCAGTGGAAAGAACGAACTCAGCAGCATCTTGAAGATCTCGAGCCGCACGAAGGTGAAGATGGCATAGAAAATCAGAAGCCCGGCCGCGACGATGCCGAGCGTGACCCAATAGGCGAAGGGAACCGGCTTGCGCTCTCCCGGTGCTACCTCCGTCGTCTTAGGTTTATCCGGCTGCACCTCCACGGGCGACTTCGAACTTTCGCCCGCTGTTCCAGGGCTTGCGGGCTCCGCCGATTCGCTTTCGGCCGGGGGTTCCTGAAGCCCGCCGGCCTCTTCCGGTTCCTCCAGGCCCCCGGCTGAGTCTTGCTGGGTCTCGAAACCCATTTCTTCCAAGCCTTCAGGCACCACGTAATCCGGCGCCGTCGCGGCCAGATAAATCGAGCCCATGAGCAGGCCGGCCGCCAGAGCCGGCAGCAAGGCAATAACGAGATGGTTGAGCAGAGTGCTCAAGGGGACATCGGCGTTGCGCCGGCCCTTCAAGGCGCCGATCAACCCAACCATGACGTTCCTGCTGGTTCTGGAGATGATTTCTGCGAATTTCGGCAGGTCCACGCGCTGGTCTTCCGCGGACAGCGGCGGCGCGATGCCGGGCCTGAGTTTCGCATTCAGAATGATCCAGAGGACATACATCGTCGCCAGCATGATGCCGGGGAAGAAGGCCCCGGCATAGAGCTGCACCACCGATACGCCGGCGGTGGCGCCGTAAAGGATGAGGAGCACCGAGGGCGGGATCAGGATGCCGAGCGTGCCGCCCGCGGTCACGGCGCCCGCCGCCAGCCGGATGTTGTACCCGGCCTTGAGCATGGCCGGAAAGGCGAGCAGGCCCATCAGGGTCACGACCGCCCCGATGATGCCGGTGGCGGTGGAAAAAACCGCACAGGTCACGACCGTGGCGACCGCCAGCGATCCGGGAATGGATGAGGTCGCCAGGTGTAGGCTCTTGAAGAGCCGCTCGATCAGGTTGGCGCGCTCGACCAGGTAGCCCATGAAGACGAAGAGCGGCACCGAAATCAGCACGTCGTTGTTCATGACCGCATAGGCGCGCTGCACCATCAGATCGAGCGTGCGGGTTACCGCCGCATGGCCAGCATCAGCAGGCCCAGGTGGCCGTTGGTCATCTGCGACGGCGGGGGCATCATCCAGAACACCCCGATCACCACCATGGCCATGATCGAGAGCCCGAACCAGACTTCCTTTCTCACGCGCCGCCCTCCTTCCGGGCCGTCACGAATCCATCGAGCTTGGCGATGTCCTCGTCCTTGACCTTGACCATTTCCTTGAGCTTGTCGACATCGACCTCCTCGACGTCCTCCTGGCGCGAGGGCCATTTACCATGCTTGAGGCAGAGGACGCAGCGGATCATCTCGACGATGCCCTGCACCAGAATGAAGGCGCCGGCGACCGGAATGACGGTCTTGAAATGGTAGATCGGCGGACCCTCGGTGGTAATGCTCGAACGCTCCCAGATGGCCCAGGATTCGCCGGCATAGTCATAGCCGGCCCAGCAGAGGGCGATCACTCCGGGCAGGAAGAAAACGAAGTAGAGCGTCAGGTCGAGCCCGGCCTGCAGCCGCGGCGGGAAGAATCCGTAGAGGACGTCGCCGCGCACATGGCTGTTTTTCGAAAGCGCGTAGGCACCCGACATCATGAAAAGGGTCCCGTACATCTGGAGCATCATATCGAAGGCATAGGCATGGGGGGCGTCGAGCGCGTAGCGCGAGAAGATTTCGTAGGTGATCAGAAAGGTGAGCGACACGATAAGCCAGGAAAACGTCTTGCCAACAAACGTGCTGATCTTGTCGACGGTGAGCAGCAATTTTTGCATGGCCGATCCCAATCAGAAATCAGCCATCCGGACGCGGTCCGCGTCCGGATGGCCCATGAATAATGTCGCCAACGCTTCAGCTTTTCTTCTTGGCGAAGTAGTGGTTGTAGGCCATGCGCCGGCTGACGTTGGTGTCCATGTCCCAGGCAACCGCCCGCTCGGCAAATGCTCTCTGCGATTCAAGGATCTCCTTGAACAGGGGGTTCTCGGCCGCCTTCTTGGCCGCGACCTGGTCGAAAACCTCCAGCTGCTTCTGCAGGATCGGGTCGGGGGTCTTGTAGAACTTGACCTTGTCCTTGGTCTGCAGCTCGATGTAGTCCTTCGAATAGCGGTCGATCGCTTTC
>JALOPD010000555.1 GCA_025454075.1 Desulfobacterales bacterium | reverse complement strand
ACTGGGAAAACATGTAGATGCCGTCGTCGTTCATGATCTGCAGGCCCTTGACCTGGGGATAGACCTCCAGGGCCTCCTGGAGCTTTTGCTGCACCAGGGGCCAGGCGCCGCGCTGCATGCTGTTGGAGGTGTCGATGACGAAGATGACGTACTCGCTGTCGACGGGGATCCCGCCCACCTGGCCGTCGGCCCTGCGGCGCGGCGGCTGCTGCTGCATCAGCCGCTTCTGCTCCTCGGTCAGCTGCTGAAGGGCTTGGGCGAGCTGCCCCTCGATGATGTTCTGGACCTCGGCGTCCCCTTTGGAGGCGGCAAACCGGCCCTCGATGTCCGACAGGTCGCCCTGCAGCCGCGCCAGCCGCTTCTTTTCCTGGGAGAGCTGCTCGCGTCGGGCGGTAAGCTCGCGGTTGAGGATCTGCGTCTCGCCCCGGATCGCATACAGCTCCTCCTGGAGCCGCTCGATGCGGGCCTTCAGATCGACCTGGGCGGTCTCGATCTGCTGGGGCGCCGAAAACTTGGAAAGCACGAACAGCAGGATCATCGCCCCGAATCCGCAGCAGATGCAGTCGAGAAAGGAGAGGCTGAAGGCCTCGATGTCGCGCTCCTTTTTTCTCACGGCCAATCCTTTGACGGACACATGAAGGAGCCCCGCGTGTCGACCGCCAGGCGCCAGAATTCACTGGCGGCCATGGGGTCCCCCTCCATGGGGAAGAGAACCGTGTTGACCGGAAGCCCGGCTGGCAGCCGCTTCACGGCTTCTCGGAAGAGGCTCAGGCGCTTGTCGGCCGAGACACGGTTGCCCCAGGTCTTGTCCTTGCCCATGGTCGGAAGGCCGTCGGTCAGCAGAAAGAGATTGTCCGGAGCCGGCGACATCCGGGCCGCCGCCTCGAAGGCGTTGATGAGGCTCGTTCCTTTTTCCGGCGTCAGGCGGCGCAGCTTCTCGATTCCCTGGTTCAGACGGTCGATGTCCCCGGCCTCACCCCACGCCCCCCCCTCCAGCAGCGGCACGGCGGACTCATTGAACACGTAGATCTGGATGTGGCTGGCCGGCGGCAGATTGGCGGCGAGCCAGTCGACAGTGGCCACCGCCTGCCGCCACTTGGGGGCGCGCAGCCTCTCGGCGCTTCCCATGTTGCGGCGCCGGATGACGCCCACCACGGTCTCGTCCAGCATGCTGGCGGAGGCATCCACCAGGATCAGGATGCGCTGGCCGCCCATCTTCAGTCCGGTCAGGTACTGGCGGTCGCCCTGCCCGGGAAAGGGCCTCAGGTTCCGGCCCAGCTCCTCCTCGCGCTTGGCTCCCGCCTGCAGCCGCTTCACCTCTTCTTCCAGGGAGCGGATATCCGCTTTGAGTTTGTTGAGGTGTTCGCGGGAGGCTATCGTCTGCTTGTCCCGGTCGGCCAGCTCCAGGCGCTTCTCGGAGAGGGGCTGCAGGAGCTTGCGGGAAATCCCCTCTGTTTTCACAAGCTCCGCTGTAATCTCATCGAGGCTGTTGCGGGCTTCGACGAGCTGGCGCCGACCTTCCAGGACCTCCTGTTCCCAGCGATCGGCCTCGGAGGCCAACTCCGCCGTGACGCGCAGCCGCTCGGCGCTGTTCTGGGAGTTGACCACCACGAACAACAGGATGATGGCCCCCAGGCCGCAGCAGATGCAGTCGATGAAGGAGAGGCTGAAGACGTTGAGTCTCCTACGTTTCATTGCGGTCCAAACAAGCAATCGCGACAACAGCGTCGGCGGCGGCCCCCAAGCGGATCGTATCGCCGACCGTGAGCGACACCCGGCCGTCCACCCGCCGATCGTTCACAAAGGTGCCGCTCGCGCTGAGATCGGTGAGCACGGCCGTTTCACCCTGGAGGTGAACGGCACAATGTTCCGGCTCGACGCCTCCGGCCTCGGCCTCGATGCGGATGCCTCGGCCTCCGGCCGGTAACCTCTTTCCCACCGTGAGCGGGTTTTCGGCCAGGGGGTAGGCTATGCTCCGGTAGAGAAGATGGGTCGGCTGCCGCATGGGCGCCGTCGGTTTCGCTGCCGGCGAACGCCCCGGGGCGCTCCAGGGGCGGCTGGTGAAAAATGGGGCACCGGTCGGCTGCCGCCCGCCCGTCAGCTCATGCCACAGGCCGGGTAGCGCCAGGGCGGCGGCACCCGCTGTGAAACTTGGACGGCCGCTGTTGTTTCCGGAGCCGAGCCGCGCTGCCGGGCATTGCGCACGGCGGCCAGCAGTTCGTCGTAGGCCGGCTTGGCGGTCTCCAGGATCATGCCGCGGAGCAGGTTTACGCTGTAGGTGGAATGCGCCGCCGGTATGTCGATGGTCGTCGCCTGCGCCTTCTGCAGCACCGCCAGCGCCGAGGGCAGGCGGCGGTAGAGCTCCTGTTCGGTTTCGGCGCTGTGAAATGGGTCGAAGCGGGTCGTGCGCACAAACTCGTTGGCCGCCGCCTGGGACCAGAGCTTGTAGAGCCCCTCCAGGCCGCTCTCGTTTACCTCCAGCGTCTCCTGGAGCTCCAGGCGGCCCCCGGCCCTGAGAATGGAGACTTCGAAGCGATGCAGGTGCACATCCACGTAAAGGTGCAGGCCTTCCGGGCCCGGATCGGCCGCCGCCACGGGCAGGCTGATAAACCCCTGCACGGGGATGCCCAACTCCTGGCTCATCCCCAGGATCAGGCCCAGTTGGGTTCGCTGAAATCCGGCCGGCACCGCGATCACCAGGGCGTTTCCGAACCGGCGAGCCTGGCTCCAGATCTGAGCGAGGTGGGCGCAGGCCACTTCCGCCTGGTTCCCGGCGGCCGGCAGAGGAGGGTTGAGCGGGTCGGTGGAGAGCGAATCCCAGAAACGGTTCATGATCTGCCGCGGGAACAGCCGCGCCCGGCGTTCGGCGGCAATGCCGGTGGTGAGCGCCTTTTTTTCCGGCAGGGCGAAGCCCGGGCTTTCCAGGGAGTCCTCATCGATCCGCAGCAGCTGCGGCGGTTCGCCGCCGGCAACCAGAATACCGGCGTCGCAGAGTTCAAGTCCAAGAAGCTTCATGAG
>JALOPD010000030.1 GCA_025454075.1 Desulfobacterales bacterium | reverse complement strand
AGGGTGAAGGCCAGGGGGTGGCCCAGCATCAGGCCCACGAAGAGCGTGAAGAACATGACGATGGCTAAGGTTTCCGGGTTCATATCTTCTCCCCCTTGAACTGGTACCATTCTTTTATGAAGTTGGCGAACCCCTGGATGAAGAGCAGGGCGAGGGACACCGGCATCACGGTCTTGAACGGGTAGAGCGGCGGCTTCCAGGCGCTCCAGCTGTGCTCCCACTGCATCCAGGAGGTGGCTGCGTATCCCGTGGCGGCCCAGAGCATGGCGCCGACGAAAGGCACGAAGACCAGCCAGAAGGTGACCAGCCGCAGGATGAGCTGGATCTTCTGGGGCATCTGCAGGGTGATGATGTCGATGCGGATGTGTTTGTCGTAAAGCATCGTCACCCCCATCGCCATCATGTAGTGGAAGCCGTAGAGGTAGACGGTCATCTCGAAGGCCCAGACCGTGGGCAGGTTGAAGAGCTTGCGCAGGAACACCTCGTAGCACACCACGAGCACCAGCGGGATGAGAAGATAGGATGTGAAGCGGCCGACGAACCGGTTGAGGGCGTCGACCGTGTAAACGAATTTTTTCAGCATGGGATGGGTCCTTTCCTCCGGGTGCGAAGGCAAATGCCCCGCGGCCGGAAGACGCCGCGGGGCACGAACGTCAGCACTACTGGGTCAGTCTGCCTTTCAGGACGTCCGCCTTGGGCCAGGGGGCCACCCGGCCGCGCAGGTCGCGCCACTTGGCGTATTCTTGTTTGAAATTCTCCTGGGAGTCCAGGACCTTCTTCACGTCCGGGTTCTTGGAGGCCAAGTCGTCGAGGTATTCAAAGGACGCCTTGGCGAAGGCCACGATGGCCGCATCGTCCATTTTCACGAATTCGGTGGTTTTTTCCATGATCTTGATCGCTTCGATGTTCAGGTTCTCCTGCCAGGCATTGGACCACAACTGGGTCTCCTTGGCGGCGGTCTCGACGATGATTTTCAGGTCCTCGGGCAGCTCGTCCCACTTCTTCTTGTTGAAGACCACGTCGAACTGGCAGGAGGGCTGGTGCACGCCGGGCATGATGGCGAACTTGGTGATTTCATGAAACCCGGCGGGGATGTTGGCGGACGGCGAACTGAACTCGGCGGCGTCGACGACGCCGCGCTCGAGCGCCAGGTAGACTTCGGCCCCGGGCAGCGGGGTGACCGAGACACCCATCTTGGTTAGGATGTCCATGTACCAGCCGACGGTGCGGACCTTCATGCCTTTGAACTCATCGAGCTTCGTGGCGCGCTTGTTGGAGTGCATGCCGATCTCCATGCCGACGTTGCCGCAGAAGAAGGGCACCATCCCGAAGCGGCCGTAGAGCTCGTCGAACATGGCCTTGCCGCCGCGCTCGTAGTACCAGATGTTGTAGCCCTCGTTGTCAAGTCCGAACGGCACCGAGGCGTAGGCGACGAAAGCCTCGCTTCTGCCCTTCCAGTAGCCGGGCCAGGAGTGGAAGGCGTCGAGCGTGCCCTTGGAGGTGGCCTCGAAGATCTCCATGGCCGGGACGATCGCGCCGGTGGGGAAGACCTTGATGTTGAGACGGCCGCCGGAGCAGGCGCGCACGGTGTCGGCGAAGTGGATGACCATGTCGTGGAAGTTCAGACCTGACCAGGGGTCGCTCATGCGCAGGTTGAAGGTCTTGGTGGAGGTCTCGAATTTTTTCTTGCTCCACTCCTGGATGCGCTTGTCTTCGCCGAACTTCTCGATTTTCTGTTTCTGCTGCTGGGCGAAGGAACTGGTCGGCCCCATGGCGACGAAGGCCACGGCCACGAAAACGATCAGAACTGCCAATGCGAGTTTTTTCATCAGATCTCCTCCTGAAGGGTTTAAGGGTCGACAAACAGGTTGTTTTTTCCCCGAGCCGAAAGACGCTGGAGTCGCGATCACCTCCTTCCACGGTTGGGGGCGGCCGATGCACCGCCCGGTTCTAAAGGTTCAGGTCCTGCGGGCGCTTCTTTAGATAGTATTTGCCGGCCGCCGTTTGGGAGACGACCCCTGCCTGGACCAGGGCGGCCACGGACTTGGGCCGGAAATCCCGAAGCCCGATGCGGAACAGGTTCGACTTGGCATAGGGCAGCTCGATCGCCGACTCCGGGCTGTAGGCCTTTTTGAAGTCGAGGTCCCGGACGACGCCCCGGGCGGCCCGTTTGATGCGCCAGCCCACCACGATCTGGGTGAGAATATACACCCCGACGAGAAGGATGATGCCGAAGATGATCTGGACGGTTTCGGACATGGTACCCTTGAAGTCGTCTTTAAAATCCCCCCAACCCCCTATGGCAAAGGGGGCGAAGGGGGATTTTGTTCTGCGCAAAACGGCGCAGGCAGCGGAATCGTCTTTGTACGATCAAGCGCCTCAATATGTCAACACCACGCCGCCGTCGAACAGCAGGTCGCCGCCGATGAGGAAACGCGCATGGTGCGAAAATCCGTAAAGGAACTGGTTGGCCACTTCGATCGGGTCCATCATCTCCTTGATGCGCGATTTGCCGAGCATGACGTCCCGCACCACCTCCTCCTGCGTGATGCCGCGCTGGGCGGCCTGGGCCGGGATCTGGTTCAGCGCCAGCGGGGTCTTGATGAAAGCCGTGCTGATGGTGAAGGAGCGGATCTTGCCCTCGCCCTCGGCGGAGATCGATTGGGCCAGGGCCCGCAGGCCGAACTTGGTGATGTTGTAGACCGGCTTGTTCTTGGTGCAGATGTGGGCGTGGATGGAGGCCATGTGGCCGATGACGCCCACGCCGTCCTTGCTCTTGCGCATGTGGGGGATCGTGAGCTTGGAGAGCAGGAAGGGCGCCCGCAGCATGAGCCGCTGCATCAGGTCGTATTTCTCCATCGGGAAGTTTTCGATGGAGTCGATGTGCTGCAGGCCGGCGATGTTGGCCAGAAACTTGATCGTACCCAGCTTGGCGGCGTCCGCGACGGCCTGGACGATCTCCTCGTCCTTGCAGAGGTCGGTCTTGATGAAGATCATCTGGCCGCCCATGTCGCGGGCCATCTTCTGGGTCTTCTTGCCTTCCTTCTCGTTGATGTCGAGGCCGACGGTCATCAGGTTGTTCACGGCGGCAGCGATGGCGGTCGCCCGGCCGATCCCGGTGCCCGCACCCGTGACGATGCACACGTTGCCGACAGTGAAGTTTTCGTCCTTTAATGCCAGAATCTGGTCGCGAGTGATATCAGGCTCTCGAATGTCCATGGACTGCGCTCCTCCTTCTCCTGTAGGCGATGATAGAATTGCAGGTGGTCGGAATCAAAACGGGATGGACGCGTGCAGCCACATCCACCGATATCCCCCGGTACGATGACACAAAACAGAAACCCAAATCTTATCGTAGTTTCGCCAAGCAATTCTTGCGCCATAGCGTCGTCTAAAGGTGCGAGGCGTTGCAGGAGCTGGCGCTATCGCTGTTTTTGCATTCAATAATAGCGTGTTGGATATCATGCGGTTTAAAGGTGGCCCTGAAATGCTCTACTCGCGTAATGCGATCACAATGTATCAAAAAAGTATCAAGTATCAAATAATATACACTATCGGGATATCCAAGCCCAAAAAAGCGGCCGCACACGTCGCAGATGATTATGAGGTCAATTTATAATTTAATCAAAAAAAATCTAATAGTTGGTTAAGATTAAAATGCGGCTATTCTTAAGGCCTGATGGAGAGAGGACCAAGAAGAGCGAGTGTAGCAAAAATTATCCATTCGGCCCAATCACCGTTTTCGTTTACTGCCACCCTTCGGATGAGATATCAAACATTTTATAATCATTTAGGGTGGTTATTTTTTTAAGACAGCTTATTCCCACAAACGCCCGGAGAGCGGCATTTCAGCCACCTATGACCGTTTTACGGCCGAGTATATTATTTAACATATTGAAATTGATGTTTTTTATCAATTTCAACAGTGGCATGTTTATTGCTGACCCAGACAGCCCAAGTGGGCGGCTTCAGGCAATTCACATGTAACCCATTTACGATGTTGGAGGAGAACCTTATGAAAGTGCTGGATCAAGGGGTCAACCCGATCTTCACGGATCCCGACCCGGACAAGGCGCGCGAGTTCTTCCGCAAGAAGCCGCGGGCCATGGTCGACAAGCGCACGACCGCGAAGGAAGCGGTGGAGAAATTCATCCCCGACGGCTGCTACCTCGGGATCGGCGGCTTCGGGGCCAACCGCATCCCCACGGCCATCATCCACGAGGTCCTCAGGGCCCGGCGCAAGAACATGGGCTTTCTCGGCCACACCTCGACCCACGACTTCGAGCTGCTCTGCGCGGGCAAATGCTTCAACCGCCTGGACGCCGCTTACATCGTCGGGCTGGAAGCCCGCGGGCTGTCCCCGAACGCCCGCCGCTACATGGAGTCCGGCGAGGTCAAGGTCACCGAGTGGACCAACTACTCCCTGGCCGCCCGCCTGAAGGCCGCCGCCGAGGGCGTCTCCTTTGCCGTGGTGCGCAGCATGCTGGGGACCGACACCCTCAAGATGTCCGGCGCCAAGGTCGTCGAATGCCCCTTCACCGGCAAGAAATATGCGGCCGTCCCGGCCCTCTGGCCGGATGTGGCCGTGATCCACGTGCACGAGGCCGACATGTACGGCAACGCCGTCTTCCGCGGCATCTCGGTCGCCGACATGGAGCTGTCGCGCGCCGCCAAGCACCTCATCATCACCGCCGAGCGCCTGGTGAACAACTTCACCATCCGCAACAACCCGACCGCCACCTCGATCCCGTTCTACCTGGTGGACGCCGTGGTCGAGGTGCCCTACGGCAGCTACCCCGGCAACATGCCCTATCTCTATTTTTCGGACGAAGAGCATCTGGCCCAGTGGATGAAGGTCGAGAAAGACCCCAAGGAGTTCGAGAAGTTCCTCGACCACTACATCTACGGGGTTTCCTGCTTCGAGGAGTACCTGGAGCGCTGCGGCGGCCTGAAGAAGCTCAAGGAGCTGCAGAAGCTGGAGACCCTGGTGGAAAAGTGATGCTTATTTATTTTTGCGTTGAGCCAAAAACTCATCTTAAGGAGCTGCGGATATGGCACCCGACTACAATATGATGGAGATGATGATCTGCGTGGCCTCGCGCTACCTCGAGGACGGCAAGACCGTGGCCGTCGGCACCGGCGCCCCCTGCGCCGCCGCCATGCTTTCCCAGAAAACCCAATCGCCCAACCTCATCATCCTTTTCGAGGCCGGCGGGATTTCTCCTTTATTGCCACAGATGCCGATTTCCGTGGGCGACTCGCGCACCTTTTTCCGCGCGGTCATGGCGGCCGGCATGACCGAAATGATGACCACCTGCAGCCGCGGCCTGGTGGACTACGCCTTCCTGGGGGGCGCCCAGATCGACAAGTACGGCAACATCAACTCCACCGTCGTGGGCGACTATTACAAGCCCAAGGTGCGCTTCCCGGGCAGCGGCGGCGCCAACGATTTCGCCTCGTTCTGCTGGCGCACCATGATCATGACGGTGCACAGCAAGTCGCGGTTCGTCGAGAAGTGCGAGTTCGTGACCTCGCCGGGCTTCCTCACCGGCGCCGGCGCGCGGGAGGCGGCGGGGCTGCCGGAGGGCGGACCCTACAAGATCGTAACGGATCTCGCCGTCATGGGCTTCGACGAGAAGACCAAGGCCATGATGGTCGAATCCCTGCACCCGGGCGTGGAGTTGGACAAGGTGAAGGCCGAGACGGGCTTCGAGCTGGTCGTCCCCAAGCAGATCGGCCGCACCGCGCCGCCCACCGAAAAGGAGCTGAGAATCCTGCGGGAGGAGGTGGACCCGCTAAAACTTGTGATCGGGCGCGGTTAATAATTTTTGCGGCGAGCCGCAAAAATTATTATTGTGGAGTATTGAAAAAGGATGGATCGGGAAGGGTCGGGTTCGGATCTGCCCTGTTGATGCGGTGAGGCCATGGGCTGGCCGCGAGTTGAGCCTCGAAGACCCTTTCTCAAGCCCTTTCTCGGCGTTGACGCCGAGAAAGGGCTTTTTTTTGGAGAGGGGTACACCCGTTATGAGTTGTTGCCAGTTTGATGGCAAGAAACCCTATCATCGGCTCGATTCTGAACAGGCGGCTTCGTAACAAGCCCGAATTCAAGGCGTGCAAGTGCCGCGGCGCGAGGCGTACTCCGGTACGCCGCAGCGGCAGCGGCACGCCGCACAACGCGGAAGTTGGGCTTGTTACGAAGCCGCCTGCCAGGCCGGGACGGCCTTTCCCTGGTCGTCCCGCCGATACGGCAGCCACACCAGGCCGAAAAACTCCTGGGTGATGCCGGCCGGGGTCGGGGCCACGACGACCTCCTGCAGCTTCTCGGCGGCCGGGTCGAAGGCGGCCTCCAGCTTGTCGATGTCCGCCTGCAGGGCCAGATCCAACTCCGCAATTTTGGCCTTGACCGCCTCGGCGCTTTCCTGGGCGCGGGCGGTGTCCATGCTCTCCTTGCGCAGGCGGCCGGCGGATTTCGCCGCCGTGCCCAAACGGCCGGCCGAAGCGGCACTCACCGCCTTGCGCCCCAGAAAAGCGCCGAGAATGGCGGTCCCGAAGGAGATGGCCGTTTCCACTTTCTTTGCCGAGAGCTGTTCCTGCTCGCGCGAGACCGACTGCTCCGCGCGCATGAGCCGGTCCTTCAAGGCGTTGAACTTGTCGGCATAGCGACGGCGCAGCTTCTCCACCTCCAGGTCCCTCTGTTCCCGGGCGGTTTGGGCCAGCCGGGCCATGAAATCGGCGTTGGATTCCTCGGCGCGGGCGGAAAGCCCAAAACGGTCCGAGCGCTGCAGTTTCAGCGCGCAGTTCTGGCGCACCCAGCGGGCCAGGTCCTTGCGCCAGGCGTCGTAGGATTTGGCCTTCTTGGCTTCGGCCGGCAGCTCGGCAAAGCTCGCACCGGCAGCCGGCTTCGGGCTCAGTTCGGAGGGGTCCACGGCCAGCGGGACGGCCTGGTCCCAATCCAGGGGAACCGGCCCTTCGGCCAGGGGCGCCGCGCAGGCCAGGCGCCGGGACAGATCGATCCGTTGCTTGGCGCTGGTAAAGTGGATGTTCAGGCTGCCCAGCACCGCCGGGTAGTATTCAAGGCCCGGGCCGGGTTCCTCCGGCGGCAGGTAATAGGCGGCAATCCCCGGCGGCAGCAGCGGCGGCTGAGAATCCCGGACGACGCCCGCAGCAATCGGCGGCGGCGCTAGCGGCTGAGATGTTTCCGGTGAAGGCAACTCACTTGATTTGACGGCCGCGCCGGCGGCCGTCAAGACCTTGATGTTCTCCCGCGTCATGGGGCCGCGCAGGTAGGACAGCGTCCAGCGCGTCTGAAAGATGGCCGGCTCGTTTTCGTGGACGCTGTTGAGCAGGAAGACGCGTTTGCCGAGACCGGCCAGTGTTTTCTCCATCCGTCCGCGGTCGAAGTGCCTGCCCGCCGAGGCCCCCTCCAGCCCGGCCATCACCCGCTCCTTGTCGCCCTCGGTCTGCAGCCGGCCGATGAACCAGGTGCCGGTGTTGGCGAGCCCCTTGTAGTCGAGGTCCACCGGGTTCTGGGTGGAGAGCACCACGCCGAGCCCGAAGGCCCGCGCCTGCTTGAGAAGGGTCAGCAGGGGCTGCTTCGACGGCGGGTTGCTGACCGGCGGGAAATAGCCGAAGATCTCGTCCATGTAGAGGACGGCCCGCAGGCTGGAGGTCCCGGGTTGGGTGCGCACCCAGGCCAGGATTTCGTTCAGCAGCTTGGAAACGAAGAACATGCGTTCGGCGTCGCCGAGGTGGCTGATGGTGAAGATGGAGGCGCGCGGCCGGCCTTCGGCCGTGAACAGGAGCCGGCCGATGTCGAGGGGCTCGCCCTCCAGCCAGGCCTCGAACCCCGGCGCGGCCAGAAGGTTGTTGAAGCGCATGGCCAGCTGGAACCGATCCTTGGCGGGGTAGAACGAGTCGAGGTCCATGACCCCCACGCGGGCGAACGGCGGCTCCTGGACGGCGCGCACCAGGCCGGAGAGGTCGAGGCCCTTGCCCTGAGACCAGGCGGCGCTGAAGATGGTGGAGAGCAGGATGTGCTCGCGGCTGGTGATGGGGTCGGCGTCGATGCCCGCCAGGGCCAAAAGCGAGGTCGCCGTCGTCATGATGCGTTCACGCAGGAGGTCACGGTCTTCCGCGACGGCGGCAGGAGGCGGCGCAAAGCTCCCCAGGGCATTCATCGGCAAGCCGGCGCGGCTGCCGGGCGTGTACACGGCAAACTCCGCGGCGGCGCGCAGCCGTTCGATGCGCTCCGGGCCCTGGCCCCAATCGGCCAGCCCCTTGCGCCACAGGTCGGCCTGTTTGGCGGCAAACTGCTGCCGGCTGAGGCCGGCGGCCGCGGCGTCCTGGTCGTCCACCCAGGGCAGGAACTCCTCCGGGGTGAGGCCCGGGAAGGTGAGCAGCAGGTTGGGGAGGTCGCCCTTGGGGTCGATGGCGATCACCGGGATGTTGTCGATCAGGGCTTCTTCCAGGAGGCCGAGGGCGAGGCCGGTTTTGCCGCTGCCGGTCATGCCGATGATGACGGCGTGGGTGGTGAGGTCCTTGGAGTCGTAGAGGACCATCTCCTCCCGGATCTTCCCGGACTCCATGTCGAACGCCTTGCCCAGATAAAACACTCCAAGCTTTTCGTATGCCGTCATGGATGGCCCTCCCCTTGAAATAGGTTATGGCACGCTGCGACAATTTATCGGCGACGAGGCGTGAGAGAGGCTTTCAGCCTCGATGAGGTGGCTTCGCCAAATCAGCCTTGGCTGAGACGGTTGAATCGCGGCTGGAAAGCCGCTCCCACAGAGTTGCAAAAATGTGACTTCATCGGAAGTTGATTCCAGTGCAATGTTGCGACCGCCCATGTCTGAAGTGATACCGATTATGAATTTGGAAGTCAATGATTCCGCTGGGTCGGGGTTGTACGAAAACGGCTGAGGGTCAATCGCGGCGGGCGGCGGGCTTACGTTTCATCCGGCCTGTTCGGAGGCGGTTAGGGGCGTCCGTTCAACGGAGCATCGGCGTTCGAAGCGAGAATTCGGTAAAGCATCCTCGATCCAAACAGCCAGGGTTTCCGCCTCAGACGAAAATGAGTCTCGCCAGGGCGGTGAGAGCGATGATGGCGCCTAGAATGTCCAGCATGTCCATGGTTGTCGCCTTTCATTTTTAAAACGGCTAACATCAGTCTTTAGCAAAAAGCGTGCAAGGTATAAGTATAGTTTATTTCGTTATGAAATCAATTGGTAGTATATGCTTCGGCAACCTCTATCGAGTATTTGTGAAAAAAATGTAACAATCAGTGGCTGATCCGCTTCGCTGCCGGGCCGCCCCGGCAGCGGCGGCGGGACGTGCGGGTTGAATTTCTCTCCGGCTCTGCTATGATGCCCCCGACTTGAAACCACCGTTCGAGGCGACGATGTTCGAAACCAAAGATATTATAGATGTGGGGATCCGTTTGGAGAAAAACGGCGAGGCCGTCTACCGCAAGGCGATTGAATCGACAACCGACGAGGAGTTGAAGGCCATGCTCGCCTGGATGGCGGATGAAGAGGCCGGGCACGGCAGCTGGTTTGCCGGGCTCAAGGCCGGCCTGGCCGCCGGCGGGAAGAACCCCTTTTTGGAGAAAATGGGAAAACAGCTCCTCGAGGATGCGATCGGGGGGCAGAGCTTCTCGCTCAGGGAAGTGGACTTTTCAAAGGTGGCCGGCCCGGGCGAGCTCGTCTCCATTTTCATCGAGTTCGAAAAGGACACCGTCCTCTTCTACGAGATGATCGCGCCGTTCATCGAGCGCGGCGAAACCCGCGCCCAGCTCGAGGCCATCATCGCGGAGGAAAACCGCCACATCGCGCGCCTGAAGCAGTTCTTGGAAAAAGGCGAGGAGGCGTTGGTTTCCGCCCGGTGAGCGCACGTGGCGCGCGCACCCCGGCGCGGCATTGGTTCAGACCGGGGTCGGACCCGTGAGCCCGGCGGCCGCTTGCGGCGGGGGCGTGCGCCGGCGGATGTCCCTGATTGCGGCTTCGATTCTCTCCTGGGCCTCGGCCACCGCCGAAGGCGGCACCCGGCCCATCTGCTCCAGGGTTTCCCTGAGAAACAACGCGCCGGGTTTCGGCAGCGTGTTGAAAATGCGCATCTGGGTCTTGGCGTTCATGTTTTTCAGCGCTTTTGCCAGGTCCAGCGTGCTGATTTCCTTGAGGCACTGGCGGATCTCGTCGTCGCCGAGCTTGCTGAAAAGAAGGCTCAGCGGGGATTGCGCCGCGCTCGGCGGCTGAGACTGCTCAAGGTTCTTTAGGAAGCGGTCCAGGTTTCCGCCGCCGCCGTCCCCGAACTCGGTTTCATACGTCCGCGCGACCTCTTCCCCTATAAACGACAGCAGCAGCTCCTGGATGCTCTTGGGGTTGAGCCCGGCCTGGATGCCCATGAGGCCTTCCAGGATGATGCACCGCTCCAGCAGCTCCCTCCCGCGAAAGCCGCCCGCCATGATGCTGATTTCCAGGATCTCGCGCACGGTGTGAGGCTTTTCCCCGTCCACGATGAGCTGCAGGCCTTTTTTCAAAAAACGGTTGGGGCAGGCCTCGATGGTTTCGATCAGGGAGAGCAGGCCGAGGGACCTGGCCTTTTTGGTCAGGAGCAAAATGTCGGAGATCAGAAGCAGACACTGCTGCTGGTCTTCCCGGCGGCACCGGATCCGCCGGGCAAAGGCCCAATCATAGTTCATACCATCGTCCTTCGGCACGCCTTTGTTGCTCGCCCGGCCCGGCCGGCGATCCCTTTCGGGGTCGAACCGCGGGTTGGCAATTCGCCTTCTCTAAGATACTCTTATCGGCTGTAAACGAGGGGATCTTTAAAAAAATCCGCCCCTGGGGGGGCGGATTTTTTACCAGAGGGCTGGGGAAATATTTGGAGGAAATTAGGGGAAACGCCGCAAATCGGGTGCAGCTGCCAATCTGCAACTCACATGTCGATGTGCTTCAGACGACGGAAAGCCCTTCCGCATAAGACCGACAGGAGGGCTGCCAGCAGCCCGGCGAGCAGCCACCCGTCGGCGGCCCCCCATACGGCCCCGTTGCCCGCGGCCGAGATCAGGCAGGGGCCTCCCCCGCCTCCCCCGCCCCCACCGCCGTTGGAGTTCGAACTGGGCGCGGCGGTTTGAAAGGTCCGATCGGGGCCGTAGCTGGTGCCGGAGGCGTTGGTCGCCACGAGGCGATAGTGGTAGGTGGTGGTGGCCGACAGGCCGGTGACGGTTTCGGCTACCGAGAGATCGATGCCGGTCGTGCGGCTCGTGGTCTGCGCGCCATAGGCGTTGGTTGTGCCGTATTGGAAATAGTAGGTCGTTTCGGACCCATTAGGGATGACGGTGCCGTGCAGGACCGCCGAAGCGCTGCCGACGGAGGTGGCTGAAGCCGTGTTGGCCTCCGGCACGGTGTTGCCGCCCGCGTATTTCAGATCGAGGAGCACGCTGGTCGAACCCACCGTGGCCGTGCGCGTGACCGGGGCCGAGATCGAGGAGCCTGAAAACGTGACCACGTAGGTGCCGGCCGCGGTGATCGGGATGGCATAACCGCCGCTGTCGGCGGTGACGGCGTAGTAGGTTCCCAGGTTCGGGTTCACGGTCACGCCGCCGATGCCCTCGCCGGGATCATACTGGTCGTTGCCGTTGGTGTCGACCCAGACGGTGCCCACCAGAAAGCGGTTGTAATGGTAGGCGAACGCCGTGTCGGCGTAACAGAGGTTGCCCGTGATCACCTGGGGGCCGACGTCGGTGGCCGGGTCTAATTCGGGGACGACGGCATAGCCCACATTCGTGTAGTTGCCGCTGACCGACATGATGGCGTTGCGGTGGCCGGGCGGGTCCTGGGTGCCGTCGGTCCCAGGGCCCCAGTCGATGTTGAAGCCGGCATGGCCGTAGACCGTGTGTTCGGAATACGAAAACACGACACCGGCGGCCGAGGTGTACTCGAACCCGGCGGCGTCGATGCGGGCGATCTGGCCGTCATGGGTCTGGCCGTCGATGCTGATCAGGTAATTCGAGTGGGCCTTGGCCGCATTGTACAGGCGGACGTCGAAAGCGGCCGGCGGCTTGGCCGGGATGGCTGCAAACTCGTTTTGAAGGACCGTGAGGTTGACGCCCCAATACGTTCGCGCGGCCGCGATGTCCGGGTCACTCTGAGTTGCCAGCCAGGCGCCTTCCTGGGCCGGGTCCGAGCGCGCCCGGTTCATCAGCCACAGCATCTGCTGTTCGTTGCCGTCCGGGTGCAGGTTGTCGCTCGTCTTGTGGTAGGTCCACTCGACGGCTGCGGACGGTGCCATAAAGTCTGCGGCAGCCTTGGCGCTGGGGGCCTCCGAAACCTCTCTATCGATGGTGGGTGGACCGGGCTCGGGGATCCGGTGGTAGGCCGCCTCGGTGCTTCGAGCCGTAAGGATCGCAGCCGCGAACCCAAAGACTAAAAGAATTCGAAAGAACCTTTCCAGCAAACGCACAATTGCCATAATACATAACCCCGCTGGTTTCAGATGACGCAAAATTGAGGCGTGATTTCCTGCCTGAATTAACTCAGATCCAAATTGCAATCATAACCATCACAAATGCCACCAGTATCTCAGTCTACTACAAAAAAGCCCGACACCAAAATCTTTTATCGGCGATTCTTTGGAATTCATCACCGCTTTCCTAAACTCGTCAGGGCCAAGGCGACGACCACCAGGCACAGGGCGATCAGCTCGGAGAGGCTCAACGCTTCGCCGAGCAGCAGCGCGCTGCTGAAAACTCCGATCACCGGGATGCTGAGGGTGCTCAGGGCGGCGACGTTGGCAGGGAACAGCTGCACCACCACGAAGAAAGCCCAGTGGCAGAAAATCATCGGCCCCGCGATGAGATAGAAGAAGGTCCCCGCCGCCTTCCAGGAGATGCCGCCGAGGGCCGTCAGGGGATCCAGCCACAACGCCCCGACGACCACCGGGATGCCGCCGATCAGAAGCTGCCAGCCCATGACCAGCGTCGCCGGCATGTGCCAGCGAAAAAACTTGACCAGCACGGTCCCGGCCGCCCAGCAGAAGGCCGCCCCCAGCATGAAGAGCACCCCCGCCGGCGCCGCGCCGACTTTTTGAAAGTCGGGTCCGAGCAGCAGGGCCAAGCCGGCGAACCCGACGGCCAGCGCCCACAGGCGCGGCGCGGTGACGTTTTCCTTCAGAAGCAGCCGGCTCAGCATGATCGCCCACAGGGGCATGGTGTAGGCGACGATGGCCGCCCGGCCCGCCTGCATGGCCGCGACGCCGTGGGCGGACAAAATGTGCCACCCGGTTATGTTGATGATCGACGTGAGCACGAGCGGCCACAGGTCTTCAGGGGGCACCCGCAGACGGCTGCCGCCGGAGCGGGCGAGCGCCAGCAGCGCCGACCCGGCCGCCATCAGGCAGACGGCCCGGAAGGTCCAGGGCCGGACTTCGGCCAGGGTGACCTTCATCGCCGGCCAGCCCAGGCCCCACAGCAGGCTGAGAACGGCCAGCAGGAAGAGGCCCCTCAGCGATGACCCGGCCGCCGGATGTGAATCGGTGTTTTTAATTTCCTTACCCTCCGATGGAATATGAACGCGTGGCTTTGTAATAAGCCCAGATTCAAGGCGCGCAAGTTTCGCGGTGCGAGGCGTACTTTCCGTACGCCGCAGCGACCGCGAAACGCAGCGCAACGCAGAAGGTGAGCTTTTTACAAAGCCACGACTTCGCTGATCTGGCGGACCGGCGTCACATTGGTGAAGTTGGGGATGTCGCCCCGCAGGGCCCCGCCGCTTGCCGCCACCCCTTTTTCGTAGCCGTCGGCGGTTTCGAAGTAGAGGCTGCCGATGCAGATGTAGGGGGCGGGCTGGCCGCCGCCGCCGGAGATGCCCTTCAGCACCTCGGTGCGGACCAGGCCGAAGGGCTTCAGGTGCCGGGAGACAAGGTCCATGTGCTTGGTGCGGTAGTAGTCGATGTCGAACCGCGCGCCTTCCTGGTTGGGGTACATCACGCTGACTTTGAACATGCGGGTTTCCTTTCTTGGCGTTTGACGGCAGGGATCGCCTTCGGACGGGTCAAGGCGACAATTCCAGTTGAAAGACCCGGGGCCGGCCGCTGAAGGGGCAGGCGAACTCCAGGCCCCAGGCCGTGAGTTTCAGGCCGTCGGTGTTCTTGTTGTTCTCGCCGTAGCGCGGGTCTCCCATCACCGGGAAGCCGGCCATGGCAAAATGCCGGCGCAGTTGGTGCCGGCGGCCGGTCCGCATCACGACATCGACGAGCGAGGTGTCCGTCGCCGGGTCATACCGCGCGACGCGGTACTCCGTCGTCGCCGCCCGTCCGTCGAGCGGCAGGTCGATCCGGCCGGCGGACGATTCGGGGCCGGCCCGGCCGCGCAGCTCCGC
Source organism: Desulfobacterales bacterium (assembly GCA_025454075.1). The sequence continues at coordinate 11,046 of JALOPD010000030.1, read as the reverse complement.
GTGGTAGCGCTTGACGATCCTGCGTTCGGCGAACATGCGCGAAAGGGCCCCGGCCGACGGCCGGTCATGGGCGATCATCACCAGGCCCGCCGCTTCGCGATCGAGCCGGTGGACCGGCAGGGCCTGGCGGCCGGGGCGCAGAAACAGCTCGGCCTGTCGCAACAGCGAGCAGTGGTCCCCGTAGCGGCTGCCCTGGGTCATGAGGCCGGCCGGCTTGAACCAGACGCTGAAGCGGCCCTCATCGTGCCGGCACACGGCCGCCGGCGGGACGCGGGCCAGCAACTCCGCGTCGTAGTGGATGGCGAGGCCGTCGCCGGGCCGCGGCACGGCCTGCGCCCGCCGCAGGCGCCGCTCGCCGGAGCCGGTCCGCGTCAGCCAGACCGCGCCTTTTTGCATGGCATCCTTGATCCTGAGTTTCGGGAGGCCGGTCCCTTCGGCCAGGATGGCGCAGACCGTTCGGTTTTCGGCCCGGCCGGCCGTCGTCTGAAACGAAAATCGCATCACGCCCCTTGGCCGCCCGCCTCATGGATGCGGTGAGACCGGCCGCTTACGCGGATGAAATAGCCGTTTTCCGTGAACTCCATCGCCTCCGCCAGTTTCTGCATGGCCCGTTCGGAGAACTTGATCCGCTCGCCGTCGAGGGCCGCGTAGAGGCTGTCGCCCGCCACGAAGAGGTCCGCGGGTTTCAGCACCACCTCGCGCCGGGTGTTGAGCCGCAGGCGGATGTCGGCGGCCAGGTCGACGTCCACCACGAACAGGGCGGTGTCCTCGTAGGGGAAATAGACCTTTTCGACGTGGTCGCCGTGCTCCTGGCAGACGAAATAGCCGCCCTCGTCGCGGCGGATGGCAGAGTGGAAATAGTCGCTGATCCGGCGGTTGCGGAACACCCCGTGGGCATTGCACCAGCGGCCGCGTGCGTCGAGCCGGAACACGGCCTTTTCCCTGGGGATGACGATCTCGGTGAGTTTCTCCGGCATGGGATGGAAGAAGGCTTCCCTTCTGCTAGTAGCGCCCGTGCTTGCGGGGTTTGCTCCAGACGGTTTTGCCCATCGCCTCGATGTGGGCCACGGCCTGGAAGACGGCATTCAGGCTGAAGGGGGGCAGTTCGCGGTCCGCTTCACGGCAGGCGGCCAGAAAGCGGCCGCCGGCGCGGGCAAGCCCCCGGCGGCGGCAGACGAGATGGGCGGCCGAAGCGGCCTCGATGTCGATGCGCTCGAGATCCAGGTCCTTGCGATCGGGCCACCACGCATCGCCGTCGATCCCCAGGTGCCCGCAGAACAGGTGCCCGAGTTCCAGGGCCACGGCGGCGTATTTTTCCTCCAGGCTGAGACCGGCCTCGATCAGAACCAGGTAGCGCGTGTTCGGCTCGAGACCCAGCTCGGGGTGCCTTTTCCGAATAGCGGGCGTGACCCGGACGGTGCGCTCGGCTGGAATGCCGGATGCCGCGGCTTCGCGCACGGCGATGTGCTGGACACCGCAGTTGTGCAGCGTGGCCTCGTAGGGTTTCGGCGGCAGGCGGTCGGCGGCGGCTTTGAAAGCCGTTGCCGGCAGGGCAGGGCCTTCCGTGTCCCGGACGTCGAAGACGAAGAGCACCGGCGACATCGGCGCCAGGATGACGATGGGGCGCGCCCCGGCCTTTATGCGCCGCCGGCATTTCCGCAGCCACACCCGAGCCGTGGCCACCTGCGTGGCGGCCGGGTCCTGGAGATGGATGAGAAAGCAATTCAGCGGGGAATAGGCCGGGAACCGGGCGATGAATTCGAGCAGGTCGAGATAGTCGCAGTTGCGGCCCCAGCGGCGGCTGAGCCGGAAGAGCTCATCGAGCGCGTTGCCGTCCGCGGCTTCGAGGAGGAGACCGGGTGCGCCCGGATCTTCCGTCGATCGCGTATCGGATGGTTTGAACAAGCTGAGTTGCTCGGTCATGTCGCCTGCCTTGCGCCGGGATGGCCCGCCGCGTGAACCTAAACAATTCCGGTTACTTTAGGCGAAAAAGTCTTTTCGAGTCAAGGGGATATCCGGATTTGACAACCCCGGCCGGGATGCTAAGCATTGGCTCTTGAAAAAACGGCAGCTGTGATTTTTACTCCAACCCCAAAAGGAGACACCCGATGATCGGCAAAAAGTTGAGCGACGCGATCAACGACCAGATCAAAAACGAACTCGAATCTTATTACATTTACCTTTCCATGGCGAGTTACTTCCACTCGAAATCGTTGGACGGCATGGGACACTACATGAGGGTGCAGGCCCACGAAGAGATGATGCACGCCATGAAATTCTTCAACCACGTGATCGGCCGCGGCGGCAAGGTCGTTCTGAAAGACCTCAAACAGCTGAAGACCGGCTGGAAGTCGCCCCTCGAGGCGTTCCAGGATGCCTACAAGCACGAGCAGTTCATCAGCGGCAAAATCAACGCCTTGACCACGATTGCGCGCCAGGAGAAAGAGTATGCAACCGAGCCGCTGCTGGCGTGGTTTGCGAACGAGCAGATCGAGGAGGAGGCGAACGCGGGCAAGATCGCCGAGCAGCTCGCCATGGTGGGCAGCGACAAGTCCGGCCTGCTGATGCTCGACCGGGAACTGGCCGCCCGGGCCTACCCGCCCGGCAGCCCCCTCGACCCGGTGGCGGCCCCCGGCGAAGCCGCGTGAAAGGTCCATTGCAGCTCAACCTGGTCGTCTTTTGCCTTTGGTTTGAATTTTGGCGGGCGCTTCAGCGCCCGCCAAAATTCAAGGAACGATGATGCGGGATTCCGGTGTCTGGATGAGGGGCGACGGCTTCTGGTCCTTCATCTTGTTGGCTTCCTCGACCAGCCGCTCCATGGCCGCTTGCATGGCCTCGGGGAATCGCTTGAAGGCCTGGGCGAGGTCCTTCGCCTGGATCACGTTTTGAAGAGGCAGGGGGCCGTGGGGCGTGTATAGATCGGCCTGGCCGGCGAAAAGGGTTTTGCGCGATTTGTCCGGTGTTCCGTCGGGTTTGACCGGTGTGAAACGCTTGACGGTGCCGACTTTCAAATCCGTGAACGTCTCTTCCTGGTAAAGGTTCAACCGGTCCAGCTTGAAATCGAACGCGTTTTCGGTATTTTCTTTTTCGGGTTCTTCGATCATCGATTCTCTCCTTCATGCGGGTGCACCGGCCGAGGCGGTGCCGATCGGGTTCAGGCACCGTAGCAGAACGGAGAAGAAACGGCAACAGAGCGCGGGCCGCATAGGTGCGGCACCGGCCGGCCGAATGGCGCGGTGAGCGAAAAAGAATCCGCAACGCAATGACGTGAAGGACGCAGAGGATTTTCACTTCACGGTCAACCCTATAACTCAGGAGGGATCAACATGGCAAAGCGTGTGGTGATTGACGCGGAGGAGTGCGTGGGCTGCCAGACCTGTGTCGAGCTGTGCCCGGATGTTTTCACTTTCAACGATGCCTCGGAGAAAGCCGAGGTGGCCAAGGAGGAGGGCGGTCCGGAGGACTGCATCGAGGAGGCTATGAGCTCCTGCCCGGTCGAATGCATCAAGTGGGAGGAGGACTGATCCGGGTCAGGCCCCTGTGACGGCCGACTTTCGCATGGCCAGGCGCATGGTGGCTGACGACGCCAGGCTTCCCAGGGGCAGGCTGGCGGCGCCGATGAGGCAGCCGGTCAGCCCCAGGCCCAGTGCGGCAGCGCCCGCCGCGGCCGCGGTGATCAGGAAAACACCGTGGCCGAGGAGCACGATGGAGGGCTTCTTGAGCCAGGTCGCCAGCCCTTCGCTCTGGGCCCGCAGGGCCACCGCCAGGGGAAGCAGCGTCAGGACCGCTGCGGTTTGACGCACCCACTGCAGGTCGGCGGGGTCCAGGTTCTGAAGCTGCACGTAGTAGAAGCGGTCAAGTCCCGGCAGGATGAACACCAGCGGCAGAAGCCCGAGGATGCAGCCGGCGGCTACGGCAAACCGCAGGGTCTGGCCCTGAAACCGGTCGGCCGGCGGGAACGCGAGCACGATCGTCTGCATTCGCGTGGCCCCGAAAGCCACCGGGCTGGCTAAGCCGAGCGCGAGATAATAAACCGGGATCATTCGTTCCGGGTCGGGCGCCCGGGCCATGATCCCCGCGAGCACGACGGTCGCCAGGGAGAGGAAATAGCCGCCCCCGGTAAGCGGCAGGGTGAACCCGAGGAGGTCCCGCAACCGGGGAGGGGCCTCCGGCGCGGCGGGCTGGTTCTTCAGGAAGGGCCGCGCGAACGCCCAGGAGACGATCGACTCCAGGCCCACGGGCAGGGTCAGCGCCACCACCGCCCACACCGGCCCCACCAGACCGGCCATGCAGAACAGCGGGGAGAGCACGGCCGTCAAGGTCACGCGGCCGATGGTGGCCAGGCTGGCGATGCCGGTCGCCTGGCCGATGTACATGACGACGAAATAGGGTATCCGCGAGAAAAAGAGCAGCTGCAGGGGGATGCTGGCCAGCAGGCTGACCCGGGCAGGGGATTCGATTGAGGGCGGCAGCCCGATCAGCTGCCCGAACAGCAGGTGCGACGCCCACGGCAGGCAGAGAAGCGCCTGCAGGACGGTGGCGCAGACCCCGGCGCACAGGCTCAGCCGATAGAATTGACGATAGCCTTCCCGGGTGCGGGCGAAGACCATGCCGGCCGGCACCAGACTGATGGCGAACATCCCCAGGAAGAACAGGACGGCATTGGATTGGGCCAGCCCCGCGAGATCCAAGGGCCCGCCGGGCCCCCGGGTGGCCACCATGGCCACCAGCGGGTAGCACAGCGACTGGGAGGCCGCCTGCACCGCGAGGGGAATGAAAAAGCGGGTCAACCGCCGCATGTCGGGCGGAAGGGGCGCCGCCGCCTCCGGATGGCTTGTCGGGGAATCCATTTAGTCGCTGAAATCCCCCACCAGTAAGACTTCGCGTTCGAGCCGGACACCGAAGCGCGCGAACACGCGTTCCTCGATGCGCCGGATCAGGCGGTAGACGTCCGCCGCCGTGGCGCCGGCGACGTTCAGGATGAAGCCGGCATGTTTAGCGCTGACCTGCGCCCCGCCGCTGCGTTCGCCCTTCAGCCCGGCCTCCTCGATGAGGGCGCCGGCGTAATAGCCGGGGGGGCGCTTAAACACGCTGCCGCAGGAAGGGTGCTCGAGGGGCTGCTTGCGGGCCCGCAGCCCCAGGATCTCCTCGGCGCGGGCCCTGAGAGCCTCCGGGTCATCCGGTTGGAAGCGGAAGCGGGCGGACGTGATGACCACCCGGTCCAGTTCCGGCGCGCGGCGATAGCCGAAGGCGATCTCATCTCGGGCCGCCCGGAACGGGCCGCCGTCGTCCGTGAACCCGGACACCTCCAACGTGAGCGACTCGATCTCCCGGCCGAAGGCGCCGGCGTTCATGCGCAGGGCGCCGCCGACGCCGCCGGGGATCCCCGCCAGGAGCTCCATGCCGCCCAGTCCGCGCTCCACGGCGGCATGGACCAGGTCCGTCAGCAGGCATCCCGCCCCGGCTTCGGCCTGTTCGCCGGAGAACTGCCTGTCGCTCAAATTTTCGCCGATGTAAAGCGTGACGCCGGGCCAGCCGCGGTCGGAGACGAGCAGGTTGGAGCCCCGGCCGAGGACGAAGAGGGGCGCGCCGGCGGCATGGACCGCCTCGATGACGCGCTGCACGCCCCGCACCGACCGCGGGGCCGCCCAAACGGCCGTCGGGCCCCCGATGCGATACGAGGTGTAGGGTGCCAGCCGTCTGCCGATGGCGACATCGCCCTCCGCCACCGCAGCCAGATGCGCGGCCAGGTCTTCGAGCTCTCGCGGGGTGGGGTTCGCCGTCATTCGCGCATCCTAACCATAAAACCGGCTCAAAAGCAATTTGGCCCCCGCGTCAGGCCGCGTTGTGCCTGCGGCGCCGATGCGGCCCTGCCGCACCCCCCCCTTCGCCCCCGCCCGCCGCTAAAGTGCCGTCACCAAACTGCCGATATCCCCAGAAAACCGGAACGCTCGCGCTTTCGGACAGACCGTTGGCCGCCGGCGGGACTCCAGTGGTCGGAGGAAGGCGATCACCGCACAGAAGGGGAAAATTCATGCAAGCCGAGGAGTTTCTAAACGTCATCAACGAGTGCGATGTCCTCAAGGACGACATCGACGACATCCGGGGGCGCGTGCAGTTGACCCGGGCCGAGGGCGGCAGGCTCGATCAGGCCGTCTCCCACGTGGACAAGGCGAAATCGGTCCTTTCCAGCCTCTTTCCAGACATCAAATCCCTGGGCGAAGACGTTCGCGAAGACCTGAAGGCCGAACTGGGAGAGGTCGACTGAAGCTGAATTGAGCGGACGGATGCCTCCCTCAATTCAGTCAGCATAGGCATCTCCGCGACCGTCGCGCGCATGGTTGTTGACAGTGAGTGCCGGGGGGCCTAATGTGCCCCATCGGTCTTCCGGCACCCGGCAGCCGCTTTGCCGCTGCCGAACCTTCAACCTCCATGCGCAGAAGAGGCGCCATGAGCCGCCGTTCGATTCTCTGGGCCCTAGCCGGACTGGTCTTGTCGGCCGCAGGTTGTGCGCAAACCCCCACCGGTTGGCGGCATTTTCAAGGCGACCTTTCCGGTCAGGGGTTTCTCAACGTCAAGAGCGGCTATGCCGTTTCACCCGCCTGGAAATCGGAGCCTCTCGCCGTTGCCGGCTCATCGCCCGTGGTCGGCAGGGACCCTGTGGGCGCTGAAGTGGTTTACGCCGGGACCGCGGATGCCCGGCTTGCGGCCGTGGACGCCGCCAGCGGGGAAGTGCGCTGGCGGCGGTACCTCGTGGCAGGCGAAGGCCGGAGCAGTATCGTCGGTTCACCGACGGTCGGCGATGACGGCGGCGTCCTGATCCTCACCACCACCGAGCTCGCCTCCGGGCGCCTGCAGAGTTCCCTCCACAAAGTGGATGGATTGGGGATCCGGCGGTGGTCCTTCGCGCTGCCCGACGGCGGCGTTTCCCTGGGCTCCCCCAAGGCCTTCACCTTCGCCGGCCAGCCCCTGGCGCTGGTGCAGTTTCTGACCGGCGACCCCGGCCGCCTGCGCTCCGAGTTGGCGGTGGTGCGCGATGCCGGCGCCGGGGCGGAGCTGATGAGCCGCCGCAGCCTCGGCGACTGCCCCGACCAAGGCGCATCGCATGCCCGCATGCTCAAGTCCTGGCAGTTGCTGGCCGCATGGCCGTCGACGCCCGGGACCGACCCGGCCGGTGTGGTTCCCGACCCCTCACCGGCGGCCAAACCGAATCGCTCCAAACTGCTGATCGCCGCGGCGGACAACCTGTGCCGCGTGGGGGTGTTTGAGTGGGACGGGCGCGGGCTGTCCCGTCTCTGGGAAAATGCGCACCCCGGCATCGTCCACGCGTCGCCGGTCATTCTTCCCAACAACCTCGTGATGTTCGGGCGCCGGGACGGAAAACTCCTGGCCTACGATGCGGAAACGGGCGTTCGAATGTGGGAGTACGACGCCGGCGAGCCCATTCTGTCCACCCCTTCCGTCTCGGCGGGGGGCGTCGTCTTTGCCGTCTCGAAAACGCAGCTGATCGCGGTGCAGGCCGGGGACGGCGCGGTCGCCCGGCAGTCAGGGGCGCCTCAACGGTTGAGAATCCCCGGCCCCGGCATCGCCTCGCCGGCGGTGACCGCCGAGTGCGTTTACCTGCCGGCGCACGAGATCAGCCACAACACGGCGTTCGTCGGCAACGGCCTCTCCTCGGCCGCCGTCGGCAGCGACGGGTCGCTCTACGTCGCGGCCGCGGACGGCTCCATTTGGAAGTACAAATAAGCCGACTGAAAAAAGCGTTATCTTCCCCGGTCCGCTTACTCTAAGATCTTCTCGATGTCGCTCCAATCGGAGACGGTGGCGGCCCCCTTGGTCTTCTCAAAGCTGATCCGGTGCGGGACCTGGGCTCCGGCGGCGGTCACCGTTTCGGCAGAGCCGATGACGGCGTGGACCTGAACCGCTTTCTCCCGCAGACCCTCCAGCGTCGCCGCCCCTTTCCATGGAATCACCACCGCAGGCGCCAGCCTCTCCTTTGCCAGGCGGTTTCGCGAAAAGTCGGCGCCCATGAAGCGGTAGACAAAAATCAGCTGATAGCGCCGGCGCAGGGATTCGAAGGCCATCCGGCAGGCGTCGCGTGCATCGGGCCGCAAATAAATTTCCTTTATCACGGTCTCCACTTCCACCAGCACGGCGCGGTCGGTCTCCTCCATCACTAGCAGCCAGCCCGAGGCTTCCGTCTCACCGGACCGGGCGGAAACCCTCAAGAGACCGGCGCGGCGCGGCGCGAGCCGAAAATAGCCGTAGCCGTCGCCGCCCGTCAGGACAGTCCCCAGGCGTTCGCCGTCCAGTGAGATGCTCACCGACCGGCCGCCGTCGGCCATCAAGAAGTCGGTCGTCCGCACGACTAGGGTCACCGTCATCCCGACCGCGCCGACCCGGTCGAAGACGGTCACCTCAGCGCCGGTGACCGAGGCCGTCGGGCTCAGGATGGCGGATAGAAGGGCAATCGCAAAACAACCGCATCGCGCCCTTTTCGACATGTTCTCAATGCCCGCTTTCGAGGAAGTTTTTTTTCTTTCTGTGGGAGCGGCATCCTGCCGCGATGGTGCCGTCGCTGGAAGCCTTTCACACAGAACCTGCATCTCCTAAGCGACAGCATGGCCCCACACGCCACAACCTTCCGGCGAGGCGACTGTTCCGATTCTGCCGGAGGCCGGCCGGGCTGTCAATTCCTGCGGGCCCGGTCCGAGCGATGCCGGCGGCGGGGTGAGCTTGCCAGAGGCGGCGGTTTACTGGTACCATGCGTCGCCATGGAGGAGCTGACGGAACCCAAAGACCTGCGCGACTGGGCGGCCCGCACGTTTGCCCTTCCCGGTTTGCTGCTGGGGGCCGTGCTGGCGGCCATGATCTTTGCCGAACTTCAGCTGCACTGGGTCGAGCAGGTGATCGGCACGTATCTGGTGTCGACCAATTCCGACCGGCCGGAATCCGGCGCCATCTGGGAGAAGGGCCGCAAGACCCGGTCCGCGCGCTCCGCCGTCGAGCGGCTGGCGAGCGATCGGGAAGCCTACCAGCGCATGGCCCGCAACGCCGGGAGCCTGAGCGAGATCGTCGGTTCGCTCGGCCCCGGCCAGGGCGCCATGCTCTCGGCCGAGCACTTCCGGGAGTTGTACCAGAAGCTGCCGCAGGGGCTGGCCGCCGACCTGATATCCCCCTACGAACTGCTGCGCCTGGCGAACGATGGGCGCTGGAACCGCACCTATCTCGAGAAGGCCTCCGACGGGCTCATGGTGTACCTGCTGGAACCGGGCAACCACGTGCTGCGGCAGTTCAAGGTGGCCTCTGTGCCCCTGGCGCTGCTGGCGAGAAGAGCCGACGCGGCGAGCCAGACCCTGGAAAACATGCCGGGCTTCCAGGGACGGGTCTACGCCGCCGACCGGTTTTTCGCCGCCTTGGCGTCCCTGGCGGAAGAGGAGCGCCGCGGCCTGGTGCCCCAGCCCGAGCGGCTGCTGGAGGTCTCGGGGCAGATTGCGCGGGTGGGCCTGTCCGACGAGGCGCTGGCGGGCTTCGTCGACATCGGTTTTGAAGTCCGCACGGGGTCCCAGAGCCGCGTCCTGCTTCTCCAGGGGCAGGACTGGGCGGTCTGGCGGCTGCGGTCGCTGCTGGAGGGCAAGAGCCCCGCACCGCGCCCCGCCAAGAGCCCGCTGGAAGGGATTTCGCCCCAATGACGGTCTGGCTGCGACGCCTCCGAACCGCGTTCTACTTCGGCCTTCTGCTGGCCGGACTGGCCGCGGCCGGACTGTGGATTTTCCTCTTCGTCACCCTGCGCGAACTGCCCCAGGTGCCTGAGCCGCTGAGCCGCATCATCGAAACCCCTCCGACGGAAATCTACGCCGCCAGCGGAGAGCGCATCATGCTCATCGGCGGCCGCGAGGCCGTGCCGTTGAGCCGCGTTTCGCCTTTTTTCATCCAGGCGGTCATCGCCACGGAAGACCACCGATTCTGGGACCACCGCGGCATCGACAAGCTGCGCCTCGTGAAGGCGTTCTGGGTCAATCTCCTGGGCGCCGGCAGGGTCGAAGGGGCCTCGACCATCACCCAGCAGCTCGCCAAAAACCTTTTCTTCACCTTTCAGCGCACCTACCAGCGCAAGGTGCGGGAGCTGCTCGTGGCGCTGCAGATCGAGGCCCGCTACAGCAAGAACGAGATTCTCGAGGCTTACGTCAACCAGATCGCCTTCGGCGTCGGCGCCCACGGCGTGGAGCAGGCCTCCCAGGTCTTTTTCGGAAAACCGGCCCTGCAGCTGAATCTGGCGGAGGCGGCCCTGCTGGCGGGGCTGCCGAAGTCGCCGACGCGTTACAACCCGTTCCGCCATTTCGAGCGCGCCAGGGAGCGGCAGAAAGTGGTTCTTTCGCGGATGGCGGCGGTCGGTTCCATCTCCGCCGAGGAGGCCGCGCAGGCCCATCAGGGCCGGCTGAACCTGCGGCCTCCCGGCAGAACCGAGCCCGCCGGCAGCTATTTCCTCGACCTGGTGCTGAAGGACCTGGAGGAGCGTTACGGGACCGACGTGGTCCACCACGCCGGGCTGAAGGTGTTCACCACCGTTGACCCGCAGCTGCAGGCGTGGGCCGCCGATTCCGTTCAAGGCGGCCTGGAAAAGCTCGACCAGGTCCTGAAAGTCCCGGCGGCCGCCGGCGGGGACCCCAACGCCCACCCGCAGGCCGCGCTGGTTGCGATCGAGGCTCACTCCGGGGCGCTGCGGGCGCTGGTGGGCGGCCGGGATTACGGGGAAACGGAATTCAACCGCGCCGTTCAAAGCAACCGGCTTCCCGGCTCCGGGTTCAAGCCCTTCCTCTATTACGCCGCCTTCGAGAAGGCGGGGCTGACCCCGGCCTCGGTGTTCGTGGACCGCAAGGTGACGATCCCGATCCCGGGCCAGCCGCCCTGGGCGCCCAAGAATTTCAGCGGCGAGTACGAGGGGCCGATGATCCTGAAACGCGCCCTTTCCCGCAGCGTGAACTCGATCGCCGCCCAGCTGGTGGAGCGCGTCAGGGCCCCGGCGGTGATCGACGCGGCCCGGCG
>JALOPD010000178.1 GCA_025454075.1 Desulfobacterales bacterium | reverse complement strand
CTTCCCCTACGCGCGGGACCGCCTGGCCTACCCGGACCTGCTGGCGGAGGGGCTCATGCCCCATAAGGTGCGGGAGATTTATTTCTGGGGGACCGAGGACATCAACTTCCGCTCCGACATCTCGGAGACCTTCGACCTCAAGATCGCCGCGCTGCGCTGCCACGCGAGCCAGGTCCGCGAGTTCAACCGCGGCGACCCCGTCGAGTGGCTGCGCCAGCGCTGCCGGGAAATGGCGGCCGGCGAGGCCTTCGGGCTCGCGGAAGGCTTCCACCGCGTCGAGGCGCCGCCATAGCCGACGACAGCTGTTAAAAGACCGTCCGCAGTTTCAAAAAAACAGACTCTCTCGCGACACCTCGAAATTAACCCCCTTATTATTACTCCGGCAACCGATCTGCCGGAGGGCAGGCTTACTATGCCGATGCTCGGGCCAGCCCCTTCGAGCAGGCATCGCCCCGCCGATCGGTTGCCGGAGTAATACTTGACAGACGTTTCACATCCATATTACGACTCGATTACCGCCGACTGACGGCAACCCTCCCCCCCACCGAGGCCCTTATGAAACTCATTTCGAGCGCAGTCACCGCCCTGTACGTGGGGTTCGTGGCCTGGTCGCTGTACGGCGCCGTGGTCCCGATCGAAACCTATGTCTTTCGCATGGTCCACATGGGGTTCATCTTCGCTCTCGCGATGCTGGTGTTCCCTTCCTCCAAGAGAGAAAAGCACTGGACCCGGGCGCTCGACATCGGCTTGGCCCTGCTGGGTGCGGCCACCATCGTCTACGCGCTCTGGGACCTGGACAAGTTCATCCGGCGCTCGACCCTGCCGGACCCGGCCGACTTCATCATGGGGGTCGTCGCCATCGTGCTCCTGGTGGAAATCTCGCGGCGGGCGGTCGACATCACCTTCACCCTGGTGCTGGTCGGGTTCCTGCTCTATGCCTTCTTCGGCCACTACTTCCCCGGGCCCCTGTCCCACAAGGGGTATGACCTGGACCGCATCGTCGGGCACATGTACATGACGCTCGAGGGCATCTTCGGCGTGCCGCTGGCCGTGAGCGTATCCTTCGTGACGCTCTTCGTGGTCTACGGGACCTTCATGGACGTGGCCGGGGCGGGCACGTTCTGGCTGGACCTGTCCCTGGCCGTCATGGGGCGCAAAAGCTCCAGCGCCGGGCGCGGGGCCCTCATCACCACCGCCCTGCTGGGCGGCCCCCAAGGCAGCGGGGTCGCGACCACCATGTCGGTGACGCCGGTCATGTGGCCGATCCTCAAACAGGCCGGGTACTCGGCCGACATGGCCGCCGGCCTCATTGCCGCCGGCGGCATCGGCGCCGTGATCTCGCCGCCGCTCATGGGCGCCGCCGCTTTCCTCATCATGCAGTTCCTGAACGTGCCCTACTGGGACGTCGTCATCATGGTGACCGTACCCACCCTTCTCTACTACCTGGGCACTTTTTTTATAGTGGAAATAGAATCCCGCAAACACAACTTTGTCCCCCCTGAGACCACCGGCAAGTCGGCATGGACGGTGATACGCACCCAGGGCTACCACTTGATCTCCCTGATCGTCCTCGTTATCCTTTTGGCCATGGGGCGTTCGCCCGAAGACTCGGCCATCTGGGCCCTGCTCGCCACGGTGCTCTCCAGTTATTTGAGCCGGGACCGCACCCAGTGGCTGACGCCCCGGCGAATCCTCGAGGCCGTTGCGGAGGGCGCCCGCAACATGCTGCCCGTGGCCGCGCTCCTGGCCGCGGCCGGCATGATCGTGGGGGTCTTCTCGCTGACCGGGCTCGGCCTCAAAGTCTCCAGCCTCATCATGTCGCTGAGCGGCGGCAACCCCATCCTGGCGCTTTTCCTGGCGATGGTCGCCTCGTTTCTGGTCGGCTTGAGCCTGCCCATCACCGCCACCTACATCATGACGGTGGTCATGGTGGCCCCGGCCCTGGTCAAGGTGGGGTTGCCGATGCACGTGGCGCACATGCTCGCCTTCTATTTTGCGGTCCTCTCGGAAGTCTCCCCGCCGGTGGGGCTGTCGCCTTCGGCGGCGGCGGCGGTCACGGGCGGCAACCCCTTCAAATCCATGATGCAGGCCTGGAAATACTCCCTGCCGGCCTTCCTGGTGCCGTTCCTTTTTGCGGCCAGCAAAGAGGGGGCGAACCTGCTGATCCTGGACGCGAGCCTGCCGGGGTTCATCCTCGCCTGCATCAACAGCACCCTCTGCCTGTTCTTCCTGTCGGTCGGCATCATCGGGTACCTGAAAGGACGATTTAATGTCCTGGCACGCGCCGCCTTGATCGTGGCGGCGTGTATCATGACCTTCGACCCCATCGATTTTTCCCTCTCGGGCCTGGCGCCCGCGGTGGTGGGCATTCTGCTGGTGGCCTTCCATCTTTACCGGCACCCCGGGCAAAAGGCGTCCTGAACCGGATGGGTCGCCGACGGGTCTTGGGTCTTGCGACAGGCGGGCTGCTGCTATTAGCGGCCCTGTGGCTGTGCCTGCGGGCCTCCGGCCCGGGGGAGTCCACCTGGCTCGAACTCACCGAGGCCGGCTCCGGGCGGTTGATCTACGCCGGCCGCCTGGAACACGACCGGGAAATCGTCCTCTCCTGGAAAAACTCCCTCTTCGGCCTGATGGTCACCGAAGTCTTCGCCGCCAGGCACGGCCGCCTCGACCTCACCGAAGTCACCTTTGCCGACCCGAACGGCCCGCCGCCGCCGAAGGCCCGGCCTGAAGACCTCGACGATTTGTATCACACGGGCGGGGCCTTTCACGTCGAAGGCCTGTCCCGCCCGCTCACGCACGCGGTTTTCCGCATCGGGGAGATCGGCGACCCACGGCTGTCCATCGACGGACGTCTCTTGCATCTCAAGCAGGAAGCGGGTTTCGGGGGGGCGGTGGTTCTCGACGCCCGGCGCCCTCGGCTGAAGGGGAGCTTCGGCGAGGCGTGGGCGTTTTTTCAGGATCGGTTCGGAAGCAGGTAGCGGACGTCCGGGAGCTCGTGCGGCGAGTCCGTGCGGAAGGTGAAGGCGGTCAGGGAGCCGGTGGCGGGGTAGCCGTTGAATCCGAGGGCGCTCAGGTCGGCCTTGTTCTCGGGACTGGGCGCCAGGCCCCGGGCCCACAGGGTAGTGAATAGGATGATGTCCCCGTGAGTGACGGCCAGCACGTTCTTGCCGGCGTGGCGCCGCCGCGCATTTTCGAAGAACGCCAGGACCCGGCCGACGATGTTCGCCGGCTGCTCAAAGGGCGGCCCCACGCCGGTGTAATAATCGTCCCGCCGGTTCTCCCCCACTTGGCTGGATTGGCCCTCGAACGCCGTGAACACCTCATTCAGAAGCGGCGTCCGCCTGAGCCTGAGCTGCGGATGATAGGCCAGGATCTCCCGCGCCGTCTGGCGGGCCCGCAGCAGCGGGCTGCTGTAGGCGGCGTGAAGAGCCGTTTCAGACATCATCCGCGCGGCGGCCCGGGCCTCCTGCACGCCGCGCTCGCTCAGGCGGAAGCGCGGCAGCCGGCCGTAGATGACCTTTTTCGGGTTGTGGACATAGCCGTGGCGGACCAGCCACACGGTGGTTTCAGGGGGCATTGCAATGCCTCGGTCGATTATTAAACCGGCAATCAAATATGCCAACTCTTGATTAAGCGCAGGCGGATGGGTTGCCGGAATTTGCCCTTATTGATCGCCGGTTTAATAACCGGGCTGCGCTTGATGGAATCGTAAAAAATCTTCATCGCGCCTCCACGAACAGCTGGATGCTCAAGGCGGACGACTGCCGGCTGCTGCCGGCCTCCAGGATGGCGCGCAGGACTTCATTTTCGCTTTGATCGGATCCCGCGATGGTCACCCACTGTCCCAAGGGCACCTGGATCTGGGTGGACGCCTCGGCAAACCGCACCCCGCCCGTCCGACCGCCGGTGCCCGTTTCGGATATGCGCGGCACGATCTCCACGTCGGCCATGTTTTCGCGAATCACCGGCTTCACGTCGAACCCCGTTTCGATCCGCTGGAAAGCGACCGTCCGACCGTAGCGCCGGCAGAGGTCCGACCAGCGCGCCGTGTAAGGGATGTCCTGCCCCACCCGGATGTAAGCCCAGCTGCCGGAAAGCGCGTTGATGAAGTATTCCGAGCTCCCGCTGCGGCTCACGCTGCGTTCCTGCGCGCGCACATCCACCCCGTCGTGGGTGCCCGGACTACGGCCGGTGGACACCGACCAATTGTCGCCCGAGACCTGCCCCCCGCCCGTTACGGAGCGCTCCTCGCGCCGGCCGCTTTCCTGAAACCGCACGCGGACCGTCGCCTGGCGGACGGGGGCGTCGATGACGGCCAGGGATTGCTTGACCCGGGCGATGGCCTCCTCGCTGTCGACGATGATGAGGGAGTTCGTGCGCTCGTCGGCAGAGATCCTGCCCTCGGGCGAAAGCATGCTTTTCACCAGCGGCAGCACCTCCGGGGCGCTGCGGTAGTTGAGCGAAATCACCTCCACGGCGGCCTCCACCGAAACCACCGCCACAAGGACTGCCAGCGCAAAGAGCGATAAACCCCGTGCCAGGGATGAAGTCTTCACCACCCTCTCCTATATGGAATCCGCGTCAGCGGATTCCATTCGCCTTCATAAATTCTTCCACGTCGCGCCAGAAAACCGCCCAGTCCGGCGGACAGTCGTTGTGGCCGGCTTCGTACACGATCATTTTACCGTTCTGCGCGGCGGCGTGCAACGCCCGCCCGTGGCCGAAGGGCACCACCTCGTCGGCATTCCCGTGGAGGACCAGCACGGGGCCCTGGTATTGGCGGACGGCCGCAAGGTTGTCGAAGGGGTCGCGGATCAGAAATGCGGGTGCCAGGTAGCGCACGGCGAAGGCGCTCACGCTCTCGAAGCACGACATCAGGATCAATGCCGCCGACGGCCTTTTGAGCGCCAGATCGCAAACCGCACCGCCGCCGAGCGAACGGCCGAACAGCACGATGCGCGCGGGGTCGACGTCCGGCCGAGCGGCCAGCCGGTCGTAGGCCAGGGTGAACGCCTCGGCAATGCTCGCCTGCGACGGCGAACCCGCCGAGCGCCCGTAGCCGGGGTATTCCACCAACAGCAGGCCGATGCCCATCTCCGAAAAACGCCGGAGCTCACCCGGCCAGAAGTCGATCAGTTCGCCGTTGCCGTGGCCGAAAATGACCGCCGGGGCCGGTTTTCCAGATGCCGCCGGCGGCAGATACCACGCTTCTACCTTGCCGAAGGAGGTTTCCAGCCACCAGGGCTCGATGCGCAGGGTTTCGACGTCCGGCGGTGGTGGTGCGGGGATCATGTAACGCGGGAAGATCATGTGCCGCTGCATGACAAACAGAAGCGCGCAATAGGCGGCGTAGATCAGGACCGCACCGGCGATGACTTTGACCAATCGGTTCACCTTCGTTGCACCCAAGAAACCCGAGGGGGGCGATCCAGGGAAACTGCGACCGGTCATGGACCGGTCGCGGTGGCGTGTTTCCAGGACTTCCAGAAAAAATACCCGACGATGGCAATGGTGGACAGCGGCGCCGCCCACTCGGGAATGTGGATGCCGAAGCCGTGGGCCAGCATGACGAACCCGAGAACCAGCACCGAGTACATCGCCCCGTTTTTGAGATAGATGTAGCGTTTGATCTTCTCCAGGTTGTAGATGGTCAGTTGCCGCACGACAACGGCGCCTATCCCGTTGCCCAGCAGGATCAGCGGCACCGACAAGGTGAAGGCGAAGGCCCCCACCACCCCGTCGATCGAGAAGGTGGAGTCGATCACCTCCAGGTAGAGGATTTTGGCGATGTCCGACATGGAGGTCTGGTCGTGGAGGAGCCTTTCTTCCTGGGACTCGGCATAGCGTTTGAACCCATGGGTGATGAAAAAAGCCGTCGACCCAACGACCGCGCCGAATCCCAGCATGGGGTCCCTTTCAAGGGCAAACCAGACGATGAGCATCAGAACCAATGAAACCACGGCATAGAACCAGGCGCCCTGCCGGCCAAAAAAATCCTCCCCCGGCAGCCCGAACTTCTTGGGCTCCTGGAACAGCCAATGGCAAAACAGGAAAACGAAAAAGACCCCGCCGCCGATGAGCAGGATCGGAGCGCTGTCTTGAATGGCCTTCTGGGCGGTCGGGTCGTCCGTAAACGTAGCGGTGAGCGCCTGCCAGGGGTCGAGACCCGGCGACATCACCCAGACGATCAGCCACGGCAGCAGCCCCCGAACGCCGAAGACCGCGATCGCGATGCCCCACGTCAGAAACCAGCGCCGCGCCCGGGCCTGCATGGTGGCCAGGACTTCGGCATTGATGATGGCGTTGTCGATACTGGTGATGGACTCGAAAACCGTCAACCCCAGGACGGTCAAGACGGCGCCGGTGATGTCCATAAGGAATCTTCCGCCTACGGAATAGGATGGGTCGCGCCATTGGGCGGCCCCACCGAGCCTGTGAATCCCGAAAAACGCAAGGAGTTCATGCGGTTCGGTTTCGGCCAAACATATGAAACGGGCCTTCCCGTGTCAACCGTCGCAGGGTTGTTTCCTCCGGCCCGAATCGTTCGTCCCGCCTGAATAAAAAACCGGCGGGAGGACGCGTTTCCTCCCGCCGGCGGGGTGATGCTCGAGTTTCGGTCAAGCCGCTTCGGGGTTCGCGGGGACCCCGGCTGTCGGCAGGGCCTCCGCTTGCTCAAGGGCAGCCTCGCTCCTGCGGCGGTTGATCAGCCACTTGCTCACAACGCACACGAAAACAACAAAGAAGGCCATCGCAGCGTACTCGCTCCACTTCGGCGGATTGAGCAGCCCGTTTACCCAGGGGTCGGTGATCATCATTTCGCCGCCCACTTTGCCCAGCACCGCCGCACCGACCCACAGGATGATCGGGTAGCGGTCCATGAGCTTGGAGAGCCAGGTGCTCATGAACACCACCATCGGGATGGAGAGCAGCAGGCCGAAGAGCAGCAGGAACAGGTTGCCGTGGCTGGCGGCGCCGACGGCGAGCATGTTGTCGATGCCCATGCTCAGATCCGCAACGATGATGATCCAGAGCGCCTGCCAGACGCTGCTGCACTCCTTGCCGTGGCACTCTTCTTTGGTGCCCTCGGTGAGCAGCTTGACGGCGATCCAGATGATCACCGCGCCGCCGATGAGTTTCACGAAGGACATGTTCAGCAGCTGCGCCACCAGGAAGGTGCAGATCACCCGG